>JACPQN010000086.1 GCA_016190485.1 Chloroflexota bacterium
CACTACACTAGTACCTACTTTCGGAAAAGAGCGTTAGGACCTGCCGCTCGTGGTGAGCCTGTCGAACCATGAGCGGCCCACCCTTCGACAAGCTCAGGGTGAGCGGGATTGGGCTGGGCGTTGTGACGCTGATTTAGGATACTAGGTACTAGTTGATGTGGCAGTGGTTGCGGAGGCCCTTTGGAGGCGAGTCCAGCTTTTCAACTACAGGACCGGGCGCTCACGAGCGTCCTTCAGACGCGCCACGTT
This sequence comes from Chloroflexota bacterium, assembly GCA_016190485.1. Classification (GTDB taxonomy): domain Bacteria; phylum Chloroflexota; class Dehalococcoidia; order SHYD01; family SHYD01; genus JACPQN01. The sequence continues at coordinate 250 of JACPQN010000086.1, forward strand.
TTCGTCCGGCTGTGGGAGCTGAGCAACAAGACCGTGACACTTCCATCGCCCTATAATGGGGAACCGTATTCTTGAGTAATAGGAGGCCCATATGCAGTTCAATCTCCTCGATGAACCGTGGATACCGTGCCTGAACAATGACGGGAAGCTCCGTCGAGTCGGCGTCAGAGAGGCGCTTACGCAAGCGGGCACAATCCGGCAAATCGCGGCAAGCAATCCTATGGACCGGCTAGCGATCCTCCGTTTCCTGCTGGCATTACTGTACTGGTGCAAAGGCAATCCGCCGGCAGGCATGGACGTTTCCTCTGGCGGCTCCTTCCCTGCGGAGTGGTTCGCAAAGCTGGACGAGCATGAGGACTACTTCAACCTTCTTGGGGAGGGAAAGAGGTTTTATCAAGATCATGGGGCGCAACGGCCCCGGGCGATTACCGACCTGATCCAAGAGATACCCACGGGCAACAACTTCTGGCATTTCAGACATTCCACAGACAACAAAGATGGGCTTTGTCTTGCCTGCTGCGCTATGGGCCTGTTGCGCCTGCCGCTCTTCTCTGTCAGCGGCCTGCCGGATCTGAGATCTGGCATCAACGGTGCTCCACCTATCTATGTCATTCCTTTGGGCAAATCACTGTTTGAGACGCTGCTTCTGAATTGGGCTCCATGCGCTAGCCTCGGTGTGCCTGCGTGGGGTAAGCCTGACCTTCAGCCACTCACAGGCCAAGCGGTGCCCTTGCTCACAGGGTTGACTCTGTTGTCCAGGAGAGTCTGGTTGCATGATCCAGATGGGCCTCCAGACTCATGCACCGCCTGCGGATCACCTGGAACAGCACTCCTGAAAACATGTGAGTTCCAGACTGCTGGCAAGCAAGAGAATGAGCAATGGCATGACCCGCATGTCGTTTACACAGACAAGACGCCCAGCAAGACATTGAAAACGCCGGACCTCACGGCGGCAGGCAAATTTAGGATGGACCGTCCGTGGCCTGACTTGTTTGCTAGGATGGTGGAAACGGGCAAGTTCGGCTCTGGCGACAAGCCAGTAACGCTGCTTGTCGTCGGGTTCGCTACCGACCAAGCAAAGAACATTGATGTTTGGGAGCGAACGGTCAGTGCGCGAACTACGAAATCAACTCAACCAGAACCGGCTTCTTTCATAGTGCAATGGCAGAAGGAAGGCACAGGAATGGCTCGTAGAGTCGCACCCCCCAACGGAAAGGGGTCTCCCCATAAACGCAATCATCCCGAGATTGCGTCGGCCATCGTCGCCATCCGCCCCCACGTGGAGGGCAAGGTCTCTGCCAAAGCGGGCGAACTGCTTTCCGGCGGTGACGCCGCATGGCAGGAGGCCGCCAGCGAATACGGCCCCATGATGGAGCTGATTGCCAGATCGCTTTCTCCGGGGTTCACAACTGCAGCGGTCCAGCGACGAAGGCACATCTCCCACGCGCTGCCGGATATGAGGCCAACGCCAGCAGAGACGGCCACAGGAAAGAAAACCGCAAGAAAAAAGGGGGGCGCAGGATGACCCCAACGGATGAATACATTGGCGCCTTGACGCGGCTGAAGCGGGGAGACCTCGGGCTGCTGAGGACTCACAGCGGGCAGGGTTTGAACCAGTCGGTGGATGGGTTCGACCTGTTTGCGGGCATCTGGTGGCCGTTGCGGAGCAAGAACCAGCGTGCGCCGAGACGCGAGGTGGCCTGGCTGGTTGCGAAGCTCTACGCCTGCTGCCCGATCTTGCATTTGCGTGGCATGACGCTCGCCGGTCAGTTGCGCCAGTGTAGGCCAAGCAGGGACCCGGAGGGGCGGCGCTTCCAGGAGAGGTTCGACCGGATGCTCATGCTGCCGCTGGATCGGATCGAGCCACAGTTGCGGTGGGCGCTTGCTCAGGTCGCCGCGGACGGCCGGAGGCTCGACTGGGTGCGCCTTACGGATGACCTGTCCAGATGGGAACGGGAGTCCGTTCGCTTGAAGTGGGCAGAGGAATTCTTGGGAACCGACGAAAGGAGATAACCATGCTGATCGAGATTCACGCGATTCAAAACCACAGCCCCGCCAACCTCAACCGGGACGACCTTGGAGCGCCCAAGACCTGCTACTTCGGGGGCGTCCTGCGCTCTCGCATCTCCAGCCAGGCCATCAAGCGCAGCATCCGCACCAGCAGCGAGTTCCAGACCCTGCTTGGCGGCGTTCGCACGCGACGCCTGGCCCAATTGGTCGCGGCTCAGGTGAAGGACTCCCCGGTGAAGGCACGGGCAGAGAAGGTCCTCGCGTTGTGCGGATTCGAGGTGAAGGAGACGACAAAGAAGAGCTCAGGAGCCGACGAAGACGGCGCTAGCGGTGGAAATACGAGCAAGGCGCTTGTGTATACGACTCACGAGGCTATCCGGGAGATGGCGTCCCTATTGCAGGACGGAGCCGGCAAGAGCGACCAGCAACTTGCGCGAGAATTCGCCGAACTGATTGCCAAGCGGACAGCAGTGCCGGACATGGCGCTATCGGGGCGCATGCTGGAGCCCGACAAGTCTGCGAGGGATCCGTGGAGGTCCCTCGAGACAACGGTGGAGGCGGCCCTGCAGGTGGCCCACGCGATCTCCACGCATGAAGCCCGCCCGGAAGTGGACTACTACGTGGCAAAGGACGATGTCCCGGGAGAGGATGCAGGGGCAGGGTTCGTAGACGAAGCGATGTTCGCCTCCGCCTGCTTCTACAAGTACTTCTCCATCAACTGGGAGACCCTCTTAGGGAACCTGAGCGGCTATGGCGAGCAACACAAGGAGCTTGCCGCGCACACGGTGGGCGCGTTCCTCCGCGGGATGGCGATGGTCAATCCCTCCGGCATGCAGAACAGGTTCGCGGCGCACAACCGGCCTGACGGGATACTGGTGGAGATCAGGGACACGCCTATCAACTACATGAACGCCTTTGCAAACCCGGTGACGAAGGACGACCAGGACGTCATCTCCCAAAGCATCGCCCAGTTGGGCCAGTACGTCCATGACCTGGATACCGGCTACGGCAGGCCGCAGATGCGCTTCTGGTTCTCCCCCAATGGCCGCTACCCATTGACAGTCCAGGAAGGGAAGGCGGACACGGCCGTTGCCGAGCACAACCTGGCGTCGTTGGAGGACCTGGTCCGCGCCGTCATCACAGGGATCGGCTATGACTGGGATGCCGTCCAACGCGTCGTTTTGAACGGGAAGCCCGCCCTATGAGCGACCACATCCTCTTCCTACGGTTGGAAGGCCCGCTGCAGTCCTGGGGAGACCAGCAGTCCAAGTTTGTGGTACGGCGCACGGCTGAAGCCCCCACCAAGTCAGGAGTGATCGGCCTCCTGTGCGCCGCGTTGGGCGTCTCGCGTAACGAGGCTCATCAGGAGTGGCTGCCGACTTTGAGCGCCCTCCGCATGGGAGTCCGGGCGGACCGCCCGGGCGTCCGCTGGTGGGACTACCATACAGTGGGTGCCCATATGCGGATGCGCACAGCCGACGGCAAGACCAAAGCGGGCGCGATGCTGACGCGGCGGGAGTACCTCTGCGACGCCAGCTTTCTGGTCGCTTTGCAGGGCGAGCCGACGCTGGTCGCCCGCCTCGAGGCGGCGCTGCGCAAACCCCACTGGACACCCTACCTGGGGAGAAAGGCCTGCCCGCCCTCCCGTCCGTTGCTGGAGCGCACCGCCATGGAATCTGGCGACCTGCTGGCCGCTCTCTGCTCCGTCCCATGGCGGCCCAGGCTCAGAGGGGACAAGCCCGGACAAACCCTGGAGTGTCTGCTCGATTGGCAGCCGTCGCTGGCGGAGCCAGTAGCACCCGCCGGGGCGCTCGTATCGTATGACGTGCCGCTGACCTTTGCGCCCCCGGCGCATGCTCCCAGGTTCGTCATACGCCTCCAATTGCGGGTGGGGAGTGGTGGCCAAGTCAGCGTTAGCGAAGAGCCTGCACAGCGCCATACGCCAGGAGACCGTCGGCCTCAGGCCGACTATAGCAACTCCCAGTACCGCGCCGCCCGCGCTGCCCGACTGCAGGCCGACCACTACGTGTGCGTGTTCTGCAAGGCCCCTCTGACAGCGTGGACCAGGACCGTGCAGCACATCACCTACCGTAGGGCGGGAGGCGACGAAACCCAGGACGACCTCCGCTCACTCTGCCGGCTTTGTCATGACGCGGTGACGATGATCGAATACGGCTATGGCATGGGCATAGATCGCATCAACCCGGAAGACCCGCGCTGGCGAGACAAGATCATCGAGAAACGACAGCAGATCATTCAATTTCGTTCGCTTGAGACGCGCCGCCGGCGTCTTGAGGCCGAGGAGGTGGAATAGCATGTACCTATCGTGCCTTTGGGTCAATGTGGGAAGCGACCCCGACCACCCACGGCCAGGGCGGCTGTGGCTGCGCAATATGTACCACGTCCATCAGCGCCTGAGCATGGCGTTCCCGACTGCGGCGCGCAAGAAAGACGATCCGCCGTTCCTGAAGCCGTTCGCACCCGATGGCTCCCAGCATGTCCACGGCCCGCGTACAGAGGCCCAGGCCTTCTTGTTCCGGGTGGACCCTCTGCCGGGGGGTCGGGCAGCCATTCTGGTGCAGTCCGGGGCTAGGCCTGATTGGGAGTATGCATTTTACAACGCCGGTTACTTGCTGGCAGGCCCCCCTGAGGTACGGCCTTATGATCCACGGTTCGCCGCTAACCAGCGGCTGCGGTTCCGGCTCCTTGCCAATCCGGTCAGGAAGGTCAGTCCGAGGTCTCTGGATTCCTGGGGAAATCCCTTTGATGCGCGGTGGATCGGCAAGGATGTCCCCGTCCCGGCCGTCGAGCTGCACCGGTGGCTGGAACGGCGCGCGGAAGAGAACCGGGCTCGGCCAGGCTTTCGGCTCGTTGAAGTCTTTCCTCCTCAGGGTGGATATCTCTTCTGGCGCAAGGGTAAGGAGGAGGGCCCTGGTCGGCGGCTCCGATCCGCTCGATATGAGGGCATCCTGGAAGTCATTGATCCGGCGCACTTCCACAATACCCTCGTACGCGGCATTGGTCCCGCGAAAGCCTTTGGGTGCGGCCTCCTGTCAGTCGCCCCACTAGGGAGGTGAAATATGAAAGACCTGCATGCTTTGCCCAAGATACGGGATAGCTGGAGCTATCTCTACGTGGAGCATTGCCGCGTGGATCAGGAGGACAAGGCCATTGCCTTGCACGATGAACGAGGTGTCACCGCGGTCCCCTGCGCGAGCCTGTCGTTACTGATGCTCGGGCCGGGCACCAGAATCACGCACGCGGCCATCCGCGCCCTGTCGGAGAATGGGTGCATGGTGTTATGGACGGGGGAAGAGGGCGTGCGCTGCTATGCCGTCGGACTGGGCGAAACCCGGTCGGCCCGGCGCCTGCTCCATCAGGCGTACCTCTGCACCCACCCTTCCCTGCGGCTGCAGGTGGTGCGGCGACTTTATGAGATGCGCTTTCCCGATCCCTTGGACCCTGGTCTCACCTTGCAGCAAATACGGGGTAAAGAAGGCATCCGCGTCCGGGAGGCATATGCCCAGGCCAGCCGCGCAACCGGGGTCCCCTGGTCTGGAAGGGCCTACCAGCGGGGGGACTGGAGTGTCGCCGACCCTATGAACCGTGCGCTCTCCGCGGCCAACAGTTGTCTCTACGGGATTTCCCATGCCGCCATCGTCTCTGCCGGTTACTCCCCAGCCCTGGGGTTCATCCATACGGGCAAGATGCTCTCCTTCGTCTACGACATTGCTGATCTCTACAAGGTCGACTTCAGCATCCCCATTGCATTTGGGGCTGCCGAAGAAGGGTTTCAGCAACTGGAGACGCGGGTGCGGCTGGCGTGCAGGGATGCCTTCCACAGGCAGCGCCTATTAACCCGTATCATCCCCGATATTGAGCGCGCCCTCGGCGTGAAAGCTGGGGAGCAGGATCAGGACAGCCCCTACGACGCAGACGACGCCCTCCCCGGCGGCCTATGGGACCCTGAAGCGGGAACAGTGCCTGGTGGAATAAGCCATGCGAGCTTAGCGAGGTGAAGCTATGCTGGTGCTAAGACTAGAGCGGGTGCCTGCATCGTTGCGGGGTGAACTGACCCGATGGCTGCTGGAGGCCTCCACCGGGATGTTTGTGGGCAGGGTGTCTGCCATGGTGCGCGAGCAGCTCTGGACACTGGTGTGTCACAGCCTGAAGGGAGGAGGAGCAGTGATGGCCCATAGCACGGATAATGAGCAGGGATTCGCGCTTCGGACCTGGGGAACTCCATCGCGGGAGGTGGTAGACTTCGAAGGACTTTCCCTGGTGCGGGTGCCGGGTTCTGTGCCTGAGAAGTAGGATTTTTCTCTGCATTTTCCAGTGCTGTCCCCACACGCGTGGGGGTGAACCGCCTGCCGTCAGATCACTCGCCTCTATCTGCTGGCTGTCCCCACACGCGTGGGGGTGAACCGATATCTATCCATCCATAATGCTGTGCATAATAGCTGTCCCCACACGCGTGGGGGTGAACCGCCCTCCGAGCAGGTGAGGGAGCGCCCGTGGGAGCTGTCCCCACACGCGTGGGGGTGAACCGCCGTGCTCGCTGTGGCGCCGTGTATGCCGAAGGCTGTCCCCACACGCGTGGGGGTGAACCGCCCCCAGAACTGGCGACAACTGCCGCCACCGTCGCTGTCCCCACACGCGTGGGGGTGAACCGAGGGCACCATGATACTGGAGCGGAGCCAGAGCGCTGTCCCCACACGCGTGGGGGTGAACCGTCATGTTGGTGGCTATCTCTATACCCTTATGAGCTGTCCCCACACGCGTGGGGGTGAACCGATCGCAGTGCTCGGCGTCGAGTTCGAGCCCATCGCTGTCCCCACACGCGTGGGGGTGAACCGACGTCGTGCCAGGTCCAGGGGAGACGTTGCACGCTGTCCCCACACGCGTGGGGGTGAACCGTAGGCAGGAGGAGAGGAGAGGAACGATGGGATGCTGTCCCCACACGCGTGGGGGTGAACCGAGCGAAGCCGGGATAGAGCAACCCAATGAAGGAGCTGTCCCCACACGCGTGGGGGTGAACCGCCTTGCCCCAGACCCTGGCGCATCCTTTTGCTGCTGTCCCCACACGCGTGGGGGTGAACCGTACACTTGCCTGAAGGCATGCAGGTAGACGGGGCTGTCCCCACACGCGTGGGGGTGAACCGAGCCATCAACTTTCTCCGCCAGCAGGTGCGCTGCTGTCCCCACACGCGTGGGGGTGAACCGCCCCGGCCAGCCTTGGGCGTTGACGGGAAGCCGCTGTCCCCACACGCGTGGGGGTGAACCGTCCACCATCACCCACCCGCCATCGTCTATGTCGCTGTCCCCACACGCGTGGGGGTGAACCGCTGTGGAACGAACAAAAAATCCCCGACGAGTGGCTGTCCCCACACGCGTGGGGGTGAACCGCAACCGAGAGTTGGTCCCAGGGACGCGTCAATGCTGTCCCCACACGCGTGGGGGTGAACCGCGCCACGGGGTTTTCAAGCCCAGCGTGCTCAGGCTGTCCCCACACGCGTGGGGGTGAACCGCCTTGATGACCAATCTCAAACTCTGGGAACAGGCTGTCCCCACACGCGTGGGGGTGAACCGCTGTATACCACTGCCACTGCCGCCCGGGAGCTGCTGTCCCCACACGCGTGGGGGTTAACCAGGGACGCCAGGCTCAGACAGAACATAAGGTGATGCTGTCCCCACACGCGTGGGGGTGAACCGCTGGATGAGAAGAGAATCTCTGCACCCATCACGCTGTCCCCACACGCGTGGGGGTGAACCGTATTGGTGCCGCGCCCAGGAGACCTACAAGTCGCTGTCCCCACACGCGTGGGGGTGAACCGGAGAGGGAATCATGGAAGGATTCGGGCAGTTTGCTGTCCCCACACGCGTGGGGGTGAACCGGGGGCTGTGCGACCTTGGAACGCATCGCTGAAGCTGTCCCCACACGCGTGGGGGTGAACCGTCCCGGCGCTTGATTTTTGTAAGAATCCTATAGCTGTCCCCACACGCGTGGGGGTGAACCGAATGAGTTGGCGGCTCTGCGAGCCTAGTGGAGGCTGTCCCCACACGCGTGGGGGTGAACCGTAGATTCGGATGCGTATATTCGTGACTGCAAATGCTGTCCCCACACGCGTGGGGGTGAACCGCTCCTGGAGAAGAAGAACGCGGGTGCTGCTGCGCTGTCCCCACACGCGTGGGGGTGAACCGGCCATGTTGACCCGGCCAATGCGAGCCTGCATGCTGTCCCCACACGCGTGGGGGTGAACCGGCCCGCCAACAATACGACGCTGACCTGGCCGTGCTGTCCCCACACGCGTGGGGGTGAACCGACATTCCAGACCAGGGGAGTGTGGCAGAGTCAGCTGTCCCCACACGCGTGGGGGTGAACCGCAGCGGGTCCTGGCCAACATCGACAACATGATGCTGTCCCCACACGCGTGGGGGTGAACCGGGCCCAGGCCAACCGCTCGCCAATGGTCGAGGGCTGTCCCCACACGCGTGGGGGTGAACCGCGAGCGGCCAAACACGTTGTTAAACACCCTCGAATACGCATGGTACTCCCTGGCGCTCTACTGATGTATGATAGCTCAACAGCGTTGGCGAGCTTGAGGTGATCCCAAAGGGGGGAATCCTTGCAGCAAGGATTGTCCTTTTGCGCCCGATCTGGTTCCGACTGCCGTTTCCTGGTCTGCTCCTGCTAGCCGTCCTGGGCTGGCTTGCCCTGGCGGCGTGCAGCGGCGCCCAGGGTCAGCCAGCCGACGGCCAGGGGCAGGCGTCGCCCGCGACGACTCCCGCCGGGGACGGTGGGAGGAACACCCCAGGAGCACCGAACCCGACGGCCAACCCGCAGGCCGCGCGCGACGAGCCGGTCGGCTTTCCGCTGCCTCTGAACGTGCGGCCCATGCGGGTGGTGGAAACAGGCCAGGGCAGGGCCGTGGTCCCAGCCGCTCCCGACGGCCCCACCGTGCTGGAGGTGGCGCGAGACTACCAGCCACGGCAGGCCAACGACATGGAAGCGAACCGCTACGGCTGGAACTGCCGCCTCCATGACAGCTACGAGGGTGCGCCGGGGGTGGACTGGTATCTGCCCGCGGGAACGCCGGTCATCGCCACCATGCGGGGCGACGCGGAGCTCTACGTGGTCACCACTGCCAACAGCTTCGCCTACTATGGCGTGCCCACCGACATCATGTTGGGCCTGCCTCCTCCCACTACGGCCCGCTACCCCCTACCTGGGCCCAGCGGCGGCATGGGCGTGTTCGTCAGCGTACTGAACGGGAGCCTGCGGGCGGAGTACGGCCATCTGGACCTAGGGGCCACCCTTCCCCTGGTACCACGTAACGCGTTCGTACAGCCGCATTCGCCCACCTTCGCCTTCGATGCCACCTTCAGCCGCCCCCGGAACTTTGATCAGTACACGCTGGTGGCCCGCTGGCCCGTGCAACGGGGCGACACGGTGGGCAGGGTGGGCAACACCGGCTACTCCGACGTGCCGCACCTGCACTATCAGATCATGAATGCGGAGCGCACCACCAAGTACTGCCCGACTCGTGAGCGCTTTCCCGGTGCAGGATGGCTCTTCCAGCGCCCCGTGGACCTACCTTAGGAGGCAGGCCTGTGGCAGACCTGGAGGGAGCATCTCGGAACGTGCCAGGGGAAGGCGTGGAGCAGGGACAGACGTGGGACTCCGCCGCGCGTGAGATGCGCACGCGCGACGCCGACGCGGCAGTGTACGAGGACTTTTTCACCGACTTCCAAACTGCAGTGGAGCTACGGGCTTACGCCGCGGCCCTGGGCGGGACCACCGGACAGCGTGGATTGGAGGTCGCCTGCGGTACGGGGCGCACGCTCGGGCTCCTCTCAGCCTCCTCGGTAGTGGGGATCGATCTTTCTCGAGAGGAGCTGCTCCTGGCCCGCCGGCGTTTCGGCGCCACCGTCAGTCTGCTTCAGGCCAGCGCGACCCATCTCCCCTTTCAGCCCGGCGCCTTCGACCAGGTCCTCTGCGCGGGCCTGCTGCTCCACCTCCCCACGGAAGAGGCGCGCCTCCAGGTGCTCCAGGAGATGGAGCGGGTGGCGTGCCGGCCAGCTCGACTGGCCCTCGCCACCCACAGCTACTCCTGGGCCGTGCGCCGCATGTTCCCGCGCGATAGAGTGCACCACGACCTGTTCTGGCACCGGACCACCGCCGGCGAGCTGGAAGGGCTGCTGCGGCGCGCCTTCTCGCCCTGCCGCTTCAAGACCATGGCGGTGTGCTCTCTGCCCCGGTGGCGGGTGGGGAACCGGCTGGGGCCCTTTGGCGTGTGGCTCGACGGGCTGCTGTCCCGGCTACCTGGTGTGAAGCACGCCCTGGGGACCATACTCCTGGCCCAGGTGGACTGCCTGCCCACAGGAGGGGAGGGTGATCGTGCTCCTGCTTCCGTGGCGGCAGGGAGGCGGGGGCCGTGACCACGGGTCCAGCGGCCAGCCACCTGGCGGAGGCTCCGGGCCTTCGGCGGATCGAGCGCGCCGCGGAGTGGGACGACTTCGTAGCCTCTTCGCCCGAGGGCCATCTCCTCCAGAGCTCCCGCTGGGGAGACCTGAAGGCCCGCTACGGCTGGACCGTGGAGCGCCTCATGGCAGCCGCCGGTGGGGGCGTCGCTGGCGCCCAGGTCTTCTGGCGCCGGACGCCTCTAGGCCCCCTGGCCTACGTGCCCCGGGGGCCAGTGGTCCAGCCAGCAGGACATCTGGAAGCAGGACGGGCGCTCCTGGAAGCGCTCCACCGCCTGGCCAGATCCAGGCGGGCGCCCTTCCTGAAAGTGGAGCCAAATAGCGGCGATCCGGCTCCCTGGCCCGCCCTGGGGTTGCGGCCATCGTTGCACACCTTCCAGCCGCGGGCGACGCTGCTGCTGGACCTGACGGAGGACCTGGAGACCCTGCGGATGCGCCAGCTCGCGAAGACCCGCTACAACACGGGGCTGGCGGCTCGCAAGGGCGTGCAGGTGCGCCGGGGCAGCGTGGCGGACATCCCCGCCTTCTTCAAACTCGTGGAAGAGACCGGGCACCGCAACGTCTTCGCCGTGCGCTCCATGGCCTACTACCGGGACATGCTGGAGGTGATGGGAGACCAGGCCGAGCTGCTCCTGGCAACCCACGAGGGCGATCTCCTGGCAGGCATCATCGCGGTCAGGTTTGGCCCGGAGGCCATCTACCTCTACGGCGGTTCTGCGGGACTCAAGCGCAACCTCATGCCCACCTACCTGCTCCAATGGGAGGCCATCCGCCGGGCACGAGAGCAGGGGATGGCCCGCTACGATCTCTGGGGCGTCCCCCCGGAGGTGGCGGAGGAGGCCGAAGCCCTGGCGGAGGAGCGCCCTTTTCGCCTACCCGTGGCCCGCGACCACCAGGACGGTGATCTCTGGGGCGTCTACCGTTTTAAGCGGGGCTTTGGTGGACAAATCCAGCTCTACTGCGGCGCGTACGACTACGTCTACAGCCCCATCGCCCACGGCTTGTGGGAGCGGGTGTTGCCCCACGTGCGCGGATGGCTCAGGCGTTCCCAGGTGAGCGGAGACTGAGCGCTCTTCGCGCGCGCTCGTCATTTCAAACGCCCCTCGGATAATCGCACGACCAGCCTGCAGTCGCCCCCTGGTATAATCATGTTCTGATTGCCCAGACGATAGCTGAAGGAGCACCCCATGCCCGAATCCGCCTCCCACTACGAAGAGATCCAGCTCTTGTCCGGCGCCTGCGGCGCGCTGCTGCGCCTTGCCCAGCGCTACAAGCCCCATCCGTTGCCGGGGGATAAGCCCCACTACGCGCCGGACAAGGCCGCCGAGGTCCGCCACATCAAGCTGGCGCTGGCGCTGGATATCCCCAATAAGAGCATCAACGGCGCCTGCTCCACCACCCTGGCGCCCATCAATGATGGCCTGGCCACGGTGGAGTTCGACGCGGTGGAGCTAGACATCCAATCGGTGACCCTGGAGGGCGGCGGCGCCCTGCCTTTCGAGGTCTCGGCCGACAAGCTGCGGGTCGCCCTTGCCCAGCCCCGGCCCGCCGGCCAGCCCTTCACCCTGGTGGTGCGGTATTCGGCCACGCCGCGCCGCGGCCTCTACTTCGTGGGCCCCGATGCCGCATACCCCGACAAACCCGCACAGGTGTGGAGCCAAGGGCAGGACGAGGACTCCCGCCACTGGTTCCCCTGCCACGACTTCCCCAACCAGAAGGCCACCAGCGAGATGATCGTGACGGTGCCGGAGCAACTCTACGCCCTCTCCAACGGCGTGCTGGTGGAGAGCCGGCCCGGCGCCGCCGGGACCAGAACCTTCCACTGGCGCCAGGAGGTGCCCCACTCCTGCTACCTCATCACCCTGGCTGTGGGCGACTTCGCCGAGATCCAGGAGAGCGCCGACGGCGTGCCCGTCCTCTACTACGTGCAGCGCGGGCGGGAGGAAGAAGCCCGGCGCGCCCTGGGCAACACGCCGGACATGATCCGGTTCTTCTCCCAGAAGCTGGGCGTGCCCTACCCCTACAACAAGTACGCGCAGGTCTTTGTGGCCGACTTCATCTTCGGGGGGATGGAGAACACCACCGCCACCACCCTCACCGACACCGTCCTCCACGACGAGCGGGCGCACCTGGACTACTCGGCAGACTCCCTGGTGGCCCACGAGCTGGCCCACCAGTGGTTCGGCGACCTGCTGACCTGCCGGGACTGGGCCAACGGCTGGCTCAACGAGGGTTTTGCCACCTACTTCGACGCGCTCTACAAGCAGCACCACGAGGGTGAGGACGAGTTCCGCTACTGGATGCGGGGCGTGGCCCAGACCTACTTCTCCGAAGACCCCGGGCACTACCGCCGCCCGCTGGTGAGCAACGTCTACCACGAGCCCATCGACATCTTCGACCGCCACCTCTACGAAAAGGGGTCGCTGGTGCTCCACATGATCCGCTACCTCCTGGGCGACGACCTCTTCTGGAAGTCCCTGAACCACTACCTCACCAAGCACCATGCCCAGAACGTGGTGAGCCTCGACCTCCAGCGGGCCATCGAGGAGGCCACCGGGCGGAACCTGGAGTGGTTCTTCCAGCAGTGGGTCCACAGCGCCGGCTACCCGGAGTTCAAGGTGGATTACGCCTGGGACGACGCGCTGAAGGCGGCTAAGCTCACGGTGGCCCAGAACCAGGCCCAGGAGGAGCAGACCCCGGTCTTCCGCATGCCCGTGGACGTGGAGTTCACCACCGCCACGGGCGCCGTCCTGCGCCGGGTGGAGGTCTCGGAGAAGGAGCACACCTTCTATCTCCCGCTGCCGGAGAAGCCCCTGGCCGTCCGCTTCGATCCCCAGGGCTGGGTGCTCAAGTCGCTGGAGTTCACCCGGCCCAAGGAGCTGCTGCTGCACCAGCTCCAGCACGCGCCCGATGCCCTGGGGCGGGTCGAGGCGGCCCAGGGGCTGGGCAAGCTGGGCAGCCCCGAGGCCATCCAGGCCCTGGGAGACGCACTGCTGGGGGACGCCTTCTGGGGCGTGCAGGCCGAGGCCGCCCGGGCCCTGGGGTCCATCCGCTCCCAGGCCGCCCTGGACGCCCTGCTCCAGGGCGTCGCCATCCCGCACCCCAAGGCCCGCCGGGCCGTGGCGCAGGCCCTGGGCGAGTTCCGGGACGAGGCCGCAGCCACTGCGCTGGCGTCCCTGGCCCAGCAGGGCGACACCAGCTACTTCGTGGAGGCGGAGGCCGGCCGGGCCCTGGGGAAGACCCGCTCAACAGAGGCTTTCAGCGTGCTGGAGCGGGCTATGGAGAAGCCTTCCCACAGCGAGATCATCCGGGCCCTGACGCTGGACGGCTTTGCGGAGCTGGCCGACGTGCGGGCCATCCCCATCGCCCGGGAGTGGACGCGCTACGGCCAGCCGCAGCCGGCCCGCTCGGCGGCCATTGCTGCCCTGGGCAAGCTGGCCAAGTACGGCGCCGAGCGGGATAAGGAGGAGATCCGGGACACCCTGGTGCAGCTCCTGAACGACGGGTGGCTGCGGGTCAAGCTCACCACCATCGGCGCGCTGGAGGAGCTCAAAGACACCAGGGCCATCCCGGCCCTGGAGCGCCTGGCCGCGGGCGATCTGGACGGGCGGGTGCAACGCAGGGCCCGAGAGGCCGCCTCGGCCATCCGCCAAGGCCAGGACAAGGGCGAGGAGATCAAGAAGCTACGGGACGACACGGACCGGGTGCTGAAGGAGAACCGGGAGCTGCGGGACCGCCTGGACAAGCTGGAGGCGAAGGTGAATGGGGGTGGGGGCGGGGACGGCGTACAAAGATCATAGTCAGCACGAAGAGAATAGCTGAGAAGTGTGAGTTCAACAGGTGGCCAAGAAGCAGACTGGCGAAGCGAGGCGTTTTGGGGTCGGGGAGTAGTACAGGAGGTCCTTCGTGCACCTCACGGCGTTAGAGCGGCGGGCCTATGCTCACCTACAGGCTTCTCAGGACAAGAAAGGACCTCCTGCGTGTCCATTTCGATCTTCAGCAGGCAAGCCCGTCCAGTGTAACAAAGCAGGCGGCGTATGTTCTATTCGTCTGTACCAGCAATCTCAGCCAGATGGAGTTGTGAGCATCCCTGGGGGAGACGATGGGAATCTCCGAACGGTTTGTCCAAATCGCTTCCTGCAAGACGACTTGATCTATCGCTGGATCGGACAAACAATTCTCGGCGTCCCATCCCCGAACATTGTGGGACAGGTAGGATTCCTTGAAAAGGAGGACAGCAGCGACGACGTAGGTCGCATTGACAGCATTTTGGTGGCGCCCGATGTGGCCCCACTGCATTGGTGCGCATTGGAGATACAGGCAGTCTATTTTTCAGGGAAGAGCATGAAGAGCGAGTGGCAGGCGATAGCAGCACACGGCGGGGGAGGCGTACTGTTTCCTGTGGGCCATAGACGACCAGACTACCGAAGTAGCGGTCCGAAAAGGTTGATGCCTCAGCTCCAGATAAAGGTTCCTTCATTACGCCGCTGGGGCAAGAAGATGGCGGTGGTGATCGATCGTTCTTTTTGGTTAGCACTGGGGCATATGGACGAAGTCAGCCACGTATCGAATTGCGATATCGCATGGTTCGTCGTGCGTTACGACGAGAGCGAAGGCGATGCCCGCCTCACTCCGGATCAAGTACATCTCACTACCCTCGAGAGGGCAGTTGAGGGCCTGACCGCAGGCCTCCCCGTGAGCTTGGAGAGATTTGAACAACGCATTCAAAAGAAGCTATCTTGACGTGTCCTGGCCCAATCCAAGTCTCTTCCAACAAGTAGTTCCAGCTTTTGTTGGTGCTTAGTGCTTTTCATAGGAATGAGGTGGATATCGAGGTTGTGTAACTGGGCGAGAAGGCGAATTTCTGCCGCGTCGTCATACGTCATTAAGAAATCACAGATAAGAGGCCTGACGGCTTGGAACAGTTGCCCATGATCAATACTTGCATGGGCATACAATCGGCGTCCGGAAACGGTGTAAGGCGGATCAACAAAAAAGACAGTCCCCTCGTCTTCAGCGTGGTGCCTGAGGTAATCTATTCCATCACCGTGAATAAACTGAATCTGTGATTGTCTCTCGGCTATGGCCAAGATCCGCCGCAGAAGTGTCTTTGGATACCAGCGAGACGACAGACCTCTTCCATTCTCGCCTTTGTTCATTGTGCAAGCACCACGGGCAAGAATCCCGCCGTACCGGACTCGGTTCTTGAGCAGGCTTCGGAAGGCTACTTCCCTCGGCGTCAGAGGCTCACAAAGTAAGACGCTATTGACGGACTCTGCGTTTAGCTCGAACGTGACGATCTGCTCTGCGAAATCTCGTGCGTCAGGACTGAGGATGGTCTGCCAGACTGTGGCTACTTCTTCGTCTAGCTCCACTAAGGTGATTTGATCCACATAATTCTCAAACAGCGCTGTGAGACCAACGCTCCCGCCGCCCGCAAACGGCTCCACAAGCCTGGTCGGTCGCGTCCGTTGGCTGCCCAACCAGAGCCTGATTTCTGGAATGAGCCAGGTCTTACCGCCGGGGTAGCGAAAGGGGCTTAGCTGCGGCACTGAAGCGACATTGGTCACTCTGCCATGAGACTTGTAAGTTATCTCGGCCTGCATTGCTGTCTCACCTGTCTAGGGCACATGATCACCATACAACGGGAAACTCCATCGCAAGATACACGTTGCCGTGTACTCTGTCAATACATTCGTGCTAATGCTACTCCCTCCGCCAACAAAGAGCAACGGCTTAACCGCCGGAAACGCTATTGCTTCACCGCCCTGGCCAGGAGCACCGGCCAGGCGAAGTGGAACTCCTCCCCCTCGGCGCGGACCTGGAGCGCCCTCACCACGCTTGGCGGCGCGCTGAGGAAAAGCCGGCGCAGTTCCACCACGGCCTCCGGCGGTGTCCCTGAGCGCTCCACCCAATCGAAGAAGGAGAGGTGGGTGCGGTAGCTGTGCACCGTCTCGGTAACTGTGAGGCCCGCTCCCGCCAGGAACCGCAGCCACTCGCTGGGCGCGTAGTCCCGCACGTGTGACGGGTCCCGCAGCAGCTCCACACGGTTCTGCCAGCGGTCCACCTCCGAGTCTTCTGTGGTCACGGTGTCGGCCACCACCAGGCGTCCGCCGGGCCGCAGCACGCGCCGGGCCTCCGCCAGAAACTGGGGCACCGAGGCGAAGTGGTGGGGCGCGGTGCGGCAGGTGAAGAGGTCGAAGGTGTCATCAGGAAAGGGCAAGCCCTCGGCCATGCCCTGTACGTAGCGGACGTTGGCGATCTCCCGCCGTTGCCCCAGCGCGATGGCCTCCCGCAGCATCTCCTGGGTCAGGTCGTAGGCCACCACGTAGGCGGCGTGGGGCGCCACCGCGAAGGCGGTGAAGCCGGTGCCCGTGGCTACATCCAGCGCCCGCTCCGTGGAGGCGGGCTGGGCCAGCGCCACCACGCCCTGGAGGCTGTCGCCCGTGGCGTGGGCGCGGCTACGCACGTAGTAGGCGGCCTGCCGCCCGAACTGCTGCTGGGCCGCCAGGCTCCCGCGGTCTTCAGTCACGCTTTTTTCCCTGTTGGCATGGGTTTTGCTAACCCCTGGGGCCCCACATGATCACGGCAATGCCCACCAGCGCGATGCCGGCCCCCAGGAGGTCCCACCGGTCGGGCGCCCAGCGGTCTATCACCACGCCCCAGGCCAGGGCCAGCGCCACGAAGACGCCGCCGTAAGCTGCGTAGACCCGGCCGAAGCTCAGCTCGCTCTGAAAGGTGGGCACCACACCGTAGAGCACCAGCACTGCCGCGCCCGCCAGACCCCAGGCCATTCCCCGGCCCGCCCGGAGCCATTGCCAGACCAGATACCCACCCCCGATCTCGCACAACCCCGCCAGCGCAAAGAGCAGTAACGAGCGGGCAACCTCCACAGGCTCCTCCTTATGTCCCCATCCTGATCAGGACGGTTATACTGGCGACCAAGGGTGCACGTCAAGGGGGGGAGCGAGGAGTGTCTAACAACTCCGCACTGCAGGCTGATGGTCATTGATTAAATAGACCAACATCCGCAGTGTGGCCGGGCTCACCCTCTCCCTAGCCCTCTCCCATACAAGGGAGAGGGGACATTTCCTCCCTCCCCTGGTGGGAGGGAGCTAGACCTGTCCTGAGCCTGCCGAAGGAGGGAGGGGGACTTGAGACGTCGCAGTATTTCGGCATAACCAAGAGCCTGAGGTAGCAGGTTGATAGACACCCTCTCAGCGGGTTGGCAGCCCGCCGCCAACCCGCTAATATGAGGAGCAGAGCCATGCGCACAGGCACCTGCACCGCCGTCCTCTCCGGAGACACCATCGCCCTGGATGGTGGCTTTCCGCGCTTGCGCTACACCAACGTCTGGGCGCCTTCCACCGACACGCCCCTGGGCCAGGCCGTTCTGGAGCGGAACCGGGCCCTGGTGCTGGGCAAGGAGATCGGCTACATCCCCAACGGCCACGTGCACTGGGACAACGAGAGCATCGTGGCCGACGTCTACGTGGAGGGGCGGTGGATCAACCAGGAGCTGCGCCTCTGGCTCTCCCAGCGGATGAAACCGACCCAGTGGGTGGACGGCATCCCCGGCCCGGATAACCGCCCGAGCCGTCAGGACCCGGCCCCCTAGCTCACCGCGCAGACTCCCGTCACCACATGCGGGCGTTCGGTGGCCAGAAGGTGGGCGCCTGGGCGCCACCGCTGCTGACCCTGGGCCTGCTCCTGCCGCTGGCCGTCTCTGCCCACGACGGTGCTCCTTCCCTGCTGGATGTGCCCCTGGCCCAGGCCATTCAGTCCGTCATGCCAGAGCCGGCGCTCGGCCTGTTTCTCCTGATGAACCACCTGGGCCAGCGTGGGCTGGTGGCCCTCTACGGGGGGGCTACAGTCCTGGCGCTGCTGCTCCTGCGCCGCCGGTGGGAGGGCCTGGCGGTCCTGGTCGGGCTGCTCTTCTCCATGACTAACTCCCTGGCCAAGGAGCTGGTAGCCCGCCCACGGCCCGATGCCGACCTGGTGGAGGTGCGGGCCAGCGTGGGCGGCCAGTTCGGGTTCCCCAGCGGCGATACCCAGCTCTTCACCATCTTCTTCGGCCTCCTTTTCGTGCTGGCGCCCCGGATCACCTCCTCAGCCAAGCTGTCACTGGCGCTCCGCACCCTGGCCGGCGCCATGGTCGCGCTGGTGGGGCCGGCCCGGGTGGCCCTGGGCGTTCACTGGCCCAGCGACGTGCTGGGCGGCTACCTGCTGGGCGGGTTCATCCTCTGGGGGCTGATGGCTGTCTACCGGAGGCTTGCCGGGTAGCCGTCGCGCATGGCCCCGCCGTGCCTCCGCAGGGGCCTTTGTGCTACACTGGGCGGGGAAACTTCCCCAGGCTACGAAGAAAGGTGCAGCAGATTGTTGGACGGGGGCATATCCGTGTTCCGTGATCTTCCCTTGAGTGTCTTCACCGGCAACACCCATCCCGGCCTAGCCCAGGCTGTCTGTGACTATCTCAACATCCCCCTGGGATCCGCGGATGTCTTTGAGTTCAGCAACGAGAACATCTTCGTGCGCATCAACGAAAACATCCGCCAGCACGACGTGTTCCTGATTCAACCCACCTGCGCGCCGGTGAACAAGGGCCTCATGGAGCTGCTTATCATGATCGACGCCGTGAAGCGGGCCTCCGCAGGCCGCATCACCGCGGTTATCCCCTTCTACGGCTACTCCCGCACCGACAAGAAGGACCAGCCCCGGGTGCCCATCACGGCCCGGCTGGTGGCCGACCTGCTGGAGGTAGCCGGCGCCAACCGCATTCTGACGGTGGATCTGCACGCAGGACAGATCCAGGGCTTCTTCCGCATCCCGGTGGATGAGCTGACGGCCCTCTACATCCTGACTCGCCACTTTCGGGAGAAGCGGCTGGAGGACCCGGTGGTGGTGGCGGCGGACATCGGCGGCGCCAAGAAGGCCCGCAACTTCGCAGAGCGACTCAACGCCCCCTTCGCCATCATCGAAAAGCGGCGGGCCCGCAACGACGACGTTTCGGAAGCGCTCAACGTCATCGGCGAGGTGGAGGGGCATCCCGCCATCATCGTGGACGACGAGATCGACACGGCGGGCACCCTGATAGAGGCCGTGGCCGCGCTGGAGACCCACGGCGTCACCGAGGTGCATGCCTGCGCCACCCACGGCATCTTCTCCGGCCCGGCCATCGAGCGGATCAGCAAGAGCAGCCTGAAGCAGGTGGTGGTGACCGATACCGCGCCCCTCCCACCCCACAAGCAGACCCCCAAGGTCATTACCCTATCCATCGCGCCGCTCCTGGGCGAAGCCATCCACCGCATCCACACCGGCCAGTCCGTGGGCGCCATGTTCGAGGAGTAGCGCGTGGGAACCTTTCGCCATTCTCTGGTACTTCTCAGCACCGACGGCGCGAAGACCCAGGAAGTGGAGGGGCTCGTGGACACCGGCTCCAGCTTCACCTGGGTGCCGCGAGAGACCCTCCAATCGCTGGGGATAGTCCCCTCCTTCCGAGAGGAGTTTGAGACCATAGACGGCAGAGTGCTGGAACGAGAGATGGCGCTGGTGATGGTGCGACTGAACGGCCAGACGCTGCCGACCCTGATCGTGTTCGGTGATACAGGTACCGAGTCGGTGATCGGGGCCTATACGCTGGAGGGATTCCGGCTGGCGCCGGACCCCGTCAACAGGAGGTTGGTTCACGTGCGGGGCCTGCTCATGACGGCAGCATGGAGGGCGGGCAACCCCAAGATTCATCACCATGTTTAACTGGCTCACCAAGCTCATCGACTCCAACGAGAAGGAGATCAGCCGGCTCCGGCCGCTGGTGGCCGAGATCAACGCGCTGGAGCCCCAGTTCCAGGTCCGGTCAAACCAGGAGCTGGGCGACTTCATGGCCGAGGCGCGGCAGCAGCTTCAGGCTGGCGAAGTGGAGCTGGAAGAGCTGCTGCCCCAGGTCTTCGCCGCGGTGCGGGAGGCCGCGGTGCGCACCATCGGCCAGCGCCACTACGACGTCCAGCTCATGGGCGGCATGGTGCTGCACCAGGGCAAGATCGCCGAGATGAAGACCGGCGAGGGCAAGACCCTGGTGGCCACCCTGCCAGTGTCTCTCAACGCGCTCACCGGGAGGGGCGTCCACCTGGTCACGGTCAACGACTACCTGGCCAAGCGGGACGCCCAGTGGATGGGGCCCATCTACCACCTGCTGGGCCTCTCCGTAGCCAGTATCCAGCACGAGGCGGCCTTCCTCTTCGACCCCGGCTACACCGTGGAGGACCCCCGTTACACCCACCTGCGCCCGGTGTCCCGCCGCGAGGCCTACCAGGCCGACATCACCTACGGCACCAACAACGAGTTCGGCTTTGACTACCTGCGGGACAACATGGTGGCCGACCTCTCCCAGTGCGTGCAGCGGGAGCTCCACTACGCCATCGTGGACGAGGTGGACAACATCCTCATCGACGAAGCCCGTACCCCCCTCATCATCAGCGGCGCGGCGGAGGAGTCCACCCAGCAGTACTACACCCTGGCCCGGCTGGTACCCCAGCTCCGCCGAGAGGAAGACTACACCGTCGAGGAGAAGTCCCGCTCCCTGAGCCTGACGGAGACCGGCATCGGCAAGCTGGAGAAGTGGCTGCGGGTGCCCAACCTCTACGACCCGGAGTACTACCAGCTCACCCACCTGGTGGAGAACGCCCTGAAGGCCAGCGTGCTCTACAAGCTGGACCGAGACTACATCGTCAAGGACGGCGAAGTCATCATCGTGGACGAGTTCACCGGGCGGCAGATGCCCGGCCGCCGCTGGTCCGACGGCCTCCATCAGGCTGTGGAAGCCAAAGAGAACGTCAAGATCCAGCGGGAGAGCCTCACCCTGGCCACCATCACCTTTCAGAACTACTTCCGCCTCTATAAGAAATTGGCAGGCATGACCGGGACGGCCGATACCGAGGCCGAAGAGTTCCACAAGATCTACAACCTGGATGTCGTGGTCATCCCCACCAACCGCGCCCTGATCCGCACCTCCTACCCGGATGTGGTCTACCGGACCGAGAAGGAGAAGTTCAACGCGGTAGTGGCCGAGATCGAGGAGTTGCACGAGGAGGGTCGGCCGGTCCTGGTGGGCACCATCTCCATCGAGAAGTCGGAGCTCTTGAGCCGCATGCTGAAGCGTCAGGGGATTCGACACCACGTCTTGAACGCCAAGCACCACGAGCGGGAGGCCGAGATCGTTGCCCAGGCCGGGCAGCGGGAGGCGGTCACCATCGCCACCAACATGGCCGGCCGTGGGACCGATATCGTGCTGGGAGAAGG
>JACPQN010000087.1 GCA_016190485.1 Chloroflexota bacterium
CCATCCGCCGCCAAGAGCACCAGCTTTGCCCGCTGCACGGCACGATAGGGCACCGTGCGGGTTCGAACAAGGGCCTCCAATTGCTCTCGTTGCTCTGTCGTCAAGGTAATATTCGTCTCGGCTTTGCGCATGTGCTAAGGATAGCACCGCTGCACGCTTTTGTCTAGGTATTAACGTAAGTAGGTACTAGATCCGCTTGATCTCCTTGGCCGGATCGTCGGCGCTGATGGTGATGGTCTCGGCGGAGAAGACCCGCTTCTTACCGCAGCCGCGAAATCCGCCCTTCTTATCCGCCATGATGCCCGTGAAACACCCCACCTGGTCGCCCTGGATAACGGCGAACTTGCCGATGAAGCTCTCCCCCGTTTCGTTTACCACCACCTTGACCGCCATGAGGAACCTCCTACTCTGCACCTCAGATGCTTCACGCGCGCTGTCCCACGACTACCGGAGTGGTCTCCGCCAGCAGGGTACTGTAGAGCCGCACCGTCTCCGCCTCCGGTGAGACCCCCAGCTCCTTGTAGAGCGCGCTGGCGAGACGATGGAACTGGCGGGCCGCCTCTTCTCGGCGGCCCATGCGCCAGAGGGTCGCCATGAGGGCTCGGTTGGTGCTCTCCCGGAGAGGGTCCAGGGCCAAGGCCTGCTGGTAGTAGTCCAAGGCGCCTTGCTGGTCGTCCACCAGCGCCGCAGCCCGGGCCGCCTTCTCCAGGAGCCCCTGGTGCCGTTCCCGCAGCGAGCTGCGCTCGTCACTGCTCCAGTCCTCGTAGCAGTCTTCGGGCAGATACTCGCCCTTGTAGAGCGCACAGGCGCGGCCGTAATGCTCCAGCGCCTGGGGAAGGTCGCCGGCCTCGAAGGCGCTATCGCCGCGGGCGGCCAGGTCACGGTACGCATCCACGTCCACCCACAGGCCAGCCTCGGCGGAGAGCCAGTAGGACTCTTTGCCCGTCACCAGCAGGCGCGTTTGTCCCCCCCGCTGGGCTTCCGGTTCCAGCACGCTCCTGAGGGTATGGATCAGCACCTTAAGGCGCTGCACGCCTTCTCGCAGCCCCACCTCAGGCCACAGCAGCTCCATCAGGTGCTCTCGATGCAGGGGCCTCCCCCGGAAGGTGAGGAGGATCTTGAGAAGGGTGACGGCCTGTCGCCGAGGAAAAGCGCTCAGCGGCAGCGGCGCGCCCTGTTTGCGAACGGCGAAGGCGCCCAGGCAGTGGAACTCCCACTGTGTGGGAGTTGTGGCAGAAGGGCTCTGCGGAAGCGCTACCCGGCGGAAGAAGATGACGCCGGCCAGGCGCGCTCCCTCGCCCTGGTCGAACGCGGCCGTGCTGTAATCCAGGAGGATGTGGCTGCCATCCCGGCAGGTGGTCAGGAGACGGCGGTTGATCGCGGCCCGCCCCTGCCGGAAGCACCCAATAATAGTACAGCCGGGGCCGCACACGGGGCTGCCGTCCAACTCCGTGAGCTGTAACACCTGCCAGCAGGTCCGACCCTCTACCTCAGGCGGACTGTACCCCAGGATCCGCTGGGCCTCTGCGTTCCAGAAGACGATGCGTTGCCGGGTGTCCAGCACGCACGCCCCGTCCGAGCTGTTGGCCAGCAGGCTCAGGAGACCCTGCACATCTGACTGTCCTCTGGCAGGCGCCACACCCTTGCCCACGCCTCCGCCAGCACTATGCGTCTCGCTCTGCATCTATGGGCCTCCTGCCTCACTTCCCATTGTGGAGGAAGGCGCTGGTGGCTGTGCCCACCCGTTCGCATAGGATTCCCCACCCCAAAGGGGGGGGCCGCCCCCCTGCCCGTATAGCTGGGTGTAACCAGGGTGTAACCACGGCTGCCTAATCTGAGGGTGACAAGAGAACGGCGACGCAGCGCGTCCTTGGTCGGGATTTGTCATGCCCCACCACCGACTGCAGCCGTTGGCCCGGCTCTATCTGGTAGCAGAGCAAAGGAGGTCACTGGTGAAAGCATGGATCGCACCCGTCCTGCTGGGCGTGCTCCTGATCGGCGCGGCTGTCTATGTGTTCGGTAGCCAAGGGCGGGCCGCGGGGCCCCAGACTGCCACGGCGCCGGCCAGGGAGTTCGTGGCAGGCCTCAAACGGGACCCCGGCACGTGGAAGGAAGTCACGCTAAAGGTGGGCACGTCTAGCGCAGAGTTGGGGCAGCCGGACGTGACCATCGACCTCGATGTGCTACGACCGGTCTTCGTGCCACCCCAGATCACCGTGAAGCAGGGCCAGGTAGTGCGCCTCCGGCTCAATGGCAAGGATAGCGGCCTGGCGGACATGCCGGAGCTGAAGGAGGCCGTGGGGCTGGAGGAGTTCAGTGGCCACGGGTTTCAAATCCTTGGCCCCTACGACGTGTGGGTGACAGGCATTCGCAAGGGAGTCACCAAGGAGGTCACCTTCAAGGCCACCGAGGCGGGGGAGTTCCCCTTTGAGTGTGTCGTCTTCTGCTCGCCGCTGCACTACGCCATGCAGGGCAAACTGATCGTAGCGCCACGGTAAAGGAGGAGATTTATGAGCTTGCGGGAGGCGCAGCGATGAAAGGCTGGTTCACACCCGTTGCAGTGGCGGCCCTGTTCCTGGGGCTGCTGGTCGGCACCCTGGCGGTTGGCCTGCTGCTGCCCGCCACGCCACTGGCGCCGGTATCCCAGGTCCAGGCATTCCAGAAACCCTACCCTATGCCGCACCAGTACTGGGCCAAGACCGATGAGTTCTACGTCTTCGCCAGCGGTGGGCAGCAGGGCGGACTGTACGTGTACGGCGTTCCCTCCATGAAGTACCTGTCGGAGATCCCCGTCTTTGTCCCCGACCAGGCCTGGGGCTGGACTCCGGAAGACCCTGAAATCCGCAAGATGATGACTAACCCCTGGACGGGCCAGTTGGTGACCCGGGGCGACACCCATCACCCGGCACTGAGCAAGACCAAGGGCGTCTACGATGGGCGCTGGGCCTTCATCAACGATAAGATGCAGGGTCGGGTGGCGCGGGTAGACCTGGCCACCTTCCGCACCAGCCAGATCTACTGGGTCCCCAACATCAGCGGCGGCATCCACGGGCATCACATCGCGCCCGATTCCCGTCTGATCGTCGTAAACATTGAGCACGAGCAGTCGCCGGATCCCGTGATCCAGCGCCACATCGGCATTCAGGTGGATCCCTTCAAGGGCCCCTACGTGGCCGGCATCAACGGCATCCGCGTCGCCGATGACGGCAAGATGTCCAACGCCTGGCAGGTGTGGGGTCCGTGGCAGTACGACATGGCCCGTATCGGCTGGGGTAAGAGCGACGGGTGGATCATCACCACCTCCTACAACACGGAGCGGGCCACCAGCGCGGTGCCGATGTTCGCCCGGGAGCAGGACTACCTCTACTTCTGGAACATCGCCAGCATCGAGAAGGCTCTCGCCGACAAGAAGGTCGTGACCACGGCCCAGGCCCCGGACATGCCGGTGATCTCCTGGAAGGATGTGGAGGTCTATATGACCCCCATTCCCCTGAACCCCCACGGCCTGGACATCTCCCCCACAGGCAAGTACATCCTGACCAGCGGCAAGGCCACCACCCTCATCGCGGCGGTGGACTTCGAAAAGGTGCTCCAGGCCATCAAAGACCGGAAGTTCGTCGGCGAGGAGTTCAACATCAAGATCCTGGACCAGAACGCCGTGCGTTCGGCCACCATGGATCTGGGCATGGGCCCCACCCATATCGAGTTTGACGACCAGGGCTACGCTTACGTGGGCTTCTTCGTGGACTCCGACATCAAGAAGGTGCCCCTGGGGGAGCCTTACACCCAGCTCCACAAGCGGGAGCCCTGGAAGGTAGCCGACGTGCTGCCGGCCCACTTCAGCGTGGGGCACCTGGTGGTGCCGGGGGGCGATACCGCGCAGCCCTACGGCAAGTACGTCATCTCCATGAACAAGCTGACCAAGGACACCTTCCTGCCCCACGGGCCGCTGCGCACCGAGAACCACGAGCTCTTCAACATCCGGGAGACCCCCGCAAAGCTGGTGGACCAGATGGCTCTGGGGCCGGAGACCCACTACTCCCAGGTCATTCCGGTGTCCCTGATCACACCCAGGAGCCAGACCGCCTACAAAGAGGCCCGGGCCCTGGCTTCGGAGAAACCCAGGGTGGAGTACGACTACAACGCCAAGGAAGTGCGCGTCTTCATGACAGTGGTGCGCTCCTTCTTCACGCCCGAGGTCTTCAACGTGCCCCAGGGCTGGAAGGTGAAGGTGCGCATGGTCAGCCAGGAGACCGCCCTGGACATGACCCACGGCTTCGCCCTGGACGGCTACAACGTGGTGGCCTCTCTGGACCCCGGCGAGGTGCGAGAAGTGGAGTGGACCGCGGAGAAGCCGGGCGTCAACTGGTTCTACTGCATCTGGTTCTGCAGCGAGCTCCACATGGAGATGCGGGGCCGGATGATCGTGGTGCCCTCGCAGGAGTGGGCGCCTCAGATGGAAACGAAGCTCGGCTCCTGAGGCCGAGGCTCTGGAGCGGGTCTGGGACCGCTTGCGGCGGTCCCAGACCCGGAGGTAACTGATGATGCGACGTCGGCAAGTGGTGCTGCTGGTGACGGCGGTGCTGATCTGGGTCTCCCTGGCCTTTCCCTACTGGACCGCGGCCATGAAGGCGCCCGCCTACCCGGAGCAGTTCCTAACCCTGCAACTGTACAGCTATAAGTACGACGGCGACGTTGACGAGTGGAACCGGGTGGGGAGGCTGGTGGGCGTGCGCGTGCCGCCACCCCTGCCCGATGGGTTCTTCACCTTCTTTTCCCTGGCGGTGGGTCTCGCCGGCTTACTGGCCCTGGCGGCGGCCTTCCAGGAGCGGCTGCTGCTGCCCGCCGCGCTGTATCCCCTGCTCTTGCTGCTGGCGCTGGCGGCCTGGGGCCAGTACAGCCTCTATGAGTACGGCCACAGCCTGGACCCGCTGCGACCGCTGCGGTACCTGGAGCCCTTCACTCCGCCGCTGGTGGGGGTCCTGACACTGGGGAAAATCGTGACCTACCATGTGCCCAACCTGGGGTCCGCGCTCTTCGTGGCGGGGGCAGCCCTGGTGAACCTGCAGGCATGGCGCGCCCGGCACAACTCCCACAGGCGCCCCGTCCTGGAGGCCGCCCTTGCGTAGCGGCGCGCTCTCCCTGCCAGCGCGCTCGGCCCTCCTGGAGCTGTGGCGCCATCCTCTGGCCAAGCTGGCGCTGGGGGGCCTGATGATCATGGCCCTGCTCACGGCCGGCTACCGGTTCGGCACCGTGGTCTCCCTGGGGCAGCAGTCCACCATCAGCGTCAGCGACGCCGAGGTCTGCCTGCGCCAAGGAGAGGCGGTCTACTTCAGCGTCACCCTGGGCACGGAGGAGTACCTGAAAAAGCTGGGGGAGTGGGATCGTGCCCAGCCCCGGCTGGAATCGGCCCAGGCCTTCGTGCTGGCGGCCAACAGCCATATCGGGTCCATCCGGGAGCTCTCGCTGGACAACCGAGTGTTTCTCAGGGGACCCGACGGCCTGGCATACCCGGCCTCGGGCAGGCCGGTGGGCGCCACGGCCCACCACAACACCTGGGTGGCGTTCTTCCCCAAGTACGACATGCAGGGCCTGCCCCTGTTCCGACAGCAGTCGGGCAGCTTCGACGTGCTGATCCGGGACGTAGGGAGCTTCCGCGAGCGGGTGTTCACCTTCCGCTATCCCCTGCCCGCGCTGGAGCAGGGCGCAACCAGGAGTCTGGCAAGCATAGCCATGCTCCTGGGGGCCGCCATGGCTGCCCTGCTCATTACCTGCACTCCGTGCCTGGTAGGCTCCCTCGCGGTGGGATCTCTCACCATGGGTGTGGCCTGGGGCCCGGCCAGCGCCCAGGCCCGCGCCCAAGTGCGCCGCCAGATGATGCGGAAGACCGCCTACTACCTGGCGGCTCTCGCAGTGGTCTACACCGTCATCGCCATGGGCGTGAACGCGCTGCAACTCCGGTCAGAGCAGCTACGCCCCGTGGAGATCCTCGGCGGCGCCGTCCTGCTGGCCCTGGGTCTGGGCTTTCTCCGGACGGTAGGCCCTGTCGGTCGCGCCGAGGGCGCCCTGGTAGGGTTGGCCCGCCGCCTGGCGCCCGGCCTGAAGCGCTCATCGGCTGAGGCTCGCACCGCGCCGGGGATGGGGCCCGACAGCTCCTCCGCCATGGGCGCCTCCCTGGCCATGGTGTGTTCGGCGGCGGGAGCGCCGACCCTCACCGCGGCCGTCATCCTGCCCCTCATGATCTACGCCGGCCTGACCGACCTCTACTGGGCGCTGCTGGTTCTGGCCGTGTACCTGGCGGTCTGCGCCGTCCCCTTCTTTCTCATCGCCGTGGGCCTGGGCGAGCTGCTGCAGACTGCCACCCAGCGCTGGCGCACCGCCATCATGGTCGCCAACTCCCTGGTGCTAGTGGGGCTGGGGCTGCTGCTGCTCCTGGACCCCCAGGCCGTGGCCGACACCCTGGCGCTGCCCGCCCGTCTCTTGCTTTCTCCGCTGCGGTGGATCTTCTGAGGAACCGAGCATGAAACGCGAGTTGGTACGTGCCGCCGCAGTCCTGGGAGGTTTCCTGGCCCTCCTGCTCGGGCTGATGCTGACGACCGCGGAGGCCAAGAATCCCTTCTTGCAGCCCGAAGCCCTGGCCGCCTCGGCGCCGGAACACCGCCACAGTGGCCCCACGGCCTTCCTGGGCGAAGCCTTGATGCCTCCCCGGCCCGCGGCGGACTTCGATCTGGTGGACTGGACCGGCGAGCGGACACGGCTGCGGACATTCCAGGGCAAACTGACCCTCCTGACCTTCGCCTACACCTACTGCCCCGACACCTGCCCCCTGCTGGTGGCCCGGTTCCAGGCGGTGCAGCGGGCTCTGGGCCAGCGCCTGGGCGAGGACCTGGAGCTGGTGCTGGTGACGGTGGACCCGGAGCGGGACACGCCGGAGCGCCTGCGCCACTACCTGGAGGCCGTGGACGGCCAGCGCTGGCACTTCCTTACGGGGCCCGAGCCGACCCTGGAGCGGGTATGGAAGGAGTACCGGGTGCGGGTGGAACGGCAGGGCACGGCGGTCTCCCACACCAACTTGACCTACGTTATCGATGGCAACGGCCTCCTGCGGGTGCGGTACCTGGGCGTGCCTCCGGATACCGTCCTGGTCTCGGACATGGAGAAGCTGTTGCCGTAAGGTGGCCGCCGGAGCCAGCAGCCGCGCCCGCCCTGGAAGCGATCAAGAGCCAGACTCGTCGAAGGAGAGCAGATAGATGTCGTCGCTGACAGCCCTGTCACCCATCCCAGTACACGGCAACGCTGCGCAGGAGGCCGCCCTCTCCCTTCACCTGGAGGGCGTCCTCGGGCGCAGCGCCTCAGATATCCCAGCGGCCGGAGCGCCAGCGCGCGCCTGGTGGCCCCTCGCGGCGCTGGTGGGAGCCTTCGCCCTGTGCCTGCTCGCCCTGGTGGATGTGCGGCGCGGCTTCCTGCTGCCTGAGTACCCGGTCCGCACACCCTACCTGCTCCTGAGTCCCTACCACGGACTGATGCTAGCCACGGGCGTCCTGGCCGTGGCGTGGTGCCTGGCCATGCTGCGACGGCACGAGGCTCGGGCGAAAGCGGTGCGCTGGGACGGGCCGGTGCGGGCCCTGGCCTTCACCCTCCTAGGGCTCCTGGTGGCCGACCTCTTCCTGTATCGGGGCGTTGCCGCCGCCCGGGCGGCCCAGGCCGGCACGGTGAGCCTGGGCTGGATGGACGCCTTCGGGGCTACCGGCTGGCTGCGGCCCCTGGCCCTGGCCGCCACCTATACTCTGAACGTCTGGCACGCCACGCTGCTGGGGGTGTTCTTGGCGGGGCTGGCCCTGACCGTCCTGCCTCGCTACCTGAAGCCCCTCTTTAGCCGGAGCGGCCTGGGCGGGAGCCTCTTCGGCTCCCTCTTCGCCCTGCCGCAGCCTTTCTGCTCCTGCTGCGCCGCGGTTATCGCGCCCTCCTATGTGCGGCAGGGCGCCTCCAACAGCTTCTCCCTGGCCTTCGTGGTCGGAGCGCCCATGCTCAACATCACTGGCTTGGTCCTCTCCGTGGCGCTCCTGCCCGCGCCTTACGCAGCGACCCGCATCGCGGCGGGACTGCTCCTGACGATTCCCGTCACCTTCGCCGTGGCCTGGCTGGCTGAGCGGTGGGGCGCGCGCGATACGGGCCAAGCGCCGGGGTGGGTGGAGCGCTGGATCACCAGGTGGGTGGACTACTACTGCCGTATCTTCCATCTGGAGGAGATGGTGCGGGAGCGGCCGCTGGATACTCCCAGCGCCTTCTTCTCCACCTGGATGCAGGTCAGCCTGCGCGTGGGGGTGCTCCTGGTGCCGACCCTCTTCGGCCTGGCGGTGATCACCGCCGCGGTGGTGCAGCTCCTGCCCAGCGCCTTCGGCAACAACGTCCCCAGCGTGGTCCTGGCCGCCGTGGTGGGAACCCTCCTGATGATCTCCACTTGGTCGGAGATCCCCATCGCGCAGCAGATGCTGGCCGCCGGGTTCTCCGGCCCGGCCGCGGCGCTCCTGGTGGCGCTACCGCCGGTGAGCCTGCCCTGCCTGATGCTCCTGGGCGGCGCCACCGGCAACTTCCGGATCACGGCGTTCATGGGCCTGGCCGTGATGGCCGTCAGCATCGTGGCTGGCCTGGCCTTCCTATAGGCGAAGGGGAGGGAGAAACGCCGGTGGTCGGCCTGCAACAGGAACGCGCTGCGGAAGCCGTGCACGCCTCCGGAAGGATCGGCCTGGCCGTCGCCATGGCCATGGCGCTGTTCGTCGCGCTGACCGGCCTGGGCGTGTACGCGCTCAGGTCACTCCCGGGGCCGGTGGACCACGGCTTTCACGAGTCTCCGGCGGTGCGCCATCCCGAGGTAGCCGGATTCAGGGTGGTGAAGCGGGAGGTGGTACAGCCGCCAACTGCGGCTTACTCCTTCCGGCTGGTCGGCCACACCGGCGCTCCCGTCTCCTTGGGAGATCTGGCCGGCAAGGTGGTGCTGCTCGGGTTCGTCTACACCAACTGCCCCGAAGCCTGCCCGCTCCTGACGGAAGCGTACCTTCAGCTCCAGGAGCGGTTCGCCAGCCAGATGGAGCGAGGAGAGCTGGCCCTGGTCTTCATCACCACGGACCCGGAGCACGACACCCCGTCGGTGTTGCAAGACTACACCCTGGGCCGCGGTGGCAAGTGGCTCTTCCTAAGCGGGGACTTGCCCAGCCTCCAGGGTGTGTGGGACGGCTACCAGGTCTATCGCAAGTCGAGGAAGGACCTGCGGGAGGTGGTAGTGTACCACAGCTACAAGACCTTCCTGTTCGACGGGCAGGGCATGATCCGGTACCAGTATGAGGGGGTGTGGCAGCAGGGGACGGTGGCGCCGGACATCCAGGAGCTGCTGGAGGCAGCCCCTCGCTAGCTTTATCGCGGTGGCGCTGCGCCAGAGGGCATGCCTCCCTGGTCATTCGGATATTTCTTCAGCAGGCCCCACAGGCGTGCAGAGGAGCTGCGCATGATGACCAGGCGCCCCCTCCAGAACCTGCTGGAGGCAGAGCACCGTGCTGCGGCTCCTCAAGGAGGCGCAGCTCCCGGCGGGCTGGGTCTGCCGGTCGCTCAGGGCCTGACCGCAGCGAATCGGCTGGCCTGCTAGGGGCGGTGGCCGATGATGTTGACCAGGGCCTGCCGCTTCTCCTCTCGCACCACTCGCAGCGCCCGTCGGAGGGCCGCGGGCAGAGTCGCAGGGTCTCTCACCTCCTCGCCGTAGCCACCCGCCGACTGGCAGATCATCTCGAACTGTAAGGAGGGCGCCAGGTCGGTAAAAGGCAGGGTGCGGGTCCTCATGGCCCAACCTTCGGGGTACATGGTCTGGGTGGCATTGGCCACGGCGTTCCACCCCGAGTTGTTGAACACCACCCAGAGGACGGGCAGGTCGTAGGCCCGGGACACCCAGTGGGTGGCCTCAGGAGAGCCGAAGATGTAGGAGCCATCGCCCACACAGGAGATGATGGTCTTGTCGGGTGAGGCGAGCTTGGCCCCCAAGGCGGCCCCCAGCCCCCACCCCAGCACCCCCGCGGGCGAGACCCCGTAGTAGCTTCCCGGCGCCGTGAATCCGATCTGGTTGGCGTCGATACCTAGCTCGTTGAGCAGGATAGCGCTCTCGTCCAGGATCTCCGCGACGCACCAGGACGCCCACGCTTTGTGAATAGGCGTTCGGTCCTTCGTCTGAGCGGCCGCTGCAGTGATCCCTTCCTGCACGCTCCTGTGCTCCGCTTCCCACCGGCTCCGGCGCGCCCGCACCTCCGCGACCTCCGGCGGCCCTGACCGGAGCGCCTGAACGAGCGCCGCCAGGGTGAGCCGCGGCTGGCCGGCCAAGGCCACGTCGGCGGGGAAACCCCGCACCACGTAGCGGGAGAACAGCGGGTCCTGGCCGATGGCGATGACCGTAGCCTCCGGTCGCGGTGAGCGGCGTTTGGGCGTCCAGGGGACGTCCGCCTCCAGCACCAGGACCACGTCGGCTTCTCCCAGGTGGGGACCCGCGTCAAAGCCCGCGTGCAGCCCGTGGTCCCGGGGGAAGTTGACGTGGGTGGCCCCTGCCTCGAAAACCGGCATCCCCAGCAGCTCGGCCAGCTCCACCAATGGTTGCACGGCTTCGGGGTCTCGCCCCAGCGACCGGGCAATAGCGATGGGGTTCCTGGCCGCCGCCAGGACGCGGGCCGTCTGAGCAATGGCCTCGGGATCGGGCGCGGTGGCCGCACTGGGTGTCATCCGCGGCCGGTCTGCGTAGGTAAACCCCGGAATGCGGTGCGCCAGCACCTCCCGGGGGAGGGTCAGATACACCGGGCCCGCAGGCGCACTCTGGGAGATGGCCAGGGCACGGTCGAGGATGGCCTCCACGTCAGCGCCATGCCGCAGCTCGTAGTCCCACTTCACCCACTCCCGCACCATGCTGCCCTGGTCGAAGGACTCCTGGGCCCAGTGGATGCCGCCGTCCCGGGAGCCTGCCAGGTCGCCCTCCGTGAGGGGGTTGCGCCCGGCAGAGAAGAGCATGGGGACCTGGCCCCGGGCGGCGTTGATGAGGCCCCCGACGGCGTTGGCCGTGCCCGGGATAGTGTGCACCATCACCACCTGGGGCCTGCCGGTCACCATGGCATAGCCATGGCCCATGGCCACGGTAGTGACCTCGTGCGGGACAGTGATGGGGCGGGGCAGCAACTGCTCTCCGGACAGCCGCTTGGCATAGGCCTCCACGATAGGCCCGAAGTCCGTGCCTCCGCTGCCGAAGAAGTACTCGACCCCGCGACTCGCCAGCACCTCCAGATAGGCCTCCGCCACGGTTTCTGCGGCCACCTGTTTTAGCATGAGGCTAGCTCCTTTCCGGCGCCCAGGCCTGCCTGCGGTAGGCAGGACACCGCGCAATGTCCGGTTCAGCCTCCCTGCCCGCGTGTGGGCAGGGAGGCTGAACCATCGCGCCGATCTTAGCGTGTGGTCGCGGGCTGCTGAGGCTTCGTGAGTGGCCAGGTGCCGGTGCTGGGCGTGCCGTTGAAGGAGGTCCTCCGCTGCCGGATCCCCGCGCCCATGGCCGGGTCCACGCCCTGCGGCCAGGTGCGTTTCAGCGAGTCCACCACGGGGTTGGAGCTGCGGCCGACCTTTTCGATCTCGATTTCGCCCACGTCCCCATCTTGCAGGGGCCCCAGGCCCTGGTGGTTCGTCCCGCAGAGGATGAGGTCGCCCGGCTTGAGGGTCATCACGGCCGAGAGAGCTGCGATCATGTAGGCGACGCTGTGCTCCATGTCGCTGGTGTTGTAGTCCTGCCGGAGCTGTCCGTTCACCCGATACCGAACCTGGAGGTTGTTGGGATTATGGATCTCGTCGGCGGTCACGATGGCCGGGCCCAGGGGCAGGAAGGTGTCGAAGGACTTGCCGTATTCACCGGCCAGGGGAGGCTCGCCCTCCGCTGGGGCGCGCGCCGAGACATCCACCGAGGTGGTGTACCCGAAGACATGGTCCAGGGCCTGGGCCTCTGGGACGTTGTGGGCCGGCTGCCCGATGACGACGGCCAGCTCGGCCTCGTGATGGAAGATCACCGGGCGGAAGGTGGGCAGGACGACGGTGTCGCCAGGGCCGATGACGGCGTCGGGCGACTTGAAGAAGGTCTGGAGCGGCCGGACCGGCTGAACGGGCACCCCCTCCATGAAGTTGCCCCGGCCGCAGAGCACCTTGCCCGGGCGCGGCACCGGCGGCCGCAGACGCGCCTCCGCCAGGGGCAGCGCCTTGCCCCGCTCCGTCGCGGCCTCCAGCCTGGGCCGCAGCGACTGGAAGTTCATGATGATGTTCTCCAGGAGGAGCTGCGGTGAGCCCGCGTTGTAGGGCCGGACCGCCCGGCTGACGTCCACCACGCCGCGCTCCGTCAGCACGCACGGCCGGAAGTCATTGTAGAATCCGATCCTCATGGGATACTCCTTTCGGGTGAGTGGATTGTTTCGCCTCTGCGGCTTCAGAGGGTCACCCCGCTGCCGCTGAGCTGCGTTCCGGGGCGAAGTGTACCACGAAGACGCCCCGTTGTCTGGCGGACGGCGGTGGCCGGCGGCCCAGGCGACGACGCCGTCAGTGTGCTCTTTGGTCTCCCATGTTGGGGAGCCCCGCCTGGCCCGCCAAAGTTGCAGGCCGCGCCCCTCAGGCCGTCGCGGCGGCGCTCCCCGACTGGCCAGCGATCCTCCACGGCTATGTTCCAGAGCCTTTCCGAGCCTTTGGCGGACCGGCGCCCCAACCCTGAACGGCCCGCACGCCAACGTCGCACCACCTACCCCTGACCGAGGCGCCAGCCAGCGCATCCTGATCTCAAGCTAGCGGAGCCGTCCTCCGGTCGCCCCTAGCCACCGTCCTTACCGGCGATGCAGTCCAGGAAGATGCGGCCGAACTCGGCGCCCCTGCCCGCCGACTCGTGCTTGAAATACACGAACACGTCCTGCCACTCGGTCCCATGCTCCAGAACGGCCACTCCCCAGCGCTGGATGTCGGTGGGCTGGTAGCCCTCGTCCCGAAGGCGGAAGTAGCCGTAGTCCGCAGTGGCGACCACGGGCGTAGACATGTCCTCGCTGTCCATGATGCACAGGGCCAGGTTGTGCGCTCGCAAGACACCGTAGACATCGTCTGCGTGCCACGACCGGTGCCGGAACTCGAAGGCCGCGCGCGTCCCCGGCGGCAGCAGGTCTATGAAGGCGGCTAGCACGCTCAGGTTCTTCCGGAAGGAGGGCGGAAGCTGGAAGAGCAGCACACCCAGCTTCGGCCCCAGGACCGCGGCCCTGGTCACGAACATCTCCGCAAGGGTCTCGCAGTGCTGCAGCCGGCTTTCATGGGTGATGCTTCGGGGAGCTTTGAGCGTGAAGGCGAACTCCTCCGGCGTCTGCTTTGCCCAGCCTTCCAGCACCTTCTCCGTCGGCATGTGATAAAACGTGTAGTTTATCTCCACCGTGGAGAAGCGATCGGCATAGTACGCCAGCATCTTCGACGTCGGAAAGCCGGGCGGGTAGAAGCTCCCGCGCCATTCGGGGTAGTTGTAGCCAGAGGTCCCCACCCTAATCATGCTCCCTCTAACGGGTCGTCCACTTCCAGGCGGCAATCCTGGGCTGCCAGATCAGGCCTTAACGAGACGAAGACCGCGAAGCGCAAGGCGCCGCTCCCGCTGCGCTCCCCCAGTCTCACCTGGCATACCAGCTTCGGCTGGCACCAATAGCTGAGCCGGTTCACCGCGGGAGGCGTTGAGAAGGGACACTGCGGCGTGTGGAGCTCCTCCAGCAGTCTCACCGTGGTCCAGGCTTCGGGCCTGGACAGGCCGGCCGTAGCAAGGCCAACGTAGACCAGCTCCGGGCCACGATACGCCCCCAGCAGCAGCCGCTGGAAGGCCTCTTGCTTGTTGCCGCCGCCGAAGGTGTAACCGCCGATGACGTAGTGCCCGACTTCCTGAGCACGCACCTCCAGCCAGTCTCGGCTCCGGCGGCCTGGACGATAGGGGCTATACTTCTGCTTGGCGATCATGCCATCCAGACCGTGCTGGCAGATGGCGTCAAAAAAGGCTACACCTTCACTATCAATAAAAGCAGCAATTTGCGCCGTCTCGGAGGGCGTGACGTGGGAATGGAGGATGTTCTTGCGTTGCCACAGCGGCAGATCTGTGAGCAGCCGGCCGTCCAACTCCAGGATGTCTGAAACCTCGTAGGAGACAGGCGACCGGAAGGCCTGACCACCTGGACTCCGCAGGAGCTGGGTGAGGCGCGGCCGCAAGAGCTCCATCTCTGGGTGACCCCTCCTGCCCAGAGCGACGATGTCGCCATCCAAAGTGGCGCTGTGTCCCGCCAACTGGCCGGGCAGCCCCTGTAGCTCCGGGTAAGCCGCCGTGATGTCCCGGCCGTTCTGCCCCCGCAAGGTGAGCCTACCCTGATCAATCAGGGCGAGAGCACGGACCCCACCCCACTTAAGCTCGAACAGCCAGTCGGGAGAATCAAAAGGCTCCGTAGCCCCCACAGGGAGCATAGGCCTCAACTGCTCCACCCGAGATGCCAAGGCGTCTCTTGCTGCCGCCACTGGCCCGTGACGCTCGAGGCCTAGCCCGTCTTGCGCCGGCGCTGCGGCCTGGACTCTTCGGTCTGGACTCTCACAGCGGCCCGCGGCGTCTTAGCCGATCGTTCTTTCTTCGCCTCTTCGAGGCTAGCCCTTAAGGCGGCCATAAGATCAACTACCTTCCCCTGGGGCGCTGGCGGTTGGCTGATGGCTGCTCCTTGCACCTTCTGCTCGATGAGCGAGAGGAGGGCCTCTCGATAGGCGTCCTTGTACTGGGTCGGGTCGAACGCCGCGGTCAGCATCTCCACCAGCGAGTGCGCCATCTGCAACTCGCGGTCTGAAATGGTTACTGTTTCATCTGGCAGAGCGAGCTCCGACTGCGCCCTGATCTCATCGGGGTAGAACATGGTGTGCATGAGCAGGGCGCCGCTCTTCGGCCGGAGCAAACAGAGCTGCTCCTTCTGTCGAATCGAGACCTTGGCCACGGCCACCCGCTGGGTGGCTTCCAGCGCCCGGCGGAGGAGCACGTACGGCTTCTTTCCCAGCTCCTCTGGCTCCAGGTAATAGCTCCGCTCGTAGTACTGAGGGTCCACGTCAGCGAGGCCCACAAAGCTGGTAATCTCGATGGTCCGCGCCGAGGCCACCGGGACCTTCTGGAAATCTGCTTCTTCCAGGACGACGTACTGGTCCTTGGCGTACTCGAAGCCTCGCACCACATCGCCCCACTCGATCACCTTTTCGTCAGAGGGGCAGTAGCGCTGTTGCCTGATACGGGTGTGACACTGTTTGTGGAGCAGGTTAAAGCCCACATCCTTATCTTCCGTGGCGGTGTAGAGCCTGATGGGGATGCTGACCATCCCGAAACTGATCGCACCCTTCCAGATAGGTCGTGCCATGGTTGCCTCCGTTTATTTCCATCCACGTAACCGGTGTTACGTGGCCTTAGCTCCTTCCAGAATTGGGCGCAGGTCGCCCTTATGCTCGAGCATGGCCTGCCATGGGTCGCCAAGCCTACCGAGCCGGGCGGGTACGGTGGCGATGGTGAAGTCGGTGGGGTACACCGACGAGAGCTCCTCCCAGGTCACGGGCGTCGACACCGTCGCGTAGGCCGTGGGACGCAGCGAGTAGGGGGCAGCCAGGGTCTTGCCCCGGCTGTTCTGGTTGTGATCAAAGAAGACTCTCCCCGTGCGCCGTTCTACCGCCCAGTCCATGGTGATGGTCCCAGGGGCGCCGGCGCTCAAGTGCCTGCCGAAGGCCGCACAGGCCTTTCGGATTACTCGGTACTCGTAGCGCCGCAAGACCGGAACGTAGACATGGAGGCCGGTCTTCCCAGAAGTCTTCACGAAGGGCTCGAGCGCAAGCTCTCGCAGCACATCTCGCAGCGCAAAGGCTATCTCCTTCGCCCGCTCATAGCCGCTCCGGTTAAGCTCGGGCTCCTGCTGTGGTCCCTCCTTCCCTGAGTAGATATAGGGGTCCAGGTCGAAGATGAGGAAGTCGGGGTAGTTCAGGACGCTGGACTCGATGGCCTCCTCCGACCCAGTGAAGGTGGTCGGCAGGGCGTTGGCCTCTGGCTCAGGCGTGATCCTGGAGAGCCACGGATGGAGCTCCAGGGTCGCTAGCTGTCCCAGCCACAGCAGCGTCATCAGGTTCTCCGCGAGAATGTAACGCTGGTCCGTGCGGTTATGCTCCGAGTACAGTTCCACACTCCGAACGAAGTCCGGCAGCTCCGCCGGCCAGTGCTTCTGGTAGAAGGCGGGTTTCTGGATGCCCTCCGGGTACCTTGTCAAGTTCATTGGGCGGCCGGCCAGGTGGGGCAGCATGTGGGGCGAGACCAGCGCCAGGTAGCGGACGAAATCTCGCTTGGTGACGGGCGCGCGCTTGCCAAGAGCTGGCCAGAGGACCTTGTTGAGATGGGTCAGCTTCAGCCGCTGGCCCCCTTCTTCCAGAGTCACGCTGTCCCGCTGGTTCTCCAGTTGGTCGCACACCGCCTGGACAGCATCTTGCGGCGCCGCAGCCCGTGGCTGAGCCGGAGCAACGGGTTCCCGGAGGGCCCGCTCTCGCACCACCAGGCCTGGAGCGATGTCCTCTCTGACACCCACGTACACTGGCCCTCGCAGGACTCCTGCTTTGGTCCAGGCGTTGAACTTCACCCGTACCACCAGGGTGGGACGTACCCAGGAGGGCTTGTCCACTTGGCGAGGAATGGCCTCGCTCAAAGGCATCTCATCCGTTGCCAGGGGCACCAGCCGCTCACTAAGCATGGCCAGGTCCCTGTCGGTGAAGCCCGAGCCAACGGTGCCCGCGTACTTCAGGCGCCCCTCGTCGTAGTACGCCAGGATGAGCGCTCCGAAGGAGCCGGCGCGGTGTCCCTTTCCGGGGAGGTAGCCGCAGACGACAAACTCCTGCTCCTGCGCGGCCTTGACCTTGAGCCAGGTCCTGGCGCGGGCACCCGCCTCATAGGGGCTATCCTTGGCCTTGGCGACCATCCCCTCGATGCCCAGGCCAGTCACCGCGTCGAAGAAGCGCTCACCCTCGCCTTCCTCGTAATGCACCAGGCGCACAAGGCCGGACTCCGGCACGAGCCTCCTCAGCATGACCTTCCGTTGGCGGAGTGGCACATCGGCAAGGTCGCGACCATCTGCGTAGATCACATCAAAGACGAAGTAGACCACCGGGACGCTGGCTTCGAGTTGCGGCGTACCCTTAACATGCATCCGCTGTTGGAGCAACTCGAAATCGGGAATGCCCACCTGGTTCAGGGCCACGATTTCGCCGTCGAGGATGAGCTGGGAGCCAGGCAGGGTGCCGAGGCTGCGTGCGATTTCAGGGTAGCGATCGGTGATGGGAAGATCGGAGCGCGCGCGCAGCTCTACCCGGCCATCATGGACATAGGCGATAGCACGCACGCCGTCCAGCTTTGGCTCGAAGAGCCAGTCCTGGTGGGAGAAGGGCTTCTCCAGCAGCGAGGACAGCATGGGCCGGACCAGGTCAGGGAAGAGGATAGGCTTGCCCAGGTCGCTAACCAGTGGCGCACTTGGGGGCACGCCGCGGCTGACCTCATCGAGCGTCCGGCCGCTTAGGACGGAGAGCTCGTCGAACCGGCGCTCACTCGGAGCGGCGAACTCGTCCCGGTGTTTGATCAGCAGCCAGTGGTCGTTTTCCATCGCCCGGCCCTTGCTACGGACGAGTGTCCACGATCCCCTGAGCTTGCTCCCGCGCAGCGTAATGGACACCTTCCCCGACGCCAGCGAACGGCGCATCCGCGTCGTAGCCTCATCGTGGTCGTCGAAGGAGAGGATGCCGCCCTCATCCGGAGAGTAGGTCCCGTAATCCCACACGATGACGTTTCCCGCGCCATAGCGCCTTTCCGGGATAACGCCCTCAAAGGTTGCATACTCCAGTGGGTGGTCCTCCACCTGGACCGCCAGGCGCTTTTCGCGAGGGTCCGGGGAGGGCGCCTTCGGCACGGCCCAGGACTTCAGAACACCGTCCACTTCCAGCCGGAAGTCATAGTGGAGTCGGCCTGCCGCGTGTTTCTGGACCACGAAGGTGAGCTGGCGGTGGGCGGCCGCGCGTGCGCCTTCAGGTTCGGGTGTGCCTGGGAAGCTGCGCTTCCGCCTATATTGGGTGAGTATCGCTTCGCTCATGGCGCGTAGAACGCGTTCGGATGGTTCTCCGAGTCTAGCACGGCGCCAGAAGGCTTACAAGCGCACGGGGGCTCCCCGGTTACGGATGAAATGGGGTGAGTATGTGCAAGCTGCTTCAGGACCGGCCTGACTTGCTGGTGGTGCCAGAGTTAGACGCTGTCTACAATGCCGGCAGAATGCTGGAAGGACTCGAGGATGACCATGCTGGAGGCCGTGTACCCGACTTGGCCGAGAAGCAGGCTGTGGTGGGAATTGCACCGAAGCCGCAGTTCTATCCACTCTTCATGGCTGCGTGCATGCTGGCGGCGCGACCATAGAGATGCCCGAGAAGGGGATCCCTTTCGGGAATAACCAGGATAGAGAAAAGGGGGAACCAGGCTCCCCATTTCTGAAGAAGGACATAAGGACGTTATGGTGGAGACGGGGGGGCCTTCAACGGTACCTACCCACAATATCCTAGCCTTGGTCCGGCAACGGAAGGCGCTGGCCGTCGTTGGTTGTGGGTAGGTGGAGGAGCCGGGCTAGCGGACTCGGCCTACCCACAATACTAACTTCTCGCGACCCCATGATGCCAATTCTGTGGAATGCGATCACAAATCATCAACATATGTTGGTCTCAGAGGAAATCCCGCAAGTTCGGCCGCTCGCCCAGGAGAAAGCGGCGCACCTGCTCCACCGTGACCGTGCCGCTATCGTAGATTGCCAGGAGGTCCCAGGGGCCGTCATATTCGTAGCCATCCCCCAACGAGGCCGGCAGCGGACGCAGTCCTACGATTTCTTTGGCCTGTTCCTCCCTCTCGCACAAGGCTACTACTGAAGCGGGCTCCCGGTCCGCAAAATAGCTGAAGCGATCCTGATACCAAATCGCGTAGACCTGGCGCCGCACTGCCGCGGCCCTCTCCTCCAGGGTCAGCCCTTCTTCTTCCTGCTGCAAAGTAGCCTACCTTCTGGTCCTGACAATCAGGGTAACCTGGTCGCGGTGGCCTGGACGGCCGCGTTCAGGTCAAGGTGTCCCAGCAGGTTCTGTGACCAGTACCCTGTCGATCTGCAAGCCCTGGTGAGCTAGTACCTACTTTCGGAAAAGAGCGTAAGGACCTGCCGCTCGTGGTGAGCCGAGTTTACCCTGAGCTTGCCGAAGGGAACCATGAGCGGCCCACCCTTCGAC
>JACPQN010000079.1 GCA_016190485.1 Chloroflexota bacterium
CCATCCGCCGCCAAGAGCACCAGCTTTGCCCGCTGCACGGCACGATAGGGCACCGTGCGGGTTCGAACAAGGGCCTCCAATTGCTCTCGTTGCTCTGTCGTCAAGGTAATATTCGTCTCGGCTTTGCGCATGTGCTAAGGACAGCACCGCTGCACGCTTTTGTCTAGGTACTAGTATTAGGCAATCATTGCCGTTGTGGATAGCCCTGTCAATATTGTGACCGCTATCACAGGACTCGCCTGGACAGAGCATAGGGGTCCCGGGTTAACTGGAGGTTTCGCGGGGGTGAAAAGCAGGTTTCGCCCAGATGAAGGCGGTATTGCGCCAGAGCAGGGGCAGGTGGCTAAGGTGGTGTGG
This sequence comes from Chloroflexota bacterium, assembly GCA_016190485.1. Taxonomy (GTDB): domain Bacteria; phylum Chloroflexota; class Dehalococcoidia; order SHYD01; family SHYD01; genus JACPQN01. The sequence continues at coordinate 358 of JACPQN010000079.1, forward strand.
CCTGGGGGCGCCGCAGGGGCCGCTCCCGATGCGCGGTGAGGCGGGAAACCAGTGTCAGCGCCCAGGCGATGGCGGCCACCCCCGCTGCCAGCAGAAAGCTGTCCCGGTAGGCCGCCGACGCGGGCGACGGGGCCGCCCCTGCCCCGTAGACCGCGAGACGCTGGGTGTAGAAAGAGCTGTAGACGGGCACAGAGCAGACAGCGCCCAGGGTCCGCCCCAGCGCCAGGATGGCGCTGCCCACACCCAGCCGCTGGGCCGAAAGGCTGCCCATGACCGTGCTGCTGTTGGCGGGAATGAAAAAGGCCATTCCCGTCCCGATTACCACCAGGCGGAGCACCACCTCGGACAGGCTGGTTAGCGAATCGAGCTGCGCCATGCCAGCCAGCCCTACGATTATCAGGCCCTGGCCCGAGAGGGAGGGCAGGCCAGGTCCGAAGCGGTCCGACATCCAGCCGCTGACGGGTCCCAGGAAGACGCTACAGGCGGAGATCACCGGGAACAGGAGCCCTATTTGTACGGCATCCAGTCCTAGCACCTCGCTGAGGAGGTAGGGCATGAGCAGCCACAGCGAGAACCAGGAAAAGCTGGCCAGCAACCCCGCCAGGCTGGCGATGACAAAAAGGGGATTGCGGAGGATCCGGGGGTCTAACACCGGTTGGGGCGCCCGTCGCTCGGCCAGGACGAAGCCCGCCAGCAGCAGGACGGCCAGCCCTCCGAGACCCAGGGGTAGGGGGTTCCACCAGCCCTGGCGCTGGCCCAGGGCCAGGGCTACCACCAGCGCCACCAGCCCACCGCCGAAAGACACGGCCCCTGTATAGTCGAAAGGCTCCCTCACCCGTTGCCCCGCTAGCATGCCCCGTGCGGCCTGAGCCAGGATCGCGGCGGTCCAGCTCAGCGGCACGCGAAAGAGGAAGATGGCTCGCCAGCCGAAACGGGCAATCAGCAGGCCGCCCACTACGGGCCCGCCGATGCCGCCCACGGCGCTGCCGGCGGTCAGCAGGCCCAGGGCCCGGCCCCGCATCTGCGACGGGAAGGCAGCCGTCATGATGGCGGGGCCGGAGGCCGTGATGATGCTGGCGCCGATCCCCTGGAGCACCCGTGCGGGCAGCACCAGGCCCAGGGCCGGCGCCAGCCCGCTGAAGAGGCAGCCTGCCCCGTAGCATACCAGGCCAAGGGGGTACAGGGCCTGCGGCCCCAGGATGTCCAGCCCCCGGCCGATCCCCAGGGTCAGCCCGGCCTGGGTGCTCAGGTAAGCGATGATGATCCACTGGATGGACAGGATGGTCGTATGAAGATCGGCAGTCATGGCGGGCAGAGCCACGTTGACGGTCACGTCCAGCGCGACCAGCGACGAGCCGAGGCAGGTGGCCGTCGCGATGGCCCAGCGTCGGGAAGGGGAGGGTACAGGGCTGGCTAACAGGGGGTAGATCCAACCTTTACAAGGGGAGCTATCCCAAGTCCCGGCACACCTGGATCACGGTGCCTACCAGCCGGACGCGACGCCGGGACTTTCGTTCCCCTGCGACCGCTGCATCGCGGGGTAAGAGCAAGACTGAGGTGTAGCGACGTACGGAGAGCTTGCCCCCCCACTCCGTCACGATAATATCTCTCTCCACGGGTTCCCGCGCAGTGTCGAGGATGACGATGTCTCCTCCCTGTAGGCCGCAGCAGTGGTTCCGTTGAGGCAGCCTGATGCCGATCGCGGACCGTCCCGCCAGTTTGGCCGGCTCCCAGAACTGGTATCCCACGACAGTAGACAGGTTGGCGCCGACGTCGGGCATTGCATAGACTGGGATGGGAATGGGCAGGTGAGCCTGCCAGTCTGCCCGGGTCTCCTGCACCGCTCGGACAGGCTCGGCGCCACGCCAGATAGGCGAGATCTCCGCCGCTCGCTGCGGCGGAGCGGTATGGATCATGTCCTCCCCTGAGTGCCCTGCCAGGGCCATCACCACATCACTCTCAACTCCGAAGTACTGGGCGAGACGCAGGCAGTTACGCTCGCGCGGGCGCTTCCTGCCGGTTATCCACTCCGAGATGCGCTGCTGGCGTACCCCGATGGCCGCCGCCAGCTCGGCCTGGGTAAGCCCGGGACGAAACGCTATCTGCTCCAGGAGCCATCGAGACCACGCGGGGCGCGCCGAGGGCTTCGGCTTTCGAAGTTTCATGGTTTTGTGTGTTTCCTGCGAATTTTCTATGCAAAACCATGCCTCCCTCTTGACAACGCTCAACGCCTCCCCCCATAATCCGCCTTAGCGGTATAAGCGGTGTAATACCGCTTTGCTGCTCCCATGTGAGGGGGGCGGGGAGGTGGTTTTCCGGGGGTATGGCCGACTATTCCTTCCCCCCCCCGGAGGGATGGCACGCCAATGAGCACAAGTGACGCTGTGCGAGTTGCCCTTCGAGAGCCACGCCTTTCCCCTCTCACGGGGATACTGGCGTTGTCGTGCGTGTTGCCGGCTTCTGGCTGTAGCGAGCTGCCGAGGCTGGCTTCGGTGGACGACCTCCTGAGATCCTGGTGGCCCGAACGTCTCGATTTTAGCAACTCTGCGGGTCTTTGTCATGGCGTGCCTGCTCAGCGGGTTTCGCCATGGGCGCAGGGCGCCGCCGCGGAATGCGGCCTTGTGAGGCCCTTCGGCGCCTCCGGTGGAAGCCAGCGCTCCCTGGCGCGCAACAGGCGAGCACCCCGGTGTTCGCCTCCGTGGCGCCGGCTGTTGTCGCGCTGTTGCTCCACCGTGGTATAGATACCAACCCGAGAGAAAGGAGAGACAGCACCTCCGAGATGCGCACCGGTAGTCCGCTGCCTCGCCGATGATCCGGCTAAATTGGAATAAGGAGGACACACACCAATGGTGCACGTAAGTATGGATTTCCCTAAGAAGGTTGTACGACTCCTGGTGGCCGCCCTGATCGTGGCCCTGGCGGCGCCCCTGGGGAGTGGCGCGCCTGCAACGGTGGACGCCCACGGACAGAGTGATGGGCCACCGACGCTCTGCACGGCGATAGAACTCGCTGGCCCTGCTTCGTACCACGAGATGGTGCCTGGTCTGGGTGCGGCTGGCGTGGGGCCCACCTTGGGATGGTGGACGACACGCTTCCTGCAGTCGAGCGTTGCTACGCCCAGAGACTGCCAGCGCTTCTACTTTGAGCTGGAGCCAGGGACAGAGGCGTACGTGCGCGTGCGGCTCGTGGAAACGCCGTCTACGCCGGTCGGAGTGGTGGCAGCTACTGCCTCTGTGTGGTGCTCCTGGGCGGGCACAGGTACCTGCGCCGGCCCGTTGCACCATCCCGCAGTGGCGACCGCCTTCACACCGCGGGTCCCCAATCCTATCGGCGCTACGGCACGCATCCCGCAGTCCTTCGAAGTCCTGTTGTTGGGCGTCGGCAGAGTCGAAGTCGTGCTCGCGTATGGCGCCCTGACCTCGGCGTACCGGAATGCGGAAGCGTGGCGACCGCGGGCGGTAGAAGTGCCACCTGATGGCACCAAGCGGGCCTGCACCGGTGACTGGGACCACACACTCTATTCGGACCCCTCCTGTGTGGGTGGCGACGAAAGCCTGGTGGACGAGGCCCAGAATGACGGCAACCTGGGTCTGGGGGTCGATGCCGGAGATACCCAGGATACAGCGTCGAAGATTCCCCTGGGCGTACCAGCTAGCGCTGCGGGCCCGGCGGCGGCCGCAACCAACGCCGTTACGCTGGGGATGCGTGGGATCTACGTCAACAACCGGCTCGGGCGCTACCTGGGTCCTGCGGGGCCAATCAATGACGGCGACGACTGGTATGAATTCAGAGTACAGCCCGGGGCCCAGGTGGTCATCAATCTCTGGCCGACGCGGTATGACAACTACGGCGGAGGCTTCGAGTACGAGTTCCTCCGCAAGAACCCCAACGATGGGACCATTGACTGGCGTTGCAGCGCCAAGGTGCTGCCGCCGCTGGAGCCAGTGATGAACCCGGCCCTGGACTGTGGGAGAGACGGCGGCTATGTGCCGCACCGCAACGCAGGGATAGCGTTCCCGAATCCCATGGCGAAGGAGACCTCGTTCTACCTGCATATCAATGCGACGGGGTTCGTGCGCTACTCCTTTACGGTGGACTATCTGGGCAACCTGATAGTGGACGAAGGAAACCTAGGGATAGACCGTGACTTCAGCCCGCTGGACGGCGGGTAGCATCCGCCCAGCTTCACTGTACAGCCGTAGTGGTGGGGGGGGGGGCGCGGCGGGGGGGGGGCCACA
>JACPQN010000081.1 GCA_016190485.1 Chloroflexota bacterium
CCGCTGCCCTGCGGCGAGAGATCGAGGCCTGTCTTGATGCCCTGCTGCGGCATATCGACCTGTCCAAGCAGCGCCCGTTGGGTAACACCCTTTTTGAGGCAACCAGTGCCGTTCGGTAACCGTAACAAATGAGGCAACACGGCTGGCCGATCCGGCTTATTTGCTCAGGCCGCGTGGCCGCTACCTCACTCAAGAGCATTCGTGGCGGAGTAAGGCCTCGCCCGGTCGGGCGTGCAAGAGGCGCCCCGAAGATGCGGGGCGTCTCCTGCTGCTGCTATACTCTCGTTGCACCGGCCACCCAGCCAGGGGGGTGAGACCTTGCTGCGGCCATACCTCACCCGAAAAGGAGCCAGGAGTCACGCTATGGAGACCGTCCTCTTCGAAAAGCAGGGACGCATCGCCACCATCACCCTCAACCGGCCGGAGCGACTCAACGCCGCCAACCTCCAGCTCATCCGGGACCTGGTGGAGGCCAAGCGCCAGTTCGAGGCCGACCCGGAGCTATGGGTGGCCATCCTCACCGGCGCGGGGCGAGCCTTCTGCTCCGGCGCCGACCTGCGGCGCGACCCCAACGATCCCGATGCTGGAGACAGCCCCGCGACCCTCATGGAGCGGCTGGAGCTGGGCATGGCGTGGAGCTACAAGCCCATGATCGCCGCGGTCAACGGCCCCTGCTACGGGCGGGGCTTCTACTTCGCCCTGGACTGCGATATCCGCATCGCCTCGGAGCAGGCGGTCTTCTGCTTCGCAGAGCCCCGGTGGAACTCGCGGAGCGGTGGGTGCCCAAGCTGGCCGCCACCATTTCCCCCGCCACGGCCATGTGGATGCTCTCCACCACCATCGAGGTGCCGGCCCAGCGAGCCCTCCAGCTTGGCCTGGTGGCCGACGTGGCGCCCCACGAGCGGCTGATGGCGGAGGCCACGGCCCTGGCAGAGCGGATCTGCGGCAACGGCCCCCTGGCGGTGCGGGCGGGCCTGCAGCTCATCCGCACCATGATCCAGCGCCGGGCCGACGAGATGTACACCCTGGCGGCAGCGGTGGGCGCACACGTGGGCCGCAGCGAGGACAGCCGCTCCGGCGAGGCTACCCGGGCCTTCGCGGAGAAGCGCAAGGCCGTTTGGAAGGGGAGATAGTGCGGGCGGGAGCGCCCCGCCCAGCAACAGGCAGAAGGAGGTTTCCCGTGGCGTACCAGTACCTGCTCTACGAGAAGGACGGCGTGGTGGTGGTCATCACCTTCAACCGGCCCGAGGCCCTGAATGCCATCATCCCTGGCCTGGAGGCGGAGCTGCACCAGGCCCTGGATGAAGCCGACGCCGATGCCGAGGTGCGGGCCATCATCCTTACCGGCGCTGGCCGCGCCTTCTCCGCGGGCTATGACATGGCGCCCCGGCCGGAGCGGGCGCAGCGTCCCGACCCGCGGACGGCCTACGCTGGTGAGCTGCTGCGGAGCTGGTGGAGCAACGATTTCCGCAACATCCAGTACCTCATGCACCTCTGGTACCTGAGCAAGCCCGTCATCGCCGCGGTGAACGGCTGGTGTATGGGTGGCGCCTTCTGGTACTCCGCCGCCTGCGACATCACCATCGCCTCAGACCAGGCCACCTTCGCCCAGCCGGAGGTGCGGCACATCTCTAACTCCACCTTCCTCTTCTCGGCCCTCTGCGGGTGGAAGGTGGCGAACCGCTACGCCCTGACCGGCGACCACCTGGATGCCCAGGAGGCCTATCGCATCGGGCTGGTGAACGAGGTGGTGCCCCACGACCAGCTTATGGAGCGAGCCAAAGCCCTGGCCAACCGCATCGCGCTGGTGCCCGAACCGGCGGTGCGCTACAACAAGTACGTGACCACCCTGGGGCTGGAGGCCTCGGGCATCCGCAGCGGGCTGCTGATGAACGCGGCCCTCTCTGCCCTGGCCCACTCCTCCCACATGCCGGAAAACGACCGCCTCAACGAGGCCAGGGACAAGGGCGGCATGCGGGCCTTCCTGGAGGCCCGGGACGCGCCCTTCCAGCCGGAGCCTTTCGGTCCCCGCTCCCGCAACCGGCCGGGCAGCCTGCGGTAGGCGGCCAGAGCAAAGAAGCGGGGCAGCCCCCTGGGGGCTGCCCCGCTTGCGTTTGCCTGACTCGTGTCTACCCTCGATCGTGAGGCACGGAGACAGTCGCGCTGCAGGAGGCGGAGTTGCCGGCGTTGTCCGTAGCCGTATAGAACAGCCTGTAGACACGGCCATTGCCGCTGCCTGACCGCTCCGCTCGCAACATGCCGCTCGTGTCGGACGTGCCTACTGCCCAGCCCTGGATGTCGTTGGCGGTGTCGCCGTCGCCCAGGCCATCATCCGGCTCGTTGCTGGTGACGGCCACAAGCACGACGCTGGCGATGCCCGAGGCGTCGGTGGCCTGCACGTTCACGCTCACCGGCGCCAGCTTGTGGTTGGGCGGCCACAGGACGCTGGGCGTCGCGCTGCAGCTGACCGTGGGCGGCGTCGTATCTCCGAGGCTGTGGACCAGCACCTCGACGTCGAGGTACGTCGCCCCGCCGTAGTCGTGGCCACGGATGGCAAGCAGGTTTGTGCCCGGTAGTAGCAGGCTGTCCGGCGCCGTGAAATCAATGTTCGGCGAATGGCAGAACCCCGACTGCACCGACCCGAGGAGTTGTCCGTTAAGATACACAGTGGCGTCGTTGTCAACGGTCCCTCGGACCCTCAGGCTGTGAGCCCCAGCTGGAAGGGTCAGCTCCTTCCTCAGGAGGAGGTCCGTATTAGCAGGCCAGCTGGTCTTAATGGCCGTCGAATTGTTCCACGAGCAACCCCCGCTCGTCGTGCCGAATCCGGCGTCCCCGGTGGAGAAGCTGGAAGCATCGTAGCCCGGTTGCTCGAAACCAGCTCCAGCCCCCCAGTCCACAACTTTGAACTTGTATCCTGTGGCCTTGAACGGGCTGACGGTGATGGTGGTCCCATGGGCTGCCACTGCGGTGACCTGTGCTGCAAGAGGAAGCAGCAGCACCAACGCGACCATTAGCACCGCTACGATGTACCGCAACGGTAGAATGCGTGTCATGATGCCTGCCTTCTTTACTTTGCTGGTACCGATGTTTGTCGCCCCTTGACAGGCTGGCCCAATCCTCCCTTCTCACAAGCGCAGCCACTCGAGAACGCTACTCTGATGCATTTACACCAGAATATGGGTAGTAGACCACAGCGCATTCGCACAAGTCAAGTGATCTGGATCACACAAGGAGGGGCAAACCACCACGCGGGAGCACGCGGTTTTTTGTTCCTACCGCGTGCGGTGCTATAATTGCCACGCCTGGCTGTCCGGCAGGCAGGCCTGCACGGAAGGGAGCACCATGGCCGAAACGCCGCCACTCCTGATCCTTATCGATGGCAACGCTCTGGTGCACCGGGCCTACCACGCCTTCGCGGCCGCGTCGGGCCGGTCGGCGGTGGCCCTCACCACCAAGGAGGGCGAGCCGGTCAGCGCGGTGTATGGCTTTGCCAGCATGCTCCTCAAGGTGCTCAACGAGCACCAGCCCACCTACATTGCGTGCGCCTTCGATACCCACGTGCCCACCTTCCGCCATGAGCAGTATCAGGAGTACAAGGCTGGGCGGGCCAGAATGCCTGACGATTTGCCACCCCAGTTCGACCGGGTGCGCCAGTTGCTGGAGGCCTTCAACATCCCCATCTACGAGATAGACGGCTACGAGGCCGACGACGTGCTGGGCGCCCTGTGCCAGCAGGCCAGCGCCCAGGGCATAGAGACCATCATCGTCACCGGCGACGCCGACACCATGCAGCTCGTCTCTCCCACGGTGCGGGTGCTCTACCCCGGCGCCCGCAGCCTCACCGAGGCCACGCTCTACGACGAAGCCAAGGTGCAGGAGCGCTACGGCGTGCCGCCGCTGCGGGTTCCGGACTGGAAGGGGCTCAAGGGCGATCCTTCGGACAACATTCCCGGCGTGCCCGGCGTGGGCGACAAGACCGCCTCCAAGCTGCTCCAGGAATACGGCAGCCTGGAGGCGGCCTTGGAGCGGGTGGACGCGATCACTCCCGCGCGGCTCCAGGAGGCGCTGCGCACCTACCGGGACCAGGCCCTCCAGAGCAAGCACCTGGCTACCATAGTGCGGGAGGTGCCCATCAACCTGGACCCAGAGGCCTGCCACGTCAAAGGCTACGACCGCGGGCGCGTGGTGCGGCTGCTGCGGGAGCTGGAGTTCACCAGCTTGCTGGGGCGGTTGCCCCCGCAGCCGGGCGCCGTGGCGCCGGGCCAGCAGCTCAGCCTGCTGGGCGAGAACCTCCCAGCAGCCGGGGTGAAGCAGAGCGCCCCCGACGGCCGCTACACCGTGGTGGACACGCCGGCGGGCCTGGAGCGCCTGGCGCGACGCCTGGCCGAGGCGCCCCAGGTGGTGGTGGATGTGGAGACCACCAGCATCCGGCCCATGGAGGCCGCCCTGGTGGGCATCGCCCTGTGCCCCGCGGCCGGCGAAGCCTACTACGTGCCGGTGGGGCACTTAGAGGGCCCCAACCTGCCCCTAGAGCTGGTGCGGGAGCGGTTGGCCCCCGCCCTGGCTGACCCCGCCAAGCCCAAGGCGGCCCACAACGGCAACTACGACCTGATCGTGTTGGAGGAGCATGGCTTCAGGATCGCGCCACTGGCCTCCGACACCATGATCGCGGCCTTCCTCCTGGGCGAAAAAGCCCTGGGGCTCAAGAACCTGGCCTTCAGCAAGCTGGGCATCGAGATGACCCAGATCACCGAGCTGATCGGCACCGGGGCCAGGCAGCTCACCATGGACCGGGTGGCGGTGGCCCAGGCCGCGCCTTACGCCTGCGCCGACGCCGACATGACGGCCCGCCTTCAGGGCCTGTTGGAAGGGGCGCTCCAGCGCGAAGGCCTGTGGGAGCTCTACGCACAGGTGGAGATGCCCCTGGTGCCGGTGCTGGTACAGATGGAGCGCTGGGGCGTGGCCCTGGACACGGCGGTGCTGGCCCAGATGTCCCGCGACTTGGGGGAGCGCATGGGCGAGCTGGAGACGGAGATCTACCAGAGCGTGGGGCACCACTTCAACATCAACTCCACGCAGCAACTGGGCCAGGTGCTCTTCGAGGAGCTGCGGTTGCCCCACGGCCGCCGCACCAAGAGCGGCTACTCCACGGACCAGGGGGTGCTGGAGAGCCTCCGGGGCGCGCACCCCGTCGTCGAGGCCGTTCTGGAGTACCGCCAGCTCACCAAGCTCAAGTCCACCTACGTGGACGCGCTGCCGGCCCTGGTGAATCCCCGCACCGGCCGGGTGCACACCAGCTTTAATCAGGCGGGCGCGGCCACCGGGCGGGTCTCCAGCAACGACCCCAACCTCCAGAACATCCCCATCCGCACCGAGCTGGGCCGGCGGGTGCGCACCGCCTTCGTGCCGGCGCCCGGCTCGCTCCTTATGTCCGCCGACTACTCCCAGGTGGAGTTGCGGGTGCTGGCCCACCTCTCCCGAGATCCGGGCCTGATCGAGGCTTTCCTCAACGATGAAGACATTCACACCGCCACGGCCTCCGTCGTCTTCGGCGTGCCGCCGGAGGAGGTGAACAAAGACCACCGCCGCGTCGCCAAGGTGGTCAACTTCGGCATCGTTTATGGGCTCAGCGGGTTCGGCCTCTCCCAGGCCATCCCCGGCATGGCTCGGGCCGAGGCCGACGCTTTCATCGACACCTACTTCGCCCGCTACCCTGGTATCCGCACCTACATTAGCGACACCCTGCGGGAGGGGGTGGAGCGGGGCTACGTGCACACCCTCCTGGGGCGGCGCCGTAACGTGCCGGAGCTGGTGCACCCCAACGCCCAGGTGCGGTCCGCTGCGGAGCGCATGGCCATCAACATGCCGGTCCAGGGCACCGCCGCGGACATCATCAAGGTGGCTATGATCAACCTTCACAAAGCCCTGCCGGAGCGGGGCCTCAGGAGCAAGATGATCCTCCAAGTGCACGACGAGCTGCTCTTTGAGGTGCCTCAGGAGGAGCTGGAGGAGATGCAGCGCCTGGTGCCGGAGATCATGTCCGCCGCCCTGGAGCTGGTGGTGCCGGTGAAGGTGGAGGTGAAAGTCGGGGCCACCTGGGGCGAGCTGGAGGAGGTGGAGGCTGAGGAGGAGTTGCCGGTGCTCTCCGGCGTGGAGGGCTGATGCCCGAGCTGCCGGAGGTGGAGACCACCGTGCGAGACCTCCGGCCGCGCGTGGTGGGCCGCAGCTTTCGCCAGGTGGATATCCAGGTACCCCGCATGGTGCGGGCGCCTTCACCGGAAGGGCTGCGCCAGGAGTTGCCCGGGCGCTTGGTGCAGGCGCTGGAGCGTCGGGGCAAATACATCCTCTTCCGGCTGGACCGGGGCGCGCTGGTGGTGCACCTCATGATGGGCGGGGCCCTCATGTGGGCAGCGCCTGAGGGAGCAAGCGGACCGGCGGAACGGGCACGCGCTAAGCACACCCGCTTGGCCTTCCTGCTGGACGACGGCTCCGAGCTGTGGTTGGTGAACCCCCGCACCCTGGGCGGCGTGTGGCTGGTGGAGTCGGCGGAGCAGGTGGTGGGCAGGCTTGGCCCGGAGCCGCTGAGCGACGAGTTCACCCCGCTCTACTTCGCAGCACGGCTCAAAGGCCGGACATCCCCCATCAAGCCCCTGCTGCTGAGCCAGGAGGTGGTGGCCGGCGTGGGCAATATCTATGCCGACGAGGCGCTGTTTCTTGCGGAGATACGGCCACAACGCCCGGCGGACGAGCTGACCCCTCAGGAGGTGCGGCGCCTGCACAGCGCGGTCCGCGCCGCGCTGGAGCGGGGCATCCGGCATCGTGGCACTTCCCTGGGTGATTTCCTGGACCCTTTCGGCGGCGCTGGGACCCACCAGAACCAGCTCTCCGTCTTCCGGCGGCAGGGCCAGCCCTGTCCCCGCTGCGGCAGCGTGATCGTCAAGGAGCAGTTCCGGGGGCGCGGCACCCACTATTGCCCTAGCTGCCAGCGGTAGCGGTTGCCCCCTGCCGCACCCCTCCTGTACACTGCGGGCTACACGAGGCGGCAGCGGGCCCTCGGGGACGGCGACCCAGCGGTAGTCACACCGACTAATCGGTCCAGCGAAAGGAGCGGGAGATGCCCTTGTATATGTACCAGGCTGCCTACACGCCAGAGTCCCTGGCGGCCCAGATCAAGAACCCCCAAGACCGGATTGAGGTGGCAGCCAAGCCGGTAATAGAGGCCGCTGGCGGCAAACTGCTGGCTGCGGGTTATACCTTCGGCGAGTACGATATCCTGGTGGTCATCGAGGCGCCCGACAACGTGGCGGTGGCCGCGGTGGCCATGGCCGTAGCTGCGGGCGGCGCGGTCAGGGCGGCCAAGACCACGCCCATGCTCTCCGGCGCCGAGTGGGTGGCCGCCCTGCAGAAGGCCCCGACCATTACCGCGGTCTACCGCCCGGCCCGTTAGCGGCGCTCTTCCTGGTTCAGCGGTCGATAGGCTTTCTCTACCAGCGCCGGGGCTGCTGCCGCCTCAGTTGTTCAACACCATACTGCCTACATGACCCTACGTCACCCGCATGGAGGTCGCCATGGATGTCGCCCACTGGCCCTTTCCTGGCGCCACGCCCTACCAGGACTACCACGACATGGTGGTCACCAAAGAGAACGGCGTGGTGTACGCCCGCCTCAACGTGCCGGAGCGGCTGAACCCCCTGACGCCGGGCATCCGTATCGGCCTCAAGCGCATCGTAGAGGACGTGCGCTGGGACGACGAGGCCAAAGTGCTGGTCTTTACCGGCAGCGGGCGGGGCTTCAGCTCCGGTGCCGACGTGAGCCGGGACGCGCCCCCGGGCTACAAGCCCCCTGAGACCCGCTGGGAGCTGGAGGACCCCCGCTACGCCTGGATCGCCCGCCTGCGTGCCCTAGACAAGCCCATCATCGCTGCGGTCAACGGCGTGGCCGCGGGCGGGGGACTGGCCCTGGCCTTGATGGCCGACATCCGCATCGCCGCCCAGAGCGCCCGCTTCATCTCGGTCTTCGTGCGGCGTGCCCTCATCCCGGACAACGCCACCACCTGGCTCCTGCCCCGGGTGGTGAGCACCTCGCAGGCGCTCCGGATGATCTGGACCGGCGACGACGTCAGGGCCGAGGAGGCCCTGCGCATAGGGCTGGTGGACCAGGTGGTCCCCGACGAGGAGCTGATGCCCACCGTTAGAGAGCTGGCAGAGCGCATCGCCCGCGGGCCTGCGGTCACCCTGGAGCTGAGCAAGCGCCTGGTGTACCAGGGCCTCACCCGAGACCTGTACACCCAGACCATCGTGGAGAGCGGTATGGCCCAGATCGTCTCGGAGACCGAGGACGTGAAAGAGGGCCGTCTCTCCTTCCAGGAAAAGCGGCCGCCGGCGTTCAAGGGGCGGTAGGGGGTGGATCAGGGAGGGTGGATCAGAGACCGCTGAACAAGGTAAGAGCGGCGTTGCCTGAGGCTCTCGAAAGGCATCGCCGCCGTTCGTTTCGAGAGCCTCAACAAACGGCGGCACACCCGCCCGGAGCGCGCAGTGAACGTGCTTGCCCCTGTCGTTCAGCGGGCTCGATCAGGGCTCGATCAGGGACTTGACAACGCGTTCTTTAGGGTTTAGCTTTGCTTCACGTAACATAACTCCTTGCGCCGCTCGCGCCAAGTCCAGTCCAGGCTACGATCCCTGGAGTGGATGCTCCCCATGGGAGCTAGAGGAGGCCACGACATGAACGTGCGAATCGGCATAGCGGTCCTTTCGGTAGCATGTGCGACCCTGGTAAGCGGCACCGTATGGGCAAGCCAGGACTCCCGGCAGTCCGCCCCTGTCTCGCCAGAGGATGACCCTGCCAAGACCACCCTGGCTGACGCGGCGGTGGTGCTGGGGGCACAGCCCAGGCTCCAGTGGCCGCCGGACGGCTGGACGGTGGATAGCCTCACACCTGCCCTGCGCTGGCAGGCGGACGGCTATTCCCAGGTGTGGGTGGCGCTCCGCGGGTCGTCCCTGGCCGCGGTAGAGGTGACGGTGCCCAAGGGCCAGGACACCTACACCATCACGAGCCCGCTCACGCCGGGTAGCGTCTACCGCTGGCGGGTGCGCAGCAACCCCTACCCGCCGGGGCAGAGCGTTTATACCTGGGGGCCCTGGTCGGTGGAGTACACCTTCACCACCCCCGGCGCGCTACCCTGGAAGGACTCGGCCTTCGTCCAGCTCGTCTCGCCGAGAAACGGCACCCTATCCTCAACCATCGCTCCTACCCTGAGCTGGGTCCCTCCGGCAGGCTCCACTCACTACGAGATGGTCATCACGCCCGCGGGCAACGAGGCCGCGAGCGTCCGCTTTGTCAACACCATCAGCTCCACGTATCCCATCCCGGGGCCGCCCACCTGGTACGGCATGCTGCCGGATACCCTCTATTACTGGCGAGTGCGGGTGAACAACGCGTCGTCGCCGGTGCCGGGGGACCACCCTTCCTGGGGGCCCTGGACCGATGCGTGGGCCTTCCGCACCCCCATGCCTGCCACCGACATCATCTCGGCCGTTACCCCAAAGAACGGAGAGGCGGTAGCTGGCCCAACACCTACCCTGGCGTGGGAGAATGCCAGCTCCCACATCTTCTACTATGAGATCCAGATAAGCAGAGACCCCGACTTCACGGTAGACCCCCAGAGGGCGACCTCTGCCCTCTATTGGGAGACCGTTCACGGCGGCCTGACAACGCCGAGGAACAGCTATACGGTGCGCAGCAAGTACCCACTCCAGCGGGGACAGGTCTACTACTGGCGAGTGCGTCCGGCGGTGGCGCTGCCCAGCCGCCCCATGGGCTGGTCGCCCACCTGGAGCTTCCGGGTCCCGTAGTTCGCCATCCAACGGTTGCACTGCCCCATATCCCCACCCTCTCCCCCACGGGAGAGGGTTATCCATTCCTCCCTCTTCCAGGCAGGGCAAGGTGGGGGTGAGTCTGCCGGGCAGCGAATGTGCCGCTCCCTGACCTGAAGGGGCAGACGCTCATTGACCCGTGCCTTTCCCTGCCCTACCATGACCACGACTCGGACGGCCATACCGCGCCGAGGCGGAAGGCGCTAGTCAATGCTCTTTAGCGTACTGAGCAGGAGTGGGATCCCCCTTTTCACAACCTTCTTTTTCTTTGCTGTGGGCACCGGGGCGATGCAGCTCGCCCGCCCGCTCTTCGCGGCGTCCCTGGGAGCATCCATCTTCCTGGTCACCCTGGTGAGCGCCACCATGGCGGCGGCCCGCATGGTGGCCTCCCCTGTCACCGGCTTTCTCACCGACCACTGGGGCCGGCGTCCTCTGGTGATTGCCGGAGCCACACTGCGGGCGGTGAGCGCCCTGCTGGAGTTCTTCGCCACCAGCTATGAGCAGTTCCTGCTGCTGGAGTTCGTGGGGTCCATCGGCATCTCCGTGTGGAACACGGGTGCCTCCATCATCATCGCCGACCTGAGCGGTGCGGAGGAGCGGGGCAGGGCTGTGGCCCTGCGCAACATGTCTATGCGCCTGGGGATGATCACCGGACCCTTTTTCGGCGCGCTCCTGGCCACGGCCTTCGACCTGCGGGCCATCTTTATCCTCAACGGGGCCAGTAAGCTGGTGGTGGTGGTCATCCTCCTGCTCCTCATCCGGGAGACCCGGCCCGAGGAAACTCTCCGAGCCGCCGATGGCCGTGGGGCGAGGGGCGAGCCGCTGGACCTCTCCATCTTCCTCAGCAGAGCTTTCCTGACCGTGGCTCTGGCCAGCCTGGCGGTGAGCATGATGGGCGGCGGCGGCGTCTTTGGGGCCCTCTTCCCGCTGCACGCCACGGCCAACGCCGGCCTGTCCACGGCCGACGTGGGGAACCTGATGACCCTGGCCGGAGTAGTGGCCCTGCTCGTCTCCTTCCCCAACGGCGTGCTCTCCGACCGCTACGGGCGCAAGGCCTCGCTGGTTCCGGGGCTGTTAATCCTGGCCGCTGCCGCCATCACCCTGACCGGCATCGGTGAGACCGCGAGCGTACTGATCGCCGTGCTGCTCTTTGGCATGGGGGAGGGCATCGGTATGGGGACCACCCAGGTCTTCGCCATGGACCTCGCGCCGGCAAGCCGCCGGGGCGCGTTTCTGGGGATATGGTCTCTGTTCAACAGCGTGGGGGGCCTGGCCGCGCCCCTCCTGGTAGGGGCCGTAGCTCAGGGCTTCGGCTTTAGCGGAGCCTTCTATACCGTGGCCGCGGCGCTGATCCTCAGCGCCCTGGTGCTCTGGCGCTTCGGCCCGGAGAC
This sequence comes from Chloroflexota bacterium, assembly GCA_016190485.1. GTDB lineage: Bacteria > Chloroflexota > Dehalococcoidia > SHYD01 > SHYD01 > JACPQN01. The sequence continues at coordinate 11,264 of JACPQN010000081.1, forward strand.
GGGGGCGGGGGCTCAATCTAGCTGAGCACTGGCGACAATAAGGGCTGGCGCTCCAGGATAAGCCTCAAAGGCTCCAGGGCAGCCCGTGAGACCAACCCACGTACGCCACCTCACCGCACCCGCCGCGTGATGCTGCGGGTCTGGGCGCCCCAGGTGGGGCAGAAGGTGGTATGTGCGCCGCCACCCCCGGCCACCACGATGACCACGTTCTCCGGCGCCTTCACCGCGGGGAACAGCAGTTCTCCGTGGCTGTCCTCGGCCAGCAGGTCCGGGAACCGCTCCTGGATGCGGGCCGCCCGCTCCAGCGGGAAGACAGCCAGGGGCACGTTGGCCTTCTCGTAGAGGAAGTGCTTGGCATCCTCCTTGGACCAGCCGTCCCGGGCGATGGTGCGGGCGTGCTCCGGGCACATGACCAGGACGATCTCGCCGCCCATCATCGAGTTGGCCCCGATGGCGGTGATGGAGCCGGCGATGGTGGTGAGCAGGCTCTCCGCGGACTTGCTGCCGGCGTCGCCGATGTTGATGGAGCCTTCGGCCGCCACCATCGTCACGGCGGAGGCAGTGCGGTCATAGCCCCGGTCCGCGTGCAGGGGTGGCCAGGGGCTCTCCTCCTCGTTCTCCCCGAAGCAGAAGGTATACTTGCCCGGAAACCCCTGGGTGGCCCGGTCTGTCTGGCCCGGGCGGCCCCCGCCTATGTTGATGAGGCACAGGCGCACCGCCCGCCCGATGGTGGCGTTGGCCCGGTTGCCCTGGCCCAGGCAGTTGTACCCGCAGTTCATCCCGATCTCGTTGCGGACCGGCCCGTTGACGATGACCATGGGGCCATCGGGTTCGGTGGTGGCCTGCACGCCGTAAAGGTTGAACTTCTCGTCGGTAAGGGCCTCCAGCGCGGCCAGCACTACGGGAAAGTACTCGGGCCGGCAGCCGGCCATCACCGCATTGACCGCGGCCTTCTGCACCGTGGCGGGGACCCAGTTGGGCGGCACGATGCCCAGGCGCTCCTCGGGGCTACGCCCAGCGTGCTCCAGCATGGCCTGCACCCGCTCCGGGGTGGGCGGGATGATGGGCAGGCCATCGGTGAGTCCACGCTCGTAGTAGGAGTCGTAGATGGCATCCAGGCTCTCCAGGTCGCTGCTGCTCATGAGCGCTTCCCTCCTTGCCGCCGAAGGCACCCAGGGCCTGGAATAGACAGGCCGCCAGGTCCAGCCACTGCGTGCCCCAGTCTAGCACACGGACTTCCCCGTGGGCAGGCCGCAGTTGAGGGGGCAGAAGCGCCTCAGCCGCCCGGGCGCCCGGGCGGCTGAGGCGTTTCTGGCGTTGAGCGCACTATCACCTGTCGAGCCATATCTCTTTCGCGAACATCCCTTGCCCGAAGGTGCCTCCACCCAGGCGCATCCCTCGCACATAGGGCTGGAGCGCCAGTTGCGAGGCCCGGTGCATGGTGGGCACCATAGACGCCAGGTCAAAGACGCGCAACTGGGCCTCCCGCAGGAGCGACTTACGCTTTTCGGGGTCCAGCTCCTTGGCCGCCCGGTCCAAGAGATCGTCCATCTTCGCGTCGTTCAGGCGCGGGGTATTGCGGCCGCCCTTGCTGTGATAGGCCGTCTTCAGCATCCCCACCGCGGTGGGCTCGTGGATGTAGCAATAGTACTGCACGTCAAAGTCGCCTTTGGCGGCGCGCTCCAGTTGCAGCGCGTTGTCCAGGGGGACGGCTTTGATCTTGACGTTGGGCAACGCCCGGGTGATCTGGTTGATGGCCATCTGCGCGCCGTCTCGGGTCGCGGTGGTGGCGCTGCTCATCATCTCGAACTCCAGGCCGGCCAACCCTGCCTCGGCCAGCAAGCGCTTGGCCTCGTCGAGGGTCTTCTGGCTCTTGGGGCTTTCATAGAAGGGTAGCTTAGCCAACTCCTCCTGAGTGAGGGCCTCGGGGAAGGAGAAGGCGAGGGGGCCCGCGTACCGCCACAAGGGTTTACCCTCCCACTCGCCGTAGAGGGTCTTGCCAGTCTCGGCGGAGTCCAGCACCAGGGAGAGGGCCCGCCGCACCCGCACGTCGTCAAAGGGCTTACGCGTCATGTTGAAGGCCATGCGGTACCAGCAGGAGTTAGGCTCGTAGGTGATGACCTTCGCATCTTTGCGAGTACCTACGAGGAGGTCTCTGTCCTGGGCATTGGAGGCGTCTATGTAGTCTAACTGGCCCGCCATGAAGGCCGCGTTGGCCGTACCCTGGTCGGCAATCCAGATCTCCCGCACCGCGTCCAGGTAGGGCTTGCTCTGGCCGTCCTCTGCCTTCTCCCAGTAGTCGGGGTAGCGACTGTAGACCGCCTCAATGGTGTCCTGGAAGCTGGTCAAGATGAAGGGCCCCGCGGAGAGATAGCGTTCAGGTGTGGGGTTCGACAGGGAGTCCCGGCCGCCGAAGTGCTCCCGCACCTGGTCCGGCGTGATGGGGCTGCGGTACTCGGCTAGGCTGTCCAGGAACGTAGACGAGGGGTGCTTCATCCGGACCTTGACGGTGTACTTGTCCACCACCGTGGCGTCTTCCATGTCCTCGAGGTTGGACTTGCGAGGAAAGCGGAGGGGTGGAAGCTCCGGATACTGGAGCCCCGTGATGGAGCGCAGCGTGTACACGATGTCCTTGGCCTCCACGTCCCGGCCGTTGACGGGGGGCTTGTCCTGCCACTTGACGCCCTTACGCACGTGCAGCGCCAGCTCCATGCCATCGGGGGAGAACTCCCAGCGCTCAATGGCGTCGCCCACCAGCTTCCAGGTGTCGGGCTCTCGACGCAACATGAAGGTGCCCACGGTGTGCCAGAGCTGGTAGGCGTTCTGCCCCATGGCCGGATCGGCGCCAGCGAAGGAGCTGGGCACATGGCGCGTCACGGTGCCGCCGCGTTTGGGGCCCTTGGCGCCCTCCTGGCCGTCGGGTCCAGGCGCCGCGGGTGCGGCGCAGGCAGCCAGCACTAAGGCCAGCGCGACAAGACCCCCCACATGCAGCATCCGTCGTCCTACGTCCATGTCAGACCTCCATTGCCGCTGCTTTAAGCGAACTCGGGGTATCACGCCCTCCCACACAAGATGCTTCGCAAAGCCTACGCCTGAGCTGCCGAAGGGCTCAGCATTAGGAGGGCTGTGTTCTGCTCCCCTGCGTTTACTTGTCGAACCAGATCTCCTTAGCGTATATGCCGTACCCCCGGGTGCCGCCACCCAGCCGCATCCCTCTCACGTAAGGCTGAGTCCCCATCTGAGAAGCGTAGTGAGCTGTGGGCATCATAGACACCAGTTCGAGGACCCGCGACTGGCTCTCCCGCAGCAGTTGGTTACGCTTTTCCCTGTCCAGCTCCTTGCCCGCCCTGTCCAGCAACTCGTCCATCTTGGCGTCATTAAGGCGCGCGCTGTTGCGCCCGCCCTTGCTGTGGAAGGCTGTCTTGAGGTGGGCCACCGCCGTAGGCTCATGGATGTAGCAGTAGTACTGCACATCGAAGTCGCCCTTGGCCGCCCGCTCCAGTTGCAGCGCGTTGTCCAGGGGCGCTGCCTTGATCTTGATGTTGGGGAACACCCGATTGATCTGGTGGATGGCCAGTTGAGCAGCATCCTTGATGGTGCCGGTGCTGCTCATCATCTCGAACTCCAGGCTGGTGATCCCGGCCTCCGCCATGAGCCGCTTAGCCTCTTCGATGGTCCGCGGGCTCTTGGGGCTCTCATAGAAGGGCAGTTGAGCCAACTCCTCCTGGGAGAGGGCTTCGGGATAGGCCCAGGGCAGCGGCCCCGGATAGCGCCATATCGGCTTGGTTTCCCAATCGCCCCACAGGGTCTTGCCGGTCTCCACCGGGTCCAGCACCAGGGAGAAGGCCCGCCGCACCCGCACATCGTCAAAAGGCTTGCGGCTCATATTGAAGGCCATGCGGTACCAGCAGGACTCCGGAGAATAGGTGATAACCCGCGTCTCCTTCCTCTGAGACAGGATCAGGTTCCGATCCTCTGGGTTCCCCAGGGCGAGGATATCCAGTTGGCCTGCCAGGAAGGCGGCGATGGCTGTACCCTGGTCGGGGATCCAGATCTCCCGCACCGCATCCAGGTAGGGTTTGCTCTGGCCGTCTTCCGCCTTCTCCCAGTAGTCGGGATAGCGGCTGTAAATAGCCTCCACCGTGTCCTGAAATTGGGTCAACACAAAGGGCCCCGCCGAAAAGTAGCGCTCCGGACTGGGATTGGCTAGAGAGTCACGGTCACCGAAATGCTCCCGGATCTTGTCAGGGGTGATGGGGCTGCGGAACTCCGCCAGCCCATCAAGGAAGGTGGCGGAGGGATGCTTCAGCCGGACTTTGACGGTGTACTTGTCCACCGCGACCGCATCCGCCATGTCCTCCAGGTTGGATCTGCGGGGGAAACGGAGGGGTGGCAGCTCCGGGTATTGAAGGCCCGTGATGGAGCGCAGGGTGTAGGCGATGTCCCTGGCCTCAATCTCCCGGCCGTTAACCGGTGGCTTGTGCTCCCACTTGAAGCCCTGGCGGACGTGGAGCGTCAGCTCCAGACCATCGGGAGAGAACTCCCATCGTTCAACGGCGTCGGGCGCGAGCTTCCAGGTGTCTGGTTCCCGCCGGACGATAAAGGTGCCGATGTAATTCCACATCTGGTAGGCGTTCTGTCCCATAGCGGGGTCGGCCCCGGCCATAGAGGCGGTGGCGTGACGAGTGAGGGTGCCACCCCGTTTTGGACTTTTGGTGCCGTCTTGGTCGACGGCGCCAGGCGCGGTAGGCGTGGCGCAGGCGCCGCCAAGGAGCGCAAGGACTATGAAACTCAGCAGATAGGGTAGCCAAACCCGCCGCTGCTGACCCACGTTGCTACCTCCCTTCGCTTACACGATCCGCAGACAGCCCGCTAGCCAATGGGGCAGGGCCGCCTCCGCGCCCGCCGCTGGGGGCGTTCGAGAACCTCCCTCCGGCGCGGCCGCGGCGCCACGCCGCAGACATTGGCTCAGCCTATTCAATACCACGCAGCCATTTGGTATACTTAGGCAATCATCCGCCGACAGGGGGGCGTTGTCAAGAGGCGCAGGGCCTGGGCGGTTCCTGGCGGTGCCCCAAGGTGTACGTAAGGAGTGCGGTATGGCCACCGACAAAGGTGAAGCCCAAGCCATGGTGATGGGGCAGCTCGTCAAGCCCAGGCGCATCCCCCTCTGGGTGGAGCCGTACAAGGTGCTCCTGCGGCGTAAGCCGCTAGCAACCTTCGGCGCCGTGGTGCTGCTCCTGATGCTGGTCGCCGCCTTCGCCGCCGACGCCGTTTCGCCCTACAACCCCATCGAAATGAGTCTGACGGAGAAGCTCCGGCCCCCTTCTCCAGCCCACCTGCTGGGGACGGACCAGTTTGGGCGGGACCTCCTTAGCCGCATCATCAAGGGGGCCCAGATCTCCATGTTTATCGGGACGGGCGTGGTGCTGCTGGGCACGGTCGTGGCCACCATCTGGGGGTGCGTCACCGGCTTCCTGGGGGGACGGCTGGATGCGTGGAGCCTCCGCTTCGTCGATGCGGTGCTGAGCATCCCGCAACTGGTGCTCGTGCTCACCATCGTGTCCGTCATCGGACCGGGCATCCTCAATATCATGCTGGCCCTCGCGTTTCGCAACGCCGTGGGCCAGACCCGCACCATCCGGAGCGCCGTCATAGGCATCAAGGAGAACATGTATATGGATGCTGCCCGGGCTATTGGCTGCACCGACCTGCGCATCCTGGTACGCTACGTGCTACCCAACGTCATGGCGCCGGTGATCGTGGTGGCCAGCATCAGTCTCGGCCAGGCCATCCTGGCCGAGTCTTCCCTCTCGTTTCTGGGCTTCGGCGTTCCACCACCCAATCCCACCTGGGGTGGCATGCTGAGTGACGAGGGCCGGCGCTACATGGTCCAGGCGCCGTGGATGGCCTTTGCGCCCGGCCTCGCCCTGAGCATGGCCATCTTCGGTATCAACATGCTGGGCGATGGCCTGCGGGACGTGCTGGACCCCCGGCTGCGGGGATCCCAGGGGTAGACCAGCCGCTCCGCCGTGGGGGAGTGCTCTGCCGTCCACTAGCGGGCGCCAATCTTGGGGAGGACTGTCATGTACCTGTACATCGTGCGGCGGCTCATCCTGGCAGTGCCTACCTTCCTGTTGGCGACCATGCTGGTGTTCGGGATGCTCCGTATCATCCCGGGCGACGTGCTGTTCACCCTGCTGGAGGAGTCGCTGGTAGGCATGCCCGCCTCAGAGATCGAGGCGGTCAAGCGGGAGTTCGGCGTGGACAAGCCCCTCCATGAGCAATATTGGGTGTTTATTACGGGCGCGCTGCGTGGCGATATGGGCTTCTCCCTGAGAGACCGCAAGCCCGTGTGGGATAAGATACTGTCCCGCCTGCCGGTTACCCTGGAGCTGGGCCTGATTGCGCTGTTTTTCTCCATCGCCTTTGCTATTCCCATCGGCGTCATCTCGGCTATTCGACAGGACACCCTGCTGGACTACCTGCTGCGGGGTTTCGCCATCGGAGGCCTGTCTATCCCCAGCTTCTGGCTGGGGACCCTGGTGATGGTGCTGCCGGCTATGTGGTTCGGAGTGATTCCGCCATTGGTCTTTTCGCCCTTCCCCAAAGATCCCATCGCCAACCTTAAGCAGGTCCTACCCCCCGCCTTTATCCTGGGCCTGCTGCTCTCGGCTACGGTGATGCGCCTGACCCGTACCATGATGCTGGAGGTCCTGCGCCAGGACTACATCCGGACCGCGTGGGCCAAAGGCCTGCGGGAGCGGGCGGTCATCTTCCGCCATGCCCTCAAGAACGCCTTGATTCCTGTGGTCACCGTGCTGGGGCTTCAAGTGGGCTTTGTGCTGGGAGGCAGCGTGATCCTGGAGCAGATCTTTTCCCTGCCCGGCATGGGGCGCCTGCTCATAGAGGCCCTCACCTTTCGGGACTACCCGGTGATCCAGGGCATTAACTTGCTGGTAGCCTCCTGGGTCATTCTCATCAACCTGGCCGTGGACATCAGCTACGGTTTCCTCGACCCTCGCATCCGGTTCCGATAGAGAGGCGGCCATTGCTGGGCTTGGTTGCGGCTCCTGGCAAAGACGACGGGGCGGTGCGCGCCGACTAGCCATCCGCCGCTCTGTCTTTGTAGAATAGCCTGGAACGCGGGAACATAGTCTCGCCCGCCAGCACACAAGGAGCGCCGCCATGCCGCTTGAGGTCTTTCACGGATCCATTCTGGACGCCGACGCCGACGTCATCGTCTGCACGGCCAACACGGAGCTGACGCCCGTGGCCGGCCTGGCCAAGATCGTGGTGGAGGCCGCGGGCGCAGAGGTGCGGCACGAGCTCCGCCTGACCGGCATCATCCCCCTGGGGCAGGCGGCGGTCACCTCCGGCGGCCGCCTCCGGCAGCGGGCCATCATCCACGTGGCCACCCGGGACGCGCTGATGCTGGGCACCCCCACCCGCATGGAGGACATCGAGCGGGGCACCCGCAACGCCCTCAAGGCCTGCGTGGGCATGGCCGCGGGGTCTGTGGCCTTCCCCCTCCTGGGCGCGGGCGACGTGGGCCTGCCCCGCAAGGAGGTGGTGGCCACCATGGGCAAGGTCTTTGGCGAGTACCCCTTCCTGCGCATCGTCCTCTGCGCCTTCACCCCGGCGGACCGGGAGGCCGCGGCCCTGCTGGCCCAGGCCCAGTCATGACCCTGCGCATCCACTGCGGCTCGATCCTGGAGCCCCAGGTGGACGTGGTGGCCACCGTGGCCAACACCCGCCTCCAGGCCAGCAGCGGGCTGGCTGCGGTGGTGGCCGGCGCGGCCGGCCCGGCCCTGATCCGGGAGTGTCGGGCCATTGGCTTCTGCCCCATCGGCGAGGTGGCCGTCACCAGCGGCGGGATGCTCAGGGCCATCTACGTCATCCACATTCCCACCATGGACTTCGAGCCCTGGGGGCGCGGCGCCAGCCTGGCGGACGTGGCCACGGCCACCAGGGCGGCGCTGCAACGCTGCAAGGAGCTGGGCGGCAGGAGCATCGCCTTTCCCTTGCTGGGGGCGGGCTCCGTGGGCCTGCCCCGGCGTGCCGTGGCGGAGACCATGGCCCAGGCCGCGTCGGAGTACCCCGGGCTAGAGGTGGTGCTTTGCGCCTTCAGCCCCGCCGACCAGCAGGCGGTGGCGGGCCTGGACCCTGCCGCCGGTCCTCCCGGTGCGCTGTGACCCGCCGGGCCCTCGGCCCTCTGCTCTCCTGTTTCCTCCTCCTATCCAGCGCCTGCCTGTCTACTCTCTCTCAAGATTCTCCGCCCGGCGCCGCGTCGCCCCCTGATGCCACCGCATCTCAAGGCCATGGGGTGGGCAGCGCTGCGGCGCCTTCCCCCGCGGCCGCCGATCCGGGGACGCTGCTGGCCGAGGCGCAGGCGCTCCAGCACGCGGGAGCATACGAGGAGGCTGCGGCCCGCTACCGCGCCGTCATCGGCGGCCGTCCCGACGCGTCCCAGGCCGCGGAGGCCCGCTTCAACCTGGCTGTGGTGGCCCACCTGTCCGGGGACTACGCGGCAGCGGCCGACGCCTTCATCGCCTTCCGTGCCCGCCACCTGGGCCACCCGCTGATGGACGTCGCGCTCTTCTGGCTGGCCGCGAGCTACCGCCGGAGCCACCGACCTGGCGAGGCCCTGCCGCTCTACCAGGAGTACGCCCGCCGCCACCCAGAAGTGCAAGACCATGTGCTGCTGCTCCACGCGGGTCTCCTCATGGAGCGCCGCGACTACGCCGGCGCGCTGGAGGAGCTGGCGCAGGTGGCGGCTTCCAGCCCGTCAGAGGACGTGGCCTGGCAGGCGCGGCGTCTCCAGGCCGAGACGCTGCTGGCTTCGGGCGATTATCCGGGCGCGGCGGTGGCCTACGGCGCGCTCTACCGCGAGGCCCAGACTCCCTGGGTGCGGGCGGAGCTGCTGTCCCAGCGCGCCGAGGCCTTGCGCCTGGCCGGCAGGGCGGCGGAGCAGCGTCAGGTCCTGGCGGAGGTGGTGCGCAGCTACCCCCGCACACCGCAGGCAGCCAGCGCGGTGGAGGCGCTGCTACGCGCCGGCGCGCCGGCGTTTACGCCTTACCAGGAGGGCAGGGTTTACTATCACCAGCGGGAGGACGGGGCGGCGCTGCGGGCCTTCCAGCGCCAGCGAGAGACCCTTCCCGCCAGCGCCGAGACCCCCTGGGCCCGCTACTACACGGCGCTGGTCAATGAGCGTTTCGGACGCAACCTCCAGGCTCTCCAGGAGCTGGAGGAGACCCTCACGTTCTTTCCCACCCATCCCGCCGCGGAGGAGGTCCTGTGGGAGCGGAGCTGGCTCCTGGGTGAGCTGGGCCGCCACCGGGAAGCGGCCGCCGCCTACCGCGCCTTCCGAGAGCAGTATCCTGCTTCCGGGCGTGCTGCTGAAGCGCAGTTCAAAGAAGGCCTCAGCTTCTACAAAGCAGGGGACATAGCCGCCGCCGAGAAGGTGTGGGGCGGCGCAGACGCCCGTGGGGAGAGCGCTCTGCTGCGAGGGCGCAGCGCGCTGTGGCAGGCCAAGGCGCGATCGGCTCTGGGGGATCAGGCCAGGGCGCGACTGGCCCTTAGCAGCGCCGCCCAGGCGCAGCCCGACCGCTACTACGGGCTCAGGGCGCGGGCACTGCTGGAGGGGGCAGCGACACAGCGTCCGCCCGCCGGCGCGCCGCTCTCCGGGGGCGTCACCCAGGAAGACGAAAGAGAGGCAGTTGCCTGGCTTGCAGAGCGGGCCGACTGGGCGCTGGACCCAGCAACCCTCGCGGCTACCGAAGCCCAGTCAGGGAGCGACCCCCGCGTGCGGCGGGCGAGTCTGCTGGCAGAGCTGGGGCTGTGGGAGGCCGCGACTCAGGAGTACCGGGACGCGGTGCAGCAGGCCCGGTGGAACCCCGCAGCCCTCTACGCGCTGGGGCGCCTCCTCAACCAGAGGGGCCAGCACAGTCCGGCTATCCTGGCCACCAGCATCCTGTTGGAGCGCCTCGGCGTTTCCCCATCGCCGGGCCTGCCTGCCGGACAGGCAGGGCTGCCCAGGCTCTTCTTGAAGCTCCTCTATCCCCAACCCTTTTCGGATCAGGTGACCGTGGCAGCACGGCAGCAGGCCATCGACCCGCTGCTGCTGCAGGCGCTGGTGCGGCAGGAGAGCCTCTACAGCCCCCGGGCTACCTCCGGCGCCGGGGCCAGGGGTCTCACCCAGGTGATGCCCAGCACCGGCCGCGAGATCGCGCAGGGTCTGGGCCTCGGCGCCTTCGATCCAGACGACCTCTACCGCCCTTTGGTGAGCTTGCGTTTCGGCGCCTTCTACCTGGCCCGTCAGTTGCGGGAGCTGGACCAGGAGCCCGTCTTCGCGCTGGCGGCCTACAACGGCGGCCCTGGCAACGCGCTGCGCTGGCGGGGCCGGACAGGGGGCGCCGATCCGGACCTCTTCCTGGAAGAGATCGACTACGAGGAGACGGCGCTCTACGTGCGGCTGGTGATGGAGAACTACGCCTACTACCAGATGGTGTACCGCCCGCCTACGGCGCGCTAGGGCCTGACTGGGTATTTCATCGACTAAGGCCGTTGCTGGATTTGTCATGCTGAACGAAGTGAAGCATCTGGTGGGGTCGCCTTCCCCACCCCAGATTCTTCGCTGACGCTCAGAATGACATTTTGAAGCGAATCGCTGACTCAGGACGCTAGATCAGCGAGCGAGACTGGCCGCCGTCCACATTGACCGCCGCGCCCGTCAGCAGGCTGGCCTGGCGAGAGGCCAGGAACACCGCTACTGCGGCCACCTCTTCCACCCTGCCGAAGCGCCCCATGGGCATGTCTCGTTTCACAAACTGGGCCATGGCCTCCGGGTCCTGCTCTACCCGACGGGCCCAGCCGCCGCCAGGGAAGAGGATGGAGCCGGGGCAGAGGCTGTTCACGGTGATGCCCAGCGGCGCGACCTGGAGCGCGAGGGTCTTGGAGAAGCTGATGAGCGACGCCTTGGCCGCGTTGTAGGTGGGGTTGCCGCCCGCCTCCCTGCCATAGATGGAGGAGACGTTGACGATCCGCCCGTAGCTCTGCTGCTTCATCAAGGGCAGCACCAGGCGTGTGGCGCGGATGGCCGCGTAGAGGTTCAGGTCCAGGGTGGCTTGCCACTCCTCGTCCGAGGGCGCTGGGCCGCCCCGGGAGCCGCCCACGTTGTTCACCAGCACGTGTACCGTCTCGAAGCGCGCGACGGTCTCCTCCACTACCCGCTGGATCTCCTGGGCGCTGGTCATGTCTGCGGCCACGGCCAGGGCCTGGACGCCCAGGGCGCGCGCCTCTGCCGCGGTCTGCTCCAGGGCCTCCCACCCGCGGGCGCAGATGGCCACGTTGCAGCCTTCGGCGGCCAGCGCCAGGGCCACCTCCCGCCCGATGCCCCTGCTCCCACCGGTCACCAGGGCTACCTGCCCCTTGAGTCCCAGGTCCATGGCATCCTCCAAGGTGTTTGGTGTTTCTTACCGGGCTCTCCTCCAAACAACAAGGGGGCTCCCGTCGAGAGAGCCCCCTTTGGGACGCGGCGAGGGTCGGCCCTACGCGGGCTGCTTCAGCCCCAGGGCCCCCTCCAGCTTCTCCCGGTCGAAACCCTGGATCCTGTGCTCACCGATGAGAGTCACAGGGATGCTGACCATCCCCATATCCCGCAGCTCCTGGCGAGCCTCCTTGTCCTTGTTGATGTTCTTCTCGGTGTAGCTGTACCCGTGCTCCTTGAGGAAGGCCTTCACGGCGTCGCAGGGCGCGCAGTGGATGCCCGAGTAGACGGTGATCTCCTGTGGCATGAAACGCTCCTTGGTGGAGTAACTTGAGTTATTGTACCCCTCGCCCTGAGGGGCGTCAACGGCGACATGAACGAGTGACATGAACGAGACTGCTGAGCAACATTCCACGACCGAGGGAATATGCGCCGCTCATGGTGAGCCAAGTTTACCCTGAGCTTGCCGAAGGGAACCACGAGCGGCACTCACCCTTCGACAAGGCTCAGGGTGAGCGGACATATTCAGCACTCTCCCATGAGCCGGCCATGGAGTACAATGGAGGCACAGCGGCTGTCAGGAGGAGGAGTGGATGAGCGCGACCTCGCGAGGCATAGACCCTATTACGGCCACCCGCCGGAACCACGCTCTGGAGCATGCCACGGTGACGGTGCTCCTGGAGCGCCACGGCTTCACCCGCAGCATGGCGGGGCGCTCCAACGCCAAGGGGTTCTATATTTACGGTGACGTCTCCGCTCAGGAGCTGCGGAGCGCCGCCGACGAGGGCCTGGCCCGCATGCGCGGCGGCGAGCGATCCCTGGCGGTGTCTCCCTTCTGCGGGACGAACATCGCGGTCACGGGCATCCTGGCGGGCCTGGCCACCCTGGCCATCGTTGGCGGCCGCCGGGACCGGCTGCAGCAGGCGCCCAATGTGATCCTGGCGGGCATCCTGGCGGTGCTGGCGGGCCAGCCCCTGGGCCGCCTTGCGCAGAAGTACCTCACTACCTCGCCCGAGATGTCCTCCATGCGCATCGAGGGCGTCAGCGCCAGGGGCTGGGGCCCCTTCAAGAGCCACTGGGTCGCGACATCGCAATCGTAGCTACGCTTTATCCCATGGCCCGGCTCAGGTTCCGCAGCGCCAGGAGGATGCTGGTCGTCATAAAGGCCAGCGAGAGGGCCACCGCGGGCGTCATCCACGGCACCTGAAAGAAGGTGTAGAGGAAGAGCCCGGGGTATACGATGAGGTAGGATTTGACGGCCCAGGGCACGGGCGCCCGCTGGTAGTTGCACAGGAAGAGCAGGAAGTTGAAGGTGGCGTAGACCAGGGGGTAGAGCACCGCGAGCGCCAGGTGGAGGTCGCCCTGCAGCGCCACTGCTGCGATCATCAGCGTCTCCCGGGTGTGGTCGCAGAGCTGGTCGAAGAGGGCGCCAAACTGGCTGGAGCGGCCGTAGGCCCGGGCCAGGGCGCCGTCCAGACTGTCCAGCAGCAGGGTCGCCACAAAGAGGCTGAAGGCGAGCTGGGGCCATGTCCCCATGAAGTAGACAATGAGGCCTCCGATGGGGACCTGGCTGAAGGAGACCAGGTTGGGCGAGACGTGAAGCCAGCGGAGGAGCCGCACCAGCGGCGCGGTGATCCGAGCGAAGGTTGTGCGGTAGGGGGCAACAAAACGCCGCTCGAAGCTGGAGAAGGAGTCCATCATGGCGGGCCTCCCAGGCTATCTGGGAAGCCGCTCATGGTTCGACAGGCTCACCATGAGCGGCTTCACCCTGCTACGGGCTCAGAGGCTGCGAATCAATCAGGAGACTTCGTAGGGCGGGCCCTTGTGGCCCGCCACGGGGTGGGGGACAAGCCCTTCGACCCTTCGACAAGCTCAGGACACCGCAGGCTCAGGACAAGCCCCCACCCTACACGAAAAACTCACAACCGCTCAGGGTGAACGGAGTCGCTGTGCACTGCTGCTCTTGGGAGAGGCCTACCCGCCTACAGCGAGCGGGCGCAAGTATAGCACAGGGGTGACGGGTGGTCTATCTGCTCTACGGGGAAGAGGACTTTCTGCTCCACCAGGAGTTGGAGCGGATCAGGGCTGGCCTGGGGCCCAGAGACATGCTGGACCTGAACACGGCGCGCCTCCCGGGCGCCGGCCTCACCCTGCCGGAGATCCAGGCCCAATGCGACGCAGTGCCCTTCCTGGCGCCGGCGCGCCTGGTGGTGGTGGAGGGCCTGCTGGCCCGCTTCGACCGGCTGCGGACGCCAGGACGGGGGGCACGCTCGGCTCGCGCCCCACGAAGCTCAGGCCAGGAGGGCCACGGAACGAGCGCCGATAGCCCCGACCTCGAAGGGGGCTGGCAGGGGCTGCCGGAGTACTGCCAGCGCATACCGGAATCCACCCATCTGGTGCTCCTGGAAGGCGCCCTGAACCGGGGCAACCCGCTGCTGGCCCTGATGCACCCCGTGGCCGAGACCCAAGAGCGTCGGAAGCTGCGCGGGCCAGCCCTGGAGGACTGGGCCAGGGCGCGTGCGGCCCAGCTCTCGGTGCGCCTGACCGCCCCGGCGCTGCGGCTCCTGGTAGACCTGGTGGGCGACAACCTCTGGGTCCTGAGCAGTGAACTGGAGAAGCTCTCCCTCTACCTCGCGGGCGGGACCGTAGAGACCCACCACGTGGAGGAGTTGGTCTCCCTGGCCCGGGAGACCAGCATCTTCGCGCTTATCGATGCCGTGGCGGAGCGGCGGTTGGCCCCAGCGCAGCGGTCGCTCCACCTGCTGCTGCGGGACGGCATGGCCTCGGCCCAGATCCTCTTCCGCCTCGCGGGCCAGTTCCGCTCCCTTGTGCTGGCCAAGGCGCTGATGGAGCAGGGCGTCGGCGGCCCTGAGCTCCAGTCCCGCCTGGGCATCGCCGCGCAGTATCCCTTCCGCAAGACGGTGGAGCAGTCCCGGGGCTACCCGGCGGCGGCGCTGGAGGCGGTGCTGGCGCGGCTGCTGGAGACGGACGTGGCCAGCAAGACAGGCAAGCAAGAGCCCGTGCTCGCCCTGGAACTCCTGGTCACCGACCTGTGTCGCGGCCGGCCGTAGCCTACCAGTCGTGCTGGACGGGGTTGTAGCAGGCGACGCTATGGTCGCCGCCCAGGTGCGCCAGGTCCGGCCTGGGGCTGCTGCGGCACACGCTGAGGGCCTTGTTGCAGCGGGGCACAAAGGGGCATTCGTCCTTCAGCTCCAGGGGGTTGGGGGGTGAGCCGGGGATGGAGCGCAGCCCCTGGTCCGACCGGTCCAGCCGGGGGAGGGCCTGGAGCAACGCCCAGGTGTAGGGGTGGGCCGGCGCGCTGAAGATCTCCTGCACCGTCCCGTACTCCACCACGGACCCCGCGTACATCACCGCCACGTCGTCGGCCATCTGGGCGATGACCCCCAGATCGTGGGTAATGAGGATGACCGCGGTGCCCCGCTGCTCCTTGAGGCGCCGGATCTGGAAGAGGATCTGGGCCTGGATGGTGACGTCCAGCGCTGAGGTCGGCTCATCGGCGATGAGGACCTTGGGGTTCAGCGCCATGGCGATGCCGATCATCACCCGCTGGCACATGCCGCCGCTGAGCTGAAAGGGATACATGCCCATGGCCCGCTCTGGGTCGGGGATACCCACCTGGCGCAGGATGTTCACGGCCATGCGGTGGATCTCGCTCTTGCGCAGGTCCGTGTGCGCCGCCAGCAGCTCCCCCACCTGGGTGCCGATGGGGATCACCGGGTTGAGGCCGCTGATGGGGTCCTGGAAGATCATGGAGACCTGGTTCCCGCGGATGTGGCGCAGCTCGTCGCCATCCACCTCCAGGAGGTTACGTCCCTCCAGGTAGATGGCGCCCTCCACAATCTTGCCGGGGTAGGGGACCAGCCGCAGCACCGAGAGGGCGGTGACGCTCTTGCCGCTGCCGCTCTCACCCACGATGCCCAGGATGCGCTCCTTGTGCAGGGTCAGGGTCACCCCGTTGACGGCCTTCAGCAGCCCTTCCCGGGTGGAAAAGTGGGTGTGGAGGTTCTCGATCTTGAGGATTTCGTCGGACATCCGGTGGTCCCTCTCTGCGAGATGCTAGCCCTTTATGTTAAGGCATTCGCTAGAGAAGGCCAAGGTCGGCGGCAGCGAGAGCACTGAGTAAGTCCGCTCATGGTGAGCCGAGTTTACCCTGAGCTTGCCGAAGGGAACCATGAACCACTCGTCCTTCGACAGGCCCTTCGAGAGCCTCAGGACGCGGCTCAGGACGAGCGGAAATGCCTTTTCCGCAGCCTCCTAAACCCCTACGCGATGCGTCGGCGTTTGCCCGCCAGGTAGTCCACCATCACGTACTGGCCCAATTTCTCCGGGGAGGTATAGAAGGCGCGCCCGCGGTTGATCTTGGTGAGCTGGTCCACGAACTCCTTGAGATAGTAGCTGCGGTCCAGCATGAAGACGTTGATGACGATCCCCTCCCGGGTGCAGCGCTTTACCTCCCGCAGGGTCTCGGTAATGGTGCGGGGGCTGGGGGGATAGCCTAGGAAGATCTGCCCGCGCTCGATGTGAGCGGTGGGCTCGCCGTCGGAGATCATGATGATCTGCTTAGTGCCGCTCTTGTGCTTGGCCAGGAGGCGCTGGGAGATCATCAGCCCCTGCTGCATGTTGGTGTAGGGCTCCGCCTGGTCCCAGGTGATATAGGGCAACTGGTCCGGCTTCAGCTCCCGGGCGTAGGTGGAGAAACCCACGATATAGACGCTATCCCGGGGAAACTGGGTGCGAATGAGGTTGTGCAGCGCCAGGATCACCTTTTTGGCTGCGTAGAAGCTGCCCCGGCGGGCCATGGACCAGCTCAGGTCCAGCATGAGCACGGTGGAGCTCTGGGTCTGTTGCTCTGTCCTGTAGACCTCAAAGTCTGCCGGGCGCAGCGCCACGGGCACACCGGGGCCACCCCGCTCCACGGCGTTCATCACCGTCCTCTCCAGGTCCAGGAAGAAGGGATCGCCGAACTCGTAGCGTTTCAACTCGTCCAGACGCTCGATGCCCACCCCTTTGCGGTCGGCGGGATGGCGGCCCATCCGGTCCTGCTTCAGCCGTTCGAAGATATCCCGCAGGGCCTTCTGCCCGATCTTGCGCATGCCTCGGGGCGTCAGCTCCAGCCGCTCACCGTCCCGGCGGATGTAGCCGGCCTCCTCCAGGGCCTTGGCCAGCTCCTTCAGGGTCTCCAGGCTCTGGGCCTCCTCTTCGCCCAGGAGCTTCCGCACCTCTTCCGAGTCGATCTGGTCGATGCCCTCGCCGTACTGGGCGCTGCGCAGGCTCTTCTCCAGCTCCTCCAGGTGCTTCAGGTCCTCCATGAGGCGCATGGCCTCCTGCAGGTCCACGCCCTCCTCGCCCCGGAAGGGGTAGCGCTGCCCGCGCTCCTGGGGGAACAGCCGTGATAGCGCGTCCTCCAGGTCGGCCAGCTCCTCCCGCAGGGACATATCCTCCATGAGGCTAGCCAGCATGTCCTGGAGCTGGGAGCGCTGCTGGCCGGAAAGGGACTCCATGAGGCTCTGCATCTGCCCCATCTGCTGCTGGAGACCCTCCAGCAGCTCCTCCAGACTCTCCGGGGGGTTGCCACCCATCTGGGGGGCCCACTTCTCCTTAAAGCGCTGGAAGTCCTGGGTCGTGTCGGCGCCCTTAAGTTTCTGCTCCAGGAGCTGGTTCAGGTCCCGCAGCATCTCCTGGAGGCGCTGCGTCTGCTCCGGCCCCATGCTCTGGAGCCCCTGGGAGAGCTGCTGGAACAGGCTCTGGGCCACCTGCTGCCGCAGCTTCTCCATCAGCTCGTCGTAGAGGCGCTTGGCCTCCGGGCTCATGAACTCGTAGCTGGCCAGCTCGGTGAGGGCGCCGCCCAACTCCTTGGGGAGACCCTCCAGGAACTGGAGCTTCTGCTGCGCCAGGCGCTCCACGAACTCCGCCAGGCGCTGGGCGGCCGCCGGGTCCAGCCCGTCCTGGCCGCCGAGAGCCTCATCCGGACCAGTGGACTGGTCATCCTGCTGCTGCTCCCGCTCTCCCGAAGGGCTGGCGTTCTCCTGGCTCTGACGCACCCGCTCTCTGGCCTCCGTGAGTCGCTCCTGGATGCCCTCCCGCTCGGTGCGCAGCACCTCCTCCAGCTCCTTCTGGAGCTCCTCCACCACAGAGCCGAGGTTGTAGCGGTCCAGCGTCTGCTGGCGCTTGGCCCGGAGCCGCCGCTGCAGCTCCTGGAGGCCCATGAGGGGATGGTCGCGCATGCCGCGCTGCATGAGCATCCGCAGCGCCGACTGGAGATCACCCTGCGCGAGCAGGTAGTCTGAGAGCTCCTCCATCAGCTCCTCGTGATGGAGCTGGAGGATATCCTGGGTGCCATCCCAGGAGGAATACCTATAAGAAAGCATGGTGACCCCGGTACTGGGCCTTGCCGGTCACCTTGTCTTTGTTGAGTTTGCGGTTGAGGTGCAGCCCCTCCAGGATGAACTCGATGGCAGAGGCGGTCATGGCCGGATGGGTGTCCTCCAGCAGGGCGTGCGCCGCCTCCATGAGGCCGGGCACCTGGCGGCCGAAGCGCTCGTAGTCGGAAACCCGCATCTGGTCCGAGACCTCGAAGGCGAACCCCTTGTCAAAGCGGGCCACCACTGGCTCCAGGTCCTGGACGTTGCAGGAGCGGTTGAAGACGTTGAGGACGGCGTTCTGGATGAGCTTGTCGATGACGTGCTCCTCCCGCCCCTCGTCGGCGCTCTCCAGCTCGATCTTGCCGGCGGTGGAGGCCACGATGCTGGCCAGGTCGCTGATGCGGGGCACCGCCCGCTCTTCGCCCAGACGGATAGCGCGCTTGACGGCGTTGCTCACCACGTTCTCGTAGTTGGTGATGGAGACCCGGACGCTGACGCCGGAGCGCTGGTTGATGTCGGGGCTGCGGCGGGCAAGCTGGGTGATCTCCGCCACGATCTCTCGCATGAACTCCGGCACCGAGGAGGAGAGCCCCTCGTCCTCAAAGCGGGTGCGCTCCTGCTCGGCGATCTCCATCTCGATCTGGGAGGTGCGGGGGTAGTGGGTGCGGATCTCGGAGCCGCAGCGGTCCTTCAGGGGCGTGATGATGCGCCCCCGGTTGGTGTAGTCCTCCGGGTTGGCGCTGGCGACCACGTAGAGGTCCAGGGGCAGCCGCACCCGGTAGCCGCGGATCTGCACGTCCCGCTCCTCCATGATGTTCAACAGGCCCACCTGGATGCGCTCGGCCAGGTCTGGCAGCTCGTTGATGCAGAAGATGCCCCGATTGGTGCGGGGAATGAGGCCGTAGTGGATGGTCAGCTCGTCGGAGAGGTAGCGCCCCTCCGCCACCTTGATGGGGTCCACCTCGCCGATGAGATCCGCGATGGTGATGTCCGGGGTGGCCAGCTTCTCGCCGTAGCGCTTGTCCCGGTGCAGCCAGGCAATCTCTACCTGCTCTCCCTGCTCGGCCACGGCCATGCGGCAGGCCATGCAAATGGGGGCGTAGGGATTATCGTTGATCTCGCAGCCGGCGACGAGGGGGATCTCGTCGTCCAGCAGACTCACCAGGGCCCGGGCCATGCGGCTCTTGGCCTGCCCGCGCTCTCCCAGGAGGATCATGTCCTGGCCCGAGAGGATCGCGTTCTCCGTCTGGGGGATGACCGACTCCTCGTAGCCGATGATCCCCTCGAAGATGGGCGCTCCTGTTCGTATCTTGCTTATGAGGTTCTTCCGCAGCTCCTCTTTGACCGACAGCACCTTGTAGCCCGAAGCGCGCAACTCACCTATCGTCTTTGGTTTTCTCTCCGCCATAGCCCTTTCTCGACAACCTCCTTCACCAAGCACGCCCCTTGCGTCTAGGCAGCTCATCCCTCTACTTCGTGAGCGTATGCTGACATAACGCACAAGATTGAGGGTGACAATTCACTATAACCTCCACCCGTACCCAAGTCAAACGTAATGGCTGAGAGTAAGTGTTCAGACTTCGGGTGACGGCTGAGAGCGTTTAATAACTCCGCACTGCAGGCTGAAGCCTGCAGCATAGCCGCTCAGAATGCCTCAGGCTTGAGCCTGAGGTGGCAGGTTGCTCAACCCTCTCATGGCTGAGGCTTAGGACTGCCGGCAGGGATATGACCCCACCATCAGCATGCCATTACCTAATAAACAGCAAACAGGGCAGAAAGTTGCATACCGCAGGGAAATCCTTACTTCCCTCCACCCCGCCTGCTCAGCAGCTCCTCCGCCAGCATCTCACCCACGGTCGCCTCAAAAGCCGAAACGGTGTGGTCTATGTCCCCAGGGGTGTGGGCCGAGGAGACAATGGCGCCCCGCCCCATCAGGTCCACGCCATGGTTGAGCATCCCCTGTTTGAGGGCGCTCAGCGCCTGGGGCGCTATCCCCGCCCTGATATCAGCCGGTGGGAGCTGGCAGATGGTGCGGTCACACCCGGCCCCCGTGCGCGTGCCGCACTCCCGGCCCAGGCGGAGGTGGCACATGGAGGCGACACCGTTAGCGCAGCCGGGCACACCCAGGCGCTCCAACATGTCGTTGAGGCCGCTTCTCAAGCGCTGGGCCATGGCGTCGGCCTGGGCATTCTCCTTGCCGGTGGCGACCAGGGTCAGCGCGGCGACGCCCGCGGCCGCCGAGACAGGGTTGGCGTTGAAGGTGCCGGGATGGGGCACCCGCCGGGTGGCGTTCCACCGCTCGTCGCCGAACTCGATCATGTGGAGGATCTCCGCTCTGCCCGCCACGGCGCCGCCGGGCAGTCCACCGGCGAGGATTTTGGCCAGCGCCGTCAGGTCCGGGATGACGCCGTAGCGCTGCTGCGCGCCGCCCGTGGAGGTCCGAAAGCCGGTGACCACCTCGTCGAAAATGAGCACCACGCCGTACCTGGTGGCCAGCTCTCGCAGCGCTCCCAGGAACGAGGGGTAGACGGGCACCACCCCCATGCTGGCGCCCGTAGGCTCCAGGATGATGCCGGCGACGTCCCTGTCCTCCTCCAGGACCTGCTGCACCGCGGCCGGGTCGTTGGGCGGCAGCACCACCATGGTGCCTACCACCGCCGGCGGGATGCCGGAGGGGGCCAGCGCGCCCGCGGAAGACACCGCGCTGGCCACCACGTAGTCGTGCCAGCCGTGGAAGTGCTCCTGGAACTTGATGATCTTGCTCTTCTGGGTGAAGGCTCTGGCCAGGCGTAGGGCCATCATCGTAGCCTCGGTGCCGGAGCTGGTGTAGCGCACTCGCTCCGCCGAAGGGATAAGCTGCCGCACCAGAGCAGCCCACTCCAGCTCCAGCCGGTGCCCAGCGCCGTAGTGGCTCCCTTTAGCCACCTGGGCCTGCACGGCCGCCACCACCTCCGGGCGGGCGTGTCCCAGAAGCAGGGAGCCGTGGCCCATGACGTAGTCCACGTACTCGTTCCCGTCCACGTCCCACTTGCTGCTGCCCTGGGCGCGGTCGACGTAGATGGTAAAGGGCGCGTAGTGGCGCGTGTCGTGGGTGACGCCGCTGGGAAACAGCCCCGACGCCTGCTGGTAGAGCCGGGCCGAGGTGGGGTGCAGGCGATGATAGCGCTGGAGGATGGTCTCCACGGCGTCTCCTCTTTTCTGAACCGAGCGCGCGTGCCCTACGTCCAGAAGCTGGGCGGCGGGAGGTCCTTCATGGCCAGCAACCCCGGCGGCGCGCTCACCACCCGGGGGATGGCGTTCAGCACGATGCCCACGGTGGCCACGTCGCCGTTGATGCCGCCGGGGATGGTGGAGCGCACCGATGGCACGCCGTCTATGATCACCGTGTCCTGGGCCTCCCGGACGGCCACGTGCATCGAGAGGTCCAGGATGATTCTGGTCTGTCCATCCACGATACCCCGTGCGACCTGGTGAATACCCGTTACCTGCCCCGCTCTGACCTCCAGGTACCGTGTTGTCACGTCCTCTCCGGCGATCTCGGGCTCCAGGGTGGTCACAGTGCGCTCCAGCTTCCAGCCCAGGGCGGTCGCGATGAGGGCCACCGACTCTGCCAGCCCGATGTGCCCCATGGCGCCACCCACGGCCTTCGCCCTGAACTCCTCGGGCGTCATCCCCGCGCCGATCTTCCGCTGGAGGGGCAGGCGACGCTGGGAAGCGTCGGCCACCCGGACCACGGAGACGGAGTGCACCTCCTGGCACATGGCCGATAGGGTGATGGGCAGGTAGTCCATGAGGTATCCCGGATTGATCCCCGTGCCCAGCACCGTCACGCCAGCGGCCAGCGCGGCTTCGTGGATCTCCCGGGCTATCTCCGGGCGCTGCGCTGCGGGAAAGGCCAACTCTTCACAGGTGGAGATGACGTGCTTCCCCGCGGCAATGATGCCCAGCAACTGCTCTCTCACGCTGAGGAGAAAGGATCTGGTGGTGTGCAGCGCCACATCGGCCTGGAGGCTCCCCAGCCCGGAGGCATCCGGGGCGACGATCACCCCCAGCTCACGGCCCACCTCCGCCACCTGCCCCAGGTCTCGTCCTGCTTTGGCGGGGTCTGTGTCCACCGCGCCGACGATCTGGAGGCCCTGCCGGCGGGCTGCCGCCCGCACGATCTGGACGCCCAGCGCGCCCACGCCGTAGTGGATGACTCGAAACATGGTGGCTCCTTGGCTGCTCCCCCGTCTGGCCTGTCGCATTGTGTCCACAGGTGTGCTGGACTGTCAAGGACAACCGCCGTTGACCGCCCTGGCCGGGCAGGGTAGTATGATGGCCGCAGGAGCACGCTGCGGAAAGGAGCAGCCCATGGTCACCAAGACTCCCTCTCTCCGGGCCCGCGGGATCCTCGAGGAGCTCAAACGGTGTGGCGTCAGCCACATCGTCTGGCTGCCGGACAGCGAGTCCACCTTCATGTACGACGCGATCCACAACGAGCCCTCCCTGACCCTGGTGCCGGTCTGCCGGGAGGGCGAGGCCATGGCCGTGGCCGCCGGATTGCTGATGGGCGGCAAGACCCCCGTGGTCCTCATCCAGAACACCGGCTTCTTCGAGTCGGGCGACTCCATCCGGGGCATCTGCCTGGACTGGAAGCTGCCGATGCTGCTGATGATCGGCTACCGGGGTTACGAGTCGAAGCCTATGACCGACTCGGCAGGCATCTACCTGGAACCCATGCTCAAGACCTGGGGCATCCCCTACCACGTCATCGAGGAGGACAGCCAGGTCTCCCGCATCTCCCAGGGGTTCCGGGAGGCCCAGAGCGGCCCCCGGCCGGTGGCCATTCTCATCGCAAGGGAGTACGACCAGCCATGATGGACGGCATTGCAGCCCTGGGTATTCTGGCCAAAGAGCGCGGCGACGCAGTAGTGGTGACCCACATGTCGACGGGCCACGACTGGTCCAAGGTCTCTACCCGAGGAGAGCTCGACCTGAATCTGAGCGGCGCCATGGGCAAGGCCTCCTCCTTCGGCCTGGGCATGGCCCTGGCCCGCCCCGACGTGAAGGTGTGGGTGTTCGACGGCGACGGATCGCTGCTGATGAACCTGGGCAGCCTGGTGACGGTGGGCGCCATGGCCCCCAGGAACATGGTGCACTTCGTCTACGAGAACGACGCCTACGACACCACCGGCGGCCAGCCGACGCCCGGCGCCGGCCGGATGGACTTTGCGGCCATCGCCCGGGGCGCCGGCTATGCCCGGGCCTTCAGTTTCGAGAGCCTGGAGGACCTCCAGAACCGGGTGAAAGAGGTGCTGGCGGGCGATGGACCCACCCTGGTGGTGCTCAAGGTGCCCTCCGGGGGCCGCCGGCCGCCCGCGGGCCTGCCCCGGGCGGCGGAGTCCTTCGCCCACATCCGGGAGTTGCTGGCGCAGCGGGTGGCTCGATAAAGGGAGGCAGCCCGTCTGCCGACGTGGCACTGGACGCTGCGTTCCTCGCGGAGCTAGAAGCCCGCGCCGTCGGGTATGCCCGCGGCGCGGGGGACATCCTGCTGCGGCATTTCGACTCCTCCTTGGAGGTGCGCTACAAGTCCGGGGGCAAGCACGACCCGGTTACCAACGCCGATCGGGAGTCCGAGGAGTACCTGCGGGCAGCCATCAGCGCGGCCTACCCGGACCACAGCATCCTGGGCGAGGAGGGAGATGACCACCAGGGGTCAGGGACCGACTTCCTCTGGGTGCTGGACCCCCTGGACGGCACCACCAACTACCTGAACCGCCTGCCCTTTTTTGCGGTCTCCGTGGGTGTGCTCTATCGCGGGGAGCCGGTGGCCGCCGCGATTTACGTGCCCACCAGCGGGCTCCTCCAGGAGGGGGTGTTCCACGCCCGGCTGGGCGGCCCCACGAGCCTGGATGGCAACCCGGTGCAGGTGGCCTCAAACCCCACGCCACAGCCTTCCCAGCTCACCAGCCTGCCGGCCCATTACTGGCGACGCATGCGTTTCAGCGGCGAGATCCGGCGGGCGCCGGGAGAGGTGCGGGCCCTGGGCAGCATCGCCCTGGAGCTGGCGCTGACGGCCAGCGGCACCCTCCAGTACGCCATCTTCGACTTTCCCAGGATATGGGATGTGGCCGCGGGCGTGCTGCTGGTAAAGCAGGCGGGCGGGCTGGCCCTGCTCCAGCCGGGCCGGGGACGGCCCTGGGCGCCCCTGGGGCGCTTCGAGCCGCGGCCCGTAAAGGATGGCTCGCTGGGGGGCTACCGGAAGTGGTCCGGCACGGTGGTGGTGGGGAACCCGGAGATCGCGTGGGCGGTGGCCACCAGCCTGCGCCGCCCGGTGCGCATCCTGGCGCCGGTGCGGGCGGCCCTCCGGCGTGTGCGGCAGCTCCCCCTGTGGGGCAGGAGTCCGAGTGAGGCGCAGGGCGAGTAGGCCCTTCGCTACCGTTCAAGGTGACATTGGGGCATTTTTCGAGGACACCACGCTAGTGTCCTGAATCGTTAGTTCGTTGAATAATTGGCGGCAATGCTTGTCATGCTGAACGGAGTGAAGCATCTGGTTGGGCGGAGCATACAACCCCGCCCCAGATTCTTCGTCGCTGCGCTCCTCAAGAATGACATTGTGCGGCGA
>JACPQN010000083.1 GCA_016190485.1 Chloroflexota bacterium
GATCACGCCCGGCTGCGCCTCTTCTGACTCCACGATGGCTTCCTCATCCAGACGCAGGTAGAGCGCATTGCTCTGCACGTCAACTTTGAGCCTCATAGTACGCCTCGCAGTCTGCGGTCGAATTTCACCCCTCACCCTAACCCTCTCCCGCAAGGGGCGAGGGGATCGCGGCCGCCCCTAGTAGCTCCGATAGCGGTTCACGATGGGCAGGCGGCGGTCACGGCCGAAGGCGCGGGGGGTGATCTTGATGCCGGGTGGGGCCTGGCGGCGCTTGTACTCGGCGCCGTCCACCAGGCGGATCACCTGCCGCACCACCGCCTCGGAGAAGCCCAGGGCCAGCAGCTCCTCGTAGCTGCGGTCCTCCTCCACGTAGGCCTGGAGCACCTGGTCCAGGAGGTCGTAGGGTGGCAGCGTGTCCTGGTCCGACTGGTTGGGGCGCAGCTCCGCGGAGGGTACCTTGGTGAAGACGCTCTCGGGGATGACAGGGCGGTCGCCCAGGGTGTTGCGGTAGCGGGCGAGCTGGTAGACCAGGGTCTTGGGCACGTCCTTGATCACGGCAAAGCCGCCGGCCATGTCGCCGTAGAGGGTGGTGTAGCCGGTGGCGGTCTCGCTCTTGTTGCCGGTGGTGAGCACCAGCCAGCCGAACTTGTTGGAGAGGGCCATGAGCAGGTTGCCCCGGATGCGGGCCTGGACGTTCTCCTCGGCCACGTTGGGCTGGGTCCCCGCGAAAGGCTCCTCCAGGGTGTGGAGGTAGGCCGAGAAGACCTCCTCGATGGCGATGACCATGAAGCGGATGTCCAGGGCCTCGGCCAGCCGGCGGGCGTCGGCCAGGCTGCCCTCGGAGGAGTAGCGGGAGGGCATGGCCACGCCCACCACGTTCTCTTTGCCCAGGGCGTCGGCCGCGATGGCTGCGGTGAGGCTGGAATCGATGCCGCCGGAGAGGCCCAGGGCCACCTTCTGGAAGCCGTTCTTGCGCAGGTAGTCCCGCAGCCCCAGGGTCAGGGCGTGGTAGACCTCTGCCGGGCGGTCGTACTCCGGCAGAGGGGATCTAGCTGGCAGGGCGGACTTGGGGCGGGGCGTGTCCGGAGCGGGGGCGACGAGGTGGTGGGGGACGTGGGGGTCGCCTGCGGCGACGAGCCGCTCCTTGCGGCGGCGGGGGTCGTGGAGCCGGGTGCGAAACACCGCCTCCACGTCCAGGTCGGCCACCACCAGGTCCTCCTGGAACAAGGCGCCCCGGGCCAGCAGGTCGCCCCGTTCGTTGCAGACGAAGCTGCCGCCGTCGAAGACCAGCTCGTCCTGGCCGCCCACCAGGTTGACGTAGGCCACGATGACGCCGCTGTCGGCGGCCCGGGTGGCCACCATCCGCTCCCGGAAGCTCCCCTTGCCCATGTGGTAGGGCGAGGCGTTGATGTTGACGATGACCTCGGCGTCGCCCAGGGCCTGGAGGGCCGCCGGCCCGGTGGGGTACCAGATGTCCTCGCAGATGTTGACGCCGATGCCGACGCCGTTGATGGTGTAGACGGGGGCCTCGGTGCCGGCCTGGAAGTAGCGGTTCTCGTCGAAGACGCCGTAGTTGGGCAGGTACTGCTTATGGTAGACGCCCACCAGCTTGCCGTCGTGGACGATGGCTGCCGCGTTGTAGATGTCATCGGTCTTGTCCACGTAGCCGATGACCGCCGTGATGCCCCGGCATTGGGCGACGATGCGGTGGAGCTGGTCCAGGTTGTCCTGGATGAACTGGGGCTTGAGGAGCAGGTCTTCCACCGGGTAACCGGGGAGGGCCATCTCGGGGAAGGCCACCAAGTCTACGCCCAGAGCGCGGGCCTGGTCTACGGCCTGGAGGATGCGGCGGGCGTTGCCCTCCAGGTCGCCCACGGTGGTGTTGATCTGGGCCATGGCCAGCCGCAGGGAGCGCACCTGGGGCCTCACTTTACTTTCTGGAGCGTTTGTCCCAGTATACCATACCGCTAGCTACGGAACGGGGGTTGCGGCATGGGGCACTGCTACGGGCATTGGGTAGAGATGACGGGAGGGTGAGGAGCAGCAATGTTCACCCGCATCGACCACATCATGATCTGCGTCCGGGACCTGGACGCGGCCCTGAAGACCTACCGCGAGACCCTGGGGTTCCACGTGTACCCCGGCGGCGACCACCCCGGCCGGGGCACCCACAACGCCATCGGCTTCTTTGACCTGGAGTACCTGGAGCTGCTGGGGGTGCGGGACCGGGCGGAGTTGGAGCGGGACCCCAACAGCGGCCTGCTGGACTTTCTTGCGAAGGGCGAGGGCCTGCGCTTCTTCATCCTCGCCTCCGACGACCTGGACGCAGACGTGGCGGCCATGCGGGCCCGGGGTATTGAGGTGCGGGACGTGCGGGAAGGCTCGCGCCAGACGCCCGGCGGCGTCACCCTTCGGTGGCGGTTCGCCAACCTGGGGCCGGCCAACCCGTTGCCCTTCTTCCTGATCCAGCACCTGACGCCCGACGCCCTTCGACAGGCTCAGGACAGCGCCCAGCGCCAGGCCCAAGTGCCCCAGCGGGCGCGCCACCCCAACGGGGCGCTGGGCATCGACCGGGTAGCCGTGGCGGTGGTAGACCTGGAGGAGGAGGCGGCGCAGTACGGGCGGGCGCTGGGCCTCGCGCCGTCGCCCGTGCGGGAGGAGCCGCTGCTGGCTGCCAAGGTCGTTTCCTTTCCCATCGGGCAGATGGCGCTGGTGCTGGCAGAGCAGGGCCCGGGGCCAGGGCCGGCCCGGGAGGCCCTGGAGCGCCGGGGTCCCGGCCCCTTCCTGGTGGCCTTCCGGACTGCGAGCCTGGCGGACACGCAGCGCTGGATGCTGGGCCACCACGTGAACATCGGACCCCTGGGCGCCCGCGCCGACGGGCGGCGGGCGATGCTGACCCGCCCCGAACCGGCCCATGGCCTCTGGATGGGGTGGGTGGAGTAGCGCCCCATGCTGACGGACCTGGACCACATCGTGATCGGGGTCAAGGAGCTGCCCCAGGCCATGGCCGACTTCCAGCGCCTGGGCTTTCACACCTACCCCGGCGGCGAGCACCCGGGTCGGGGCACCCACAATGCGGTGGTGCTCTTCGACCTGGAGTACTTCGGCCTCATCGCGCCCCAGGACACCGCGCTGCCCGGCGGCCGGGCGCTGGCCGAGACTCTGGAGCGCAGCGGCGAGGGGATCCGCACCTTCGTGGTGGGCAGTGACAGCCTGGAGTTGGACATGGCCGCCGTGCAGGGGCGGGGTGTGGAGCTGCGCCCCATAGAGGAGCACGAGCGCCAGACGCCCGGCGGCCTGCACCTCCAGTGGGGCGCCGCCAACCTGGGCCCGGCGAACCCGCTGCCCCTCTACTTCATTCAGCATCGCACGCCGCCGGAGGAGCGTCGGAGGCAGGCGCCCAGCGCGGCGCCGCACCCCAACGGTGCGCTGGGCATCCGAGGCGTGGCCATCGTGGTGGAGCACCTGGCGGAGGCCACGGCCCGCTACCACCAGGTGCTGGGCATCTCCCCCGGCCCGCCCCATGCGGCGCTGGCCCTGGGAGGTGTGGCCACGGTGTTCAACTACGCCACCACCCAGGTGATCCTGGTGGAGCCATCGGAGCGGCCGGGGCCGGCGCGTGAGGCCCTGGCCCGGCGGGGCCCGGGGCCGTTTCTGGCGCTCCTGCGCAGTCAGTCCGCGGCCGCGACGACACGGTGGCTGGTGGAGCACGACCTGCCGGTCTACTCCCAGGGCAGGCTGCCTGCCGGGCCCCGCTATGTCACCTGCCGCCCGGAAGCCGCCCATGGCGCGTGGCTGCAGTGGGTGGAATAGGGCCGACGGCGACATCTGATTACGTTTCGCCCCGTGCAGGCGCTACGCCCCTAAACACAACATATAGATAGTAGCCTAATCCAGGCCAAGTATCTTGCGATTTGAAACCTCAGTTTGACGCCCTCAGGAAAATGATACAAACCACCTAAGCGGTATCACTTATCGGAAATCACGAGGGAAACGGTGTGCTGCAACGCAGATGCATGTAGCGTAGCAACCAACTTATAACTGGAGTTGCAACTAACAGTAGGAAATGATACTATTGCTATGAGTAGTATTATTTCAAGGATCTGCTTCATAGGCATCCTCGGCAGGGGTCTCGCCTTTCAGTACGAGCAATGAAAGACCTATCAAACAGTCCCATTGGCTACCTGGTTCAGGTGGAAGAGGGGCAATCTGCATTTGTGCCCTATGATCTGCCTAGACAGGTAGTTCTGAGCCCAGCCCTCATACATGTGCTCAGCCAAGCTGACCTTGCCGTTGGGACTTTAGCTGGCGTTGGAGAGACGCTGCCTAATCCACACCTCCTGATCGCGCCGTTTCTCAGAAGGGAGGCGGTCCTTTCGTCAAAGATAGAAGGTACCCAGGCTTCGATCTCGGATTTGTTCCGCTTTGAGGCTTCTGATAAAGGCGGGGCGACCGGCGATGTGAGAGAAGTTGCTAATTATGTGAGAGCGTTGGAAGAGGGACAGCGCCTGCTGGAAGAGCTTCCCATGTGTGTTCGGTTGGCCAATCGGGTGCACGAGCGCTTGCTGGAAGGTGTTCGAGGCAAAGACGCGCGCCCTGGCGAGCCGCGGCCTCGCCAGGTGTGGATCGGAGCCCCGGGCACCCCAATCCACGAAGCGCGATTCATTCCGCCGCCTGCGAGGTTTGTCCCGGAGCTGCTGGCAGATTGGGAGCGGTTCGTCAACGAAGACTTTGAAATGCCGTCATTGGTTCAATGTGCATTGATGCATTACCAGCTTGAGGCGATACATCCCTACATAGATGGGAACGGCCGGATTGGGCGGCTCATGATCATTCTGCTCCTGTGCGCAAAACGAGTGCTTCTCACGCCTCTCCTCTATCTGAGTGCATACTTTGAGCGCAACCAGGAGGCGTACTACGACCACCTGTTGGATGTGAGTGCCACTGGAAACTGGGAGCCTTGGCTGCGATTCTTCTTGGAGGGGGTAAACCAGGAAGCTCGTGACGCCTTGATTCGGTCTCGCAAGGTCAGGACGTTATATGAGTGGCAGAGGCATTCTTTACAGGACAAGCGAGAATCGAGCAACGCTCTCCGTCTCTTAGAGCGGCTCTTTAATAACCCATATATCACAGCGCCCGCAGCAGTTGCGTTTCTTGGCGTGACCCATCCCGGCGCGATGCGCATCTTGGAACGACTTGTTGAGGCGAAGACTATCGAGCAGGTTGGGGACTTCTGGCCACGGCTGTTCGTTGATCGAGAGCTGTTAGAAGTGCTCGAGGCTTAACCTGTATCCTGGGGAGTGCCGTTGCCCGAATTCAGGCGATCGGATTCGGATAAGGATTAGCAATCAAGGACGCACGTTCGCGGTCCTTCCGTGGTTGAGCCAGAGTTACGTGCGGCCATTTTGTAACAACTCGTCACCCGAAGTCTGAACACTTACAGAGTTACAGAGAGTTTGCGAAGCCAAGTCCCCTGTGCTATACTACCCCCCGAATAGAAGAAAGAGGAGAGAAGTACCGCACCAGAGGCGAGGCCTGCGAGACGCAGCCCTTGGCACCTCCCGGGGAGAAAGCGAGACCCACACGTGCTCGAGAAAGAGCAAAAGCAGGCTGTCATCGACCAGTTCAAGACCCATGAGGGCGACACCGGCTCTCCGGAGGTGCAGGTGGCCATCCTCAGCGCGCGGATCGAGCGGCTGACGGAGCATCTCAAGCTCCACAAGCACGATTATCACACGCGGCGCGGTCTGTTGATGCTGGTAGGGCAGCGGCGGCGGCAGCTCAGGTACCTGAACCGCCACAGTGTGGACCGCTACCAGTCGCTCATCAGCCAGCTCGGGCTGCGGCGCTAGCCCCCGTCCCGCGCCCGCCTAAAACGGGCGGGGTTGCCCTCGTACCCCCTGGACGCACTCCACGCAGCGCCCCCCAGACGGCTGGGGTGGACCTCCAGTTGCCTACGGTATGCCCTTCTCCCCACAACCCCGGCCGCACGGCCCGGGCGAACACGTGGAGGATACTGGTAACATGGCTTACAGATGTACACGGGAGCTCGGCGGCAGAGTGCTCACCATCGAGACCGGCAAGGTGGCAGGCAACGCCGACGGCGCGGTGACGGTGCACTACGGTGACTCCGTGGTGCTGGTCACCGCCTGCATGAGCCCGGAGCCGCGGACGGGGATCGACTTCTTCCCCCTGACCGTGGACTATGAGGAGCGCCTCTACGCCGCCGGGAAGATCCCCGGCGGCTTTATCAAGCGAGAAGGGCGGCCCACTCAGGACGCTGTCCTGGCGGGGCGACTGACGGACCGCACTATCCGACCCCTCTTCCCCAAGGGACTGCACAACGACGTGCAGGTGATCATCACCGTTCTCTCCGCCGACCAGGAGAACGACCCGGACGTCCTGGCTATCACGGGGGCCTCCGCGGCCCTGGGCATCTCCACCATCCCCTTCGGCGGCCTGGTGGCCGCGGTGCGGGTTGGACTAAGGGGCGGCCAGTTCTTCATCAACCCGACGTTCAGCGACCTCCAGGACAGCCTGCTGGACCTGGTGGTGGCCAGCTCTCCCGATGCGGTGGTGATGGTGGAGGCCGGCGCCAAGGAGGTGCCGGAGTCCACCGTGCTGGAAGCCATCAAGTTTGGGCACCAGGCCAACCAGGAGCTGATCGCCCTCCAGCGGGAGCTCATTGCTGCCGCGGGCAAGCCCAAGGTGGAAGTCCAGGAGGTGGGCATGGAAGCCGGCGTGGCCGAGGCCATCGCCCACCGGATCAAGGGCAGCATGGCTGACGCCGTCAGTGGCCTCAGCAAGGCCGAGCGGGAGGAGGAGCTGGCCGCCTTCAGCGAGGAGCTGGTGGAGCGGCTGGCGGACGAGTTCTCCGAAGCCGACATCAAGGCGGTCTTCCAGCAGGAGTTGAAGCGGGAGATGCGCCGCAAGATCCTGGAGGATAACCAGCGCCCGGACGGGCGGGCGGCGTCTGAGATACGCCCCATCTGGTGCGAGGTGGGCATCCTGCCCCGCACCCACGGCTCGGGCCTCTTCACCCGGGGGCAGACCCAGGTCCTCTCCATCGTGACGCTGGGATCCCTGGCCCAGGAGCAGAAGCTGGACTCCCTCTCTCCCGAGGAGCGGCGGCGCTTCATGCACCACTACAACTTCCCGCCCTTCAGCACCGGGGAGGTCCGGCGGCTGGGCGGCGTGGGCCGGCGGGAGATCGGGCACGGCGCGCTGGCGGAGCGGGCGATCCTGGCCGTCATCCCCGAGGAGGAGCGCTTTCCCTACACCATCCGCATCGTCTCCGAGGTGCTCAGCTCCAACGGCAGCACCTCCATGGGCAGCGTGTGCGGCAGCAGCCTGGCCCTCATGGACGCCGGCGTGCCCATCACCGCGCCCGTGGCGGGCGTGGCCATGGGCCTTATCATGGGCGAGGATGGCCGCTTCGCCGTGCTGACGGACATCGCCGGCATGGAGGACGCGATGGGGGATATGGACTTCAAGGTGGCCGGCACCGCGGCGGGGGTCAACGCGCTCCAGATGGATATCAAGATCAAGGGGCTGCCCTTCCCCGTGATGGAAGAGGCCCTGGCCCAGGCCAGGACCGGCCGGCTCTTTATCCTGGGCAAGATGCTGGAGACCATCACGGAGAGCCGCTCGGAGCTGAGCCAGTTCGCTCCGCGCATGACCCGCATCACCATCGACCCGGACAAGATCCGCTTCCTCATCGGCCCGGGGGGCAAGACCATCCGCTCCATCACCGAGGAGACCAAGACCAGTATCGATGTGGAGAACGACGGCTCGGTGGTCATCGGCTCCACCAACCCGGAGATGACCCAGAAGGCCATCCGGATGATCGAGGCGCTGACCAAGGACGTGGAGGTGGGCGCCGTCTACACCGGCAAGGTCACCCGCACCATGAACTTCGGCGCCTTCGTGGAGATCGCGCCCGGTAAAGAAGGCCTGGTGCACATCAGCGAGCTGGCCGATTACCGGGTGCCCAGCGTGGAGGCGGAGGTGCAGGTGGGTGACGAGGTGATGGTGATGGTCACGGAGATCGATCGCATGGGCCGCATCAATCTCTCCCGGCGGGCCGTGCTCCAAGGTGAGGGTGAGCAGGCTGAGGAGGGCGAGCCCCGGCCGGCGCCTGCCCCCGCGCCCCGCGGCTACAGCGGCCCTCCAAGGCGACAGGAAGGCCCCCGGCCCGGCGGCCCCCGCGGCGGCGGGGGAGGCGGCGGCCCGCGCGGTAATGGACGCCCCGGCGGGGGTGGCCGTCCGCCCGGCGGGCCCCGCGGCGGAGACCGGCGCCCCGGCGGGCCGATGCGGGGGTAAGGTATCGCACGAACACTACGCCGGAGGAGCGTCATCGACGGGCGGCGTGCTGAGGCTGAGAAGGCCGGCATGCTGCCCGTTCTTGTCGGACTCCCCTTTGCCGGGCCTTTTCCTGTCTCCGGCTGGCTGGGGGCGCTCCTGCTGCTGCTCTTGGCCGCCGGCTGCGGGTCGCAGCCGGGCGTTGCCGCGAGGGCCGGGGTCACCCTCACCGTCTCGGCCGCGTCGGACCTGACTCCAGCCTTCCAGGAGTTGGGCCGGCTCTTCCAGGGAGAAACGGGCATAGGCGTGGTCTTCAACTTTGGCTCCTCCGGACAACTGGCGCAGCAGATCCAGCGGGGAGCGCCGGTGGACCTCTTTGCAGCGGCCAGCGTTGCGTATGTTGAGGCGCTGGAGCGGGAGGGCCTGATCCTGCCAGAGACCAAGGCAGTCTTCGCCCGTGGGCGCCTGGCCCTGTGGACCCGCGCCGACAGCCCCCTCGGCATCGGGGGGGTCGAAGAGCTGGCGCGGCCTGAGGTGAAGCGAGTGGCCATCGCTCATCCTGACCACGCGCCCTACGGCGTGGCGGCCCGCCAAGCGCTTCAGGCCGCCGGGGTGTGGGAGGCAGTGCAGCCCAAGCTGGTGCTGGCCGAGAACGTCCGGCAGGCCCTCCAGTACGCGGAGACGGGCAACGTGGACGCGGCCCTGGTAGCCCTGTCGCTGAGCATGCGGAGCCAGGGACGCTGGTCGCTTGTCCCGCAAGAGCTGCACGCCCCGCTGGACCAGGCGCTGGTGGCGCTGAAGTCGTCCAAACACCCTGCTGAGGCCCGGCGACTGGCCGAGTTTATCGCTGGACCGAGAGGTAGGGCTGTGCTAGCCGAACTCGGCTTCACCTTCCCCGGCGAGGGCTCGGTGCCATGATCTGGCAACCGCTGCTCCTGTCGCTGCAGGTGACGGCGCTGGCGGCCGCGCTGCTCTTCGTGGGTGGGCTGTCCCTGGCGCTGCTGCTGGCCCGGGGCCGCTTCCCTGGACGCACCCTCCTGGAAACGGTGGTGCTGCTGCCCCTGCTGCTGCCACCTTCGGTGGTGGGGTTCTACCTGCTGGTGGCTCTGGGCCGGGGGAGTCCCCTGGTAGAGTGGCTGGGCGTGGAGCTGCTCTTCACCTGGCCCGCCGCGGTGATTGCCGCGACCGTGGTGGGCCTGCCCCTGATGGTGCAGACCGCTCGGGCCGCCATTGCCAGCGTGGACCCCGCGCTGGAAGACGCGGGCCGGACCCTGGGGTCCACCGAGGCGGGGATATTCTTCCGGATCACCCTGCCCCTGGCCTGGCGGGGCATCCTGGCGGGACTGGTGCTGGGGGCTGCCCGGGCCATGGGAGAGTTCGGGGCTACCCTCATGGTGGCCGGGAATATCCCGGGGCGCACCCAGACCATGCCCCTGGCCATCTACGACGCCGTGCAGGGGGGCCAGCACGCGCTGGCCAACCAGATGGTGCTGGTCATGACGGCCCTGGCGCTGCTGAGCCTCTGGTGGGTGCGCCGTCTCGAGCGCAAGGCCCGGGAGGCGCGAGACCGAGGGAGCTGGGCGCCCAGCCTGGGGGACGGGCCGTGACCGCGACGCGCCTGCGGGTGGACGTGCAGCAGCGAGTCTCGCCCGGCTTCCGGCTAGATGTGCGGCTGGAGGTGGGCGCCGAGACGGTGGTGCTCTTTGGGCCCTCCGGCGCAGGTAAGACCACCACCCTCAACGCCGTGGCGGGCCTGGTCACGCCGGACGAGGGCGAGGTGCTCATGGATGGCCGGGCCTTCTTCCGGCGGCGCCGCCCCGGGCTGGCTGTGAACCTGCCGGCCCGGCAGCGCAGGGTGGGCTATGTTTTTCAGCAGTACCTTCTGTTTCCCCACCTCACGGCGCTGGACAACGTGGCCTACTCGCTCCGGGGGCGGAAAGACGCCCGGCCCCGGGCGCTGGCGCTGCTCGACCGGATGCACCTGGCCCACCTGGCGCAACGCTATCCGGCGCAGCTCTCGGGAGGGCAGCAGCAGCGGGTAGCCATTGCCCGGGCGCTGGCCTCGGAGTCACCCATGCTGCTGCTGGACGAGCCGTTTTCGGCCCTGGAGGCCGAGCTGCGGACGCGGCTGCAGCAGGAGCTGAAGGAGCTGCAGCGGGAGCTGGGGCTGGTGGTGCTCTACGTCACCCACCGGCTTGAGGACGCTTTCGCCATCGGCGACCGGCTGGCGGTGCTGCGGGAGGGGCGGGTGGAGCAGATTGGCCGGACGGAGGAGGTCTTTCGCAACCCCGCCAGCCAGCAGGTGGCGGAGGTCATGGGGATCCCCAACCTCTTTCACGCCCGGGTGGTCCGCTCGTCGTCGGAAGGCGCGGTGCTGGACTGGGACGGCCTGGCGCTGGCGGCGCCGCCG
This sequence comes from Chloroflexota bacterium, assembly GCA_016190485.1. Taxonomy (GTDB): domain Bacteria; phylum Chloroflexota; class Dehalococcoidia; order SHYD01; family SHYD01; genus JACPQN01. The sequence goes on from JACPQN010000083.1 coordinate 10,712, forward strand.
CACCCCGCGGGAGCGGGCGCCATGGTGGCCGCCTACATCCGGCCCGAGGAGATCCGGCTGCTCTACCCCGACCGGCCCGTGACACCGCCGGTCACCCACAACCAGGTAGCGGGACGCATCGTCGGCGGCCACTTCGACGCGGCCTTTCGGACGCTGCGGGTGCGGCTGCCAAACGGCCACGAGGTGGAGGCGCGCTTTCCCACCACCTCCTACCTGGCCCTCCAGTTGGAGCCGGGGGCGGAGGTCTACCTCTCCCTGCGTAAGGAGGGACTGGTGGTGCTGGGCGTACCGCTCCCGCCCTTGGCCAGGCAGCAGGGGCGGGAGCCGCGGTAGTGTATCATTTTGAGCGGTCAAGCAAGGAAACGGGGGTTGTACACAACAGCCTACAATTCCTTGACTGAGTATAAGCCACGTGCTACCATCGAACGAGTCAGGTGCGCCCGCCTACCGCAGGCAGGTCTGCCTGCTGGCCAGTAGGTCCGGGGTGACGCCTTCCTTTTGGCCAATGCGGCCTGCCGCAGTAGGCCCGCTGGGTGTGGCGCCCCTGGTCTGCTGTTTTCCGAATCACTCGCCTTCTCTTGTCCCGCATGCTCGTTGAAGAAGAGCTAGCCCGTCACACTCCCTCCCGCAACAGCATCTGCACCATCGGGGTCTTCGATGGCGTGCACATGGGTCACCGTGTCCTCATCCAGGCGGCCATCGACGAGGCGAAGGCGCGTGGCTGCGGGAGTTGCGTCATCGCGTTCCATCCCCACCCCCGCACGGTGCTGGCGCCAGGCGCCGAGGTGGCGGTGCTGACCACCATCGAGGAGCGGGTGGAGCTGATCCGCTCCCTGGGTGTGGACATCGTGGCGCCCCTCACCTTCACCAGAGAGCTTTCCCAACTGGCGGCCCGGGAGTTCATGGCCCTGCTCCAGCAGCGCCTCCTCATGGTCGGGCTGGTGGTTGGGCCAGACTTCGCCCTTGGCCGGGGGCGTGAGGGCAGTATTCCGGTGCTCCGGGAGCTGGGCCAGGAGATGGGATTCACGGTCAAGAGCATCGAGTTCGTGGATTTCGGACAGCAGCGGGTGAGCAGCACCGTGATACGGGATGCCCTGGCTGTGGGCGACGTGAGCCGGGTGGCGGCGCTCCTGGGCCGACCCTTCTTCCTCCACGGCCTGGTGGTTCACGGTGCGGCCCGGGGCCGTACGCTGGGGTATCCCACGGCCAACATCCAGCCCAATGGAGGGCACGCGCTGCCCGCAGACGGCATCTACGCCACCAGGGTCCACGTCGGGGAGCGCGTCTATGACTCGGCGACCTACGTGGGGACATCGCCCACCTTCGGCGCCCACGAGCGGCTGGTGGAAGTCTTCCTTCTGGACTTCCAGGGCGACCTCTATGGCAACCAGCTCAAGGTCGAATGGGTGGACAAGGTGCGGGACGACCATACTTTCGAGTCGGCGGCAGAGCTCCAGCGCCAGATGGAGCAGGATATCGCCCAGGCCCGGAAGCTGCTGGGCCGCCGGTAAACGGAGCGCTGCCGTGGGAGTCTTCCGAAAAAGGATCCTAGTCCGAAATCCTCAATCAGGGCAGAGCCTTGAGACGGAAGCCCTGGTCGATACAGGCTCGACGCTCACCGTGCTACCCATTGAATATCTGAGGCGCCTTGAGATTGCCATACTCGGCACGAGGTCTTTTGAGCTGGCCGACAAAAACACCGTAGAGCTGACTGTCGGCTATGCTGAAGTTACTGTGGAAGGCGGGACTGTTCTCACGCTTTGTGCCTTCGGCGAAAGTGTGGCCGAGCCCATACTGAGTGCAACGACCCTCGAACTGCTCTTTCTTGCCGTAGACCCCGCGCGCAAAGAGCTCCTGCCTGTGCAGGGCCTGCTCATGTAGTGGCCGAGACTTTTAACGCGATGGCTACACCCGACATCGAGCACGTCCTGCGGCGGGGCGTCGCCGAGATCATCGTGGAGCGGGAGCTGCGGGAGCTGCTCCGGGAGGGCAAGCCGCTCCGGCTCAAGATGGGCTTCGACCCCAGCCGCCCCGACCTGCACCTGGGCTACGCCGTCGCGCTGCGCAAGCTGCGGCAGTTTCAGGAGCTGGGCCACCAGGTGATCCTCATCGTGGGCGATTGGACCGCCCGCATCGGTGACCCCTCCGGAATGTCTGCCACCCGGCAGATGCTCACCGAGGAGCAGGTGAACGCCAACGCCCAGACCTACATGCGCCAGTTTTTCCAGATCGTCGACCGCCAGAAGACCCAGGTGGTCTTCCAGAGCGAGTGGTTCGGCAAGTTCACCCTGGCCGACGTCATCAACCTCACCAGCCGGTTCACCGTGGCCCAGATGCTGGCTCGGGAGGACTTCGCCCAACGCTACGAGGCCCAGCGGCCCATCGCCGTGCTGGAGTTCCTCTACCCCCTGCTCCAGGGGTACGACTCCGTGGCCATCCGCTCCAACGTGGAGTTCGGCGGCATGGACCAGAAGTTCAACTGCCTGGTGGGGCGAGACCTCCAGGGCATGATGGGGCAGCGGCCCCAGCAGGTCTTTCTGATGCCGCTGCTGGTGGGCGTGGACGGCCGCAAGATGAGCCAGAGCCGGGGCAACTATATTGCCTTCGAGGAGCCCCCCAACGACATGTACGGCAAGGTCATGTCCATCCCCGACAGCATCATGATGGACTACTTCGAGCTGCTGACCGACGTGCCCGAGGAAGAGCTGCGGGAGATGCGGCTTGCAGTCGATGAGGGCCGCGAGAATCCGATGAACGTAAAGCACCGCCTGGCTTACGAGATTGTCAGACAGTTTCATAGCGGTGAGTCGGCGCAACAAGCTCGGGAACATTTCAAGTCAGTGATCCAGGAGCGGCACGCTCCCCCTGAGATGCCAACCTTTACTTGGTCGGCCAGATGGCATCTCGAGAAACTACTCGAGAACAGAGCAGCTCTTCAAGGTTTCACGGATAGCTATGGGGATCACTTATCCAGGTTATTGAAGCTAAGTACGCCTCCAGGCCCCGCTGTATTCAATAGCATCGTCAGAACCGACGCTAATGCTCGTATTGTGGTAGAACAGTTTCTTATAACAGCAATGGGACCTGGCAGCGGCGGCGTTTCTATTGGAGCGGCCGAGCTTCTGGTTGATGTTGGCCTAGCGGCGAGCAAGGCCGAAGCAAAGAGGCTTGTCGATCAGGGCGGAATCTATGTTGATACTTATCCTCTTACAACTAATATCGTCGCTATTAAACCTGCAACGGCAGGGCGCCCGGGGACAGTCATCCGTAGAGGCTCTCGGCGTTATGTGCGGATTGTGTGAGCGACCAAGGAAGTTTCGCGCCAAGGGAAAGATTTCACCTTTGCTGGCTGCTTGCCCTTCGGCAAGCTCAGGACGACGCTCAAGACGGCACCCTTCGACGAGGCTCAGGGCATGCTTTTAGCTGCGCTCGAAGGATATATGTCATAGTCGTAGGGGCGGGTTTCAAACCCGCCCCTACCCACATGAGACAACTTTATGTCTGACACACCCCACGTCATCCTCGGCCTGGGCAACCCCGGCTCAGAGTACGCGGGCAACCGACACAACGCGGGGGCCCAGTGCGTCGCGCTCCTGGCCCGCAGACACCACCTCCGCTTCGAGCACACCTGGGGCGCGGCCCGGGTCGCCCAGGGAGCGATCGCGGGCACGCCCGTCGTCCTGGCCCGCTCCCGCGCCTACATGAACGAGAGCGGACTGGCCGCCGCGGCGTTGGCGCGCCGCACCGACGTCTCCCTAGACCGCTTGCTGGTGGTCTACGATGAGATGGACCTCCCCCTGGGCGCCCTGCGGCTGCGGCCCCGGGGCAGCGCCGGCGGCCATAACGGCCTGACCTCCGTCATCGAGCACCTGGGCAGCCAGGACTTCCCTCGCCTGCGCATAGGCGTCGGGCATCCCGTCGACCCGGAGGAGCGCGACCGCGTCGGCCGGTCGGAGCTGGAGGCCACGGTGGTCCGCTGGCTGCTCAGCGACTTCACCAGGGATGAGCTGCCTGCCGTGCAGGTAGCGCTGGAGCGGGCGGCGGCGGCCTTGGAGTGCTGGCTCACGGAGGGAGTCGACGCGGCCATGAACCGCTATAATGGATGAACCTGCGCCGTGCCGGCGCGCTTTCGGCCCGAAACCCACTGCGCGATACGCGGACACCATCCCGCTAGAAAGGCCGCCCTTATGGAAACCACCGTGACCACCCTGGAGAACGGGTTGCGGGTCGCCACATCGGAGATGCCCGGCGCCCAGTCGGTGAGCGTCAACATCTTCGTGGCCGCCGGCTCCCGCTACGAGGCCAGGCGCATCAACGGCATCTCCCACTACCTGGAGCATATGCTCTTTAAGGGCACCCGCAGGCGACCCCAGGCCATCATTATCTCCGAGGCCATCGAAGGGGCCGGCGGGCGCACCAACGCCTTCACCTCCCACGAGGTGATCTGCTACCTGGCCAAAGTCCCCTACGAGAAGGTGTCCCTGGCCCAGGACATCCTCTCCGACATGGTGAACGACCCCCTCCTGGCCGCCGAAGAGGTGGAGCGGGAGCGCCAGGTGGTCATCGAAGAGATCCGGCGTACCTGGGACCACCCGGCAGCCTGGGCCGGGGAGCTCCTCTACCAGGCGGTCTTTGGCGACCAGCCCATGGGCTGGGCCGTGGCCGGCACCGAGGAGAGCGTGCGGGGCATCAGCCGCCAGGACCTGGCGGACTACGTAGAGACCTGGTATGTGCCCAATAACATGGTGGTCAGCGTGGCCGGCAACGTGCGCCACGATCAGGTCATGGAGCTGGCGGTCCGCTACTTTCAGGACCGCAAGCCCGGTGAGCTGGCCCGCTATGCCCCCGCCGGCCCCCGGGTTGCCAGCAAGCCTATCATCGTGGAGACCAGGCAGGTGACCCAGGCCAACCTGAACCTGGCGGTGCGTGCGCCCTCCCGCCGGGACCCAGACCGCTACCTGCTGCGGGTCTTCTCCAACCTCCTGGGCGCGGGTATGAGCTCCCGCCTGTTCAAAGAGGTGCGGGAGCGTCGGGGGCTGGCCTACTCCGTGGGCTGCGGCACGGCGCTCTACCAGGACGCGGGGGTGCTCAACGCTTCAGCGGGGGTCAGCCCGGAGAAGGTCCTGGAGGCCACCAGGGTCATCGTGGGGGAGTTCCACAAGCTGGTGGAGGAGCCGGTGGGTGAGGAGGAGCTGACCAAGGCCAGGGACTACTCGGTGGGTACCTTCCGCCTGGGCCTGGAGGACACCATGTCCGTGGCCCGCTGGGTGGGCGACGAGCTCATCGCCACGGGCCAGGCGCAGGAGGTGGAGGGGGTGGTGGCCAAGCTCCGGGCCGTCACCGCCCAGGACATCCAGCGCATGGCCCGCCGCCTCTTTGTGGACAACGAGCTCTGCGCCTCGCTGACAGGACCCAACGATGAGACGGAGGGGCTGGCGGAGGCGCTTGCCCCTTAGCGAGGTTCCGTGAGGAACTGCCTCCGTGCGCTAAACGATGTGGATCGGGCGCTCAAGGTCTCTCAGCACTTCTTCCACAGCGCGTCGCAACTCGCTTTCTTGCCGAAGGTTTTCACCCACCTCGGTTATGAGGACGTATAGCAGTCCTGCGCTGGCTGCTTCGTTAGCCGGAAGAGCATCCCATTGGTACGTGCTCAGCCACTCATCCAAATCTCCAATAGTGGCTTCGCCTGAAAGGTACTTGGCCAAAAGGTCTTTTAGTATCATGACGCACCCGCACTCTCTCTACTCCGCATTGTAGCATGCCATTTCCTCTCACGGCGCGGGTTCCCTATGAGGTGGTTCAGCAAGTGTTCCGAGACCTGCAGCTCTTCGAGGAGGCCAAGCACGGCGCTCATCGGCTGGAGCCTGTTCTTACATCTGAACGACCTGCCACAAACCCCGTCTACTCAGGTGGTGTGAGCACGATCTTCAAGCATTTCGACGAAACGGGCAGGCATATCGCTGATTCTCACCAGATACTTTCGTTAGAGGGTCAGGTCTTGCACCGAGATGGCAAGGGTGTTCTGGTCGGCGATGTTTACATTTGGCGGGGTTCCGAGCCGGCTGGCCCATAATATTCGTGCCTGGCTCTATCCAGCACCCTCCAAAAGCACGACCCGGCCATCCACGACGCCGGGCACGGCATCCAGCACGCTGAGCTGCGCACAGAAGTCCAGGTCCCGCTGGTAGCCGATGCGCAGCAGCGCTCTGCCGGAGGCCGCATGCTCCAGCATCTCCCGCAGCCGCCCTCGGTAGGGCTGGCTTGCCCCCAGCGCGAGGCGCGCCCCGTCGGAGAGCGCGTAGCCCTCGCCAGATAGGGCCTGGAGGCGCTCCGCCAGCAGCCCGGCGCACACCGTGTCGTCCAGCACGGGACGGCCTTCCTGCCCGGCCGCGGCCAGCACCACGTCCGTCGCCCTGGCCGCCAGGTAGCGGGCCACCGCCTCCAGGTTCACCAGCGCGCCGATCAGCAGCTCCTGCGGGTCCCGGGCCGCCCGGATGGCGGCGGTGCCGTTGGTAGTAGTGAACACCACGGTCTTGCCTGCTACCCGGTCCGGCGTGTACTCCCAGGGTGAGTTACCCAGATCGAAGCCGGGAATCCGCACGCCGCCTCGCTCGCCGCCCAGCAGCCGCAGGGCCTCGGGCACGCTGCCGGAGGCCCGCCGCGCCGCGGCCACCGAGCCGACCGGCACGAAGGCCGCGCCGCCGCTGGCCAAGCCCTGGACGATGGTCGTCGAGGCCCGCACCACGTCTATGACCACCACGATGCGGCGGCGCACCTCCAGCCGGGCCAGCTCTCGAGGCGTGAAGGAAACGTCGATCTCCACGGATGTCCTCTCCGTGCCGTGAACTCTGGCCAGTATACGGCGCTGGCCCTGGGTCAGTCCAAGGAGACGCCCCTGGGGTTTGCCTTGGCTGCCCCTTTCATTGGAGAATAAGCAGCGTGGCAGAGGAACGGTTCGTCTTCGAAGAGGTCACCGAGCTGAACGCGGTCGCTCGGGGCGTGCCCGGGCAACGTACCTTCTATCTCGTCGCGGGCAGGGACCGCCGCTGGGTGCGGATGTGGCTGGAGAAGGATCAGCTCCAGGCGCTGGGCAATGCGGTGGACCAGCTTCTGGCCGAGGTGTACGGGCAGGACCCGCAGGAGCAGTTCGACACCGGCCTGCTCAGCGCACTGGACCCTCCGGAACCGCCCGACAGCGACTTCCGGGCGGGCCGCCTAGCCCTGGGCCACGACGCGGCGCGGGACATGCTGGTGCTGGTGGTGCACCGAGAGAACCTTCCGGAGCAGCGCCCGCCTACCGTCCAGTTCTGGGCCACCAGGCCCCAGATGCAGGCGCTGAGCCAGCGCATCAAAGAGGTCTGCGCCGCGGGCAGACCCGTCTGTCCCCTCTGCGGTGGACCCGTGGATCCGGAGGGACATCCTTGCCCCAAGGCCAACGGCCACCGTCCCGTGAGCCTGGAGCAACGGTAGCACTGGCCGGCGCAGCGCAGTGTCGGAACAGCACGGAGGACAGAGCTCCCTGGAGAGAAGGGCCGCCGCGCCTTCTCCTGATCCCTGGTCTCCAGAGAGCCCAGAGATTCTGAAGCTCCTGGAGCGAGCCGAGATCACCAGTTGCGCCCTCCTGCCCTGGGGGTCAAACTACACCTTTCTTGCCACGCTGGACGGCGGAGCCGCGGGCCCGGGCCAGGCAGTCTACAAGCCCCGCCGTGGCGAGGCGCCCCTCTACGACTTCCCCGGCGGTACTCTCTACCTCCGAGAGGTGGCCTCCTACCTGGTATGCCAGTTGTTGGGATGGGGCTTTGTCCCTCCCACCGTGGTCCGGCGCGAGGGGCCTCACGGGGTCGGCAGCCTCCAGCTCTTCGTTCCTTCGGTGGAGGGGGCCAACTACTTCACCTTTCGGGACCAGCGGGTGGCAGAGCTGCAGCGCATCGCCGCCTTCGACTGCCTGGCCAACAACGCCGACCGCAAGGGCGGCCACTGCCTCCTGGGGGAGGACGGCCGCGTCTGGGGCATCGACCATGGCCTCACCTTTCACCAGGCGCCCAAGCTGCGGACGGTGATCTGGGAGTTCCAGGGCACGCCCATCCCCCAGGTGCTGTTGTCGGACATGGGGCAGCTCTTGGAGCGTTTGGAGCGTAAGGGCGAGCTAGCGGGCGATCTCGCAGAGCTGCTCTCCCCCGGCGAGCTCCAGGCGCTGTGCCAGCGGCTGGAGCAGCTCCTGGAGGCCCGCCGCTACCCGGCGCCGGGCCCGTGGCGCAGCGTGCCCTGGCCGCGCATCTGAAGGAATCCAGCGCCTAGCCAGAGCCTCCGGCCGGCCGGAGGCTCCCAAGCAGAAGGGATCACGAGACATGCCGCCGCCGCGACCTACCGATCGGTTCGTCTCCGTGCGCGGGCTGCGCATCCACTACCTGGACTGGGGCACAGAGGGCAAGCAACCTTTTCTGATGCTCCACGGCATCGCCCGCACTGCCCATACCTTCGATCATGTCGCGCCCCACTTCAACGGAGACTACCACGTGCTGGCTGTCGACCTGCCGGGCCACGGCGACTCTGACTGGCGCCCGGAGGGCGCGTACCTGGTGGAGGATCACGTCCGGGCCATCGAGGAGATGGTGGAGCAACTGGAGCTGCGGGACATGGTGATCACGGGCAACTCCACCGGAGGACGGGTGGCCCAGGTCCTGGCAGGGCTGCACCCGGGCCGGGTCAGCAAGCTGATCGTGGAGGACGTAGGCCCAGAACGCCCGTCGGAGATTGCCGCAGGGTTCGCCCGGCGCGTTCAGGAAGAAGCGGGCGGATGGGCCTCGGAAGAGGAGCTGGTGCAGCAGCTTGTGGCGGCCTCGCCCCGGGTGTCGGAGGCCTTGCAGCGCGCCCACGTGCGGGCCGCCGCCAGGCGCCGGGACGATGGCCGCCTGGTGTGGAAGCGTGACCCCGCTTTGGTGAAGGGGTTCGTGCCGACTGAGCTATGGCAGTACGTGCGAAGGATCGCGTGCCCCACCCTCTATGTGCTGGGGGGCGCGAGCGCCATCGTCCCGCCGGAGACCCAGCAGCGACTGAGACAGACGCTCCCGGATTGCGAGATCGTCGTCATGCCGGGTTTAGGCCACTATCCGCACCTGGAGGCCCCGGAGGAGTTCATGGCCATCGTGAGCCGCTTCCTGGCCGCTCGCTAGTGTCCTGAGTCAGAGATTCGCCGCACAATGTCA
>JACPQN010000082.1 GCA_016190485.1 Chloroflexota bacterium
CCTGAGAGCTTGTGAGTCTTTGTCCTCCCTCCCCTGGTGGGAGGGAGCTAGACCTGTCCTGAGCCTGCCGAAGGAGGGAGGGGGCAGGCGTCGCTTCACCCTCTCCCTAACCCTCTCCCGTCAAGGGAGAGGGAAAGATTCACAGACTCTGAGCCTGCCGAAGGGAGGCTGCGCCTCTCTGCATTCTCCCTTGTTAATAACTCTCCACAGGAGGTGCGTTGACACTCCGAAGACCCACTGCCTAAGATGGAGACGCACTGGCTGTGCGTTATCCCGCTGAGGAGCTGCCATAGAAGCCCTGGAGTCCATCACCGGCCATCGGTTCGTTCAAGCGGAGCTACGGCGCCAGGCGCTGGTGCATAGCTCGTATCTGCACGAGAACCCCGGCGCACCCTTAGCCTCCAACGAGCGGTTGGAGTTCCTGGGCGATGCGTTCCTGGGCTATGTGGTGGCGGCGGAGCTCTACCAGCGCTTTCCCGAGGAGCCCGAAGGCACCCTGACCAGGCTGCGGGCCGGGGCCGTCCAGCGCGATACCCTGGCAGCAGTGGCCCGCGGGCTGGGCCTGGGCCACTACCTGCTCCTGGGCAAGGGCGAAGAGCGCACCGGGGGACGGGACCGGGCCTCCAACCTCGCCAGCCTCTACGAGGCGGTGGTGGGCGCGCTGCTCCTGGATGGTGGGGAGGCCGTGGCCCGAGAATTTGTCTTGCGCACGCTGAGGGACGTCCTGCAGGCGGTGGCTGAAGGGACGTTGGGCGCAGACTACAAGTCCCAGCTCCAGGAGTACTGCCAGGCCCGGGGCTGGGTCTCACCGGACTACCGCGTGGTCACGGAAGAGGGTCCTCCCCACGCCCGCCGGTATGTGGTGGAGGCGCTGGTCCAGGGAGAGGCGCTGGGGCACGGCATGGGGCCCAACAAGCAAGGCGCGGAGAAAGATGCGGCCCGCAGCGCGCTGGCCACCCTAGGCCAGCGAGAGGCCACGCCAGAGGCTACCAAGGCATGATCCCGGAGCATAAGGCTAAGGAGGCCACTCCTGCTTAGGTTTTTCAGGCGGGCCCCGCCAGTAGTGGAGGAGGAGGCCGCCAAGATCCGTCAGGCCGTGGCGCCCACCCGGCAGACCTGGTTCTCCCGCATGGCTCAGCTCTTCCAGCGGGGCCAGCTTGACCAGGCGCTGTGGGATGCGCTGGAGGAGGCGCTGATCTCGGCGGACGTGGGTGTAGCCACCACAGAGCGCCTTCTGGAGGCGGTGAAGGCGAGGGTGCGCCAGGTGGACCATCCCAGTCCCGAAGATGCGCACCTGGCGTTGAAAGAGGAGATGGTGCGCACGCTGGAGACGCCGCCGGCGCCTCCGCCTGAGCTGTCGGCGTGTCCCCGGGTCGTCCTGGTGGTGGGCGTGAACGGCGTGGGCAAGACCACCACCATCGGCAAGCTGGCGCGCCACTTCCGGTCTCAGGGCCAGCGAGTGCTGCTGGCGGCGGCGGATACTTTTCGGGCCGCGGCTACGGAGCAGCTCCAGCTCTGGGGCGAACGGGTTGGCGCCGAGGTGGTGGCCCATCAGCCTGGCGCCGACCCAGGCGCGGTGGCTTTCGACGCCCTGCAGGCCGCGCGCAGCCGGGACGTGGACGTGGTGATTGTGGATACCGCGGGGCGGCTGCACACCAAAGTGAACCTGATGGAGGAGCTGAAGAAGGTGCGGCGGGTGCTCCAGCGCCTGGATCCCCAGGCGCCCCACGAGGTGCTCTTGGTGCTGGACGCGACCACCGGCCAGAACGGGCTGCTCCAGGCCCGCGCCTTCACCGAGGCGGTAGAAGTGACGGGGGTCATCCTGACGAAGCTGGATGGCACGGCCAAGGGAGGGATCGCCCTGGCTATCTGCGCCGACCTTGGCCTGCCTCTGGTATTCGTCGGCACCGGAGAGACCCCGGAGGACCTGGCGCCTTTCGATCCCGCCACCTACGTGGACGCCCTTCTTCCCTAGGAATGCCAGCGCCAGGAACAGCGGTCAGCCGCTATTCGCCACTCCCCCTCTGAAGCTGCCGTGGCTTATCTTGTCGCCTGGTGGCTGACCGCGGAAGCCCTGGCGCTGCTGGCGCTTCCTTATGCCTGGGCCCTCTTTGGTCGGTTGCCGGACAGGGGGCTGGCCTTCACCAAGCCCCTCGGTCTGCTGCTGCTTGGCTACCTGGTCTGGCTCTCTGGCAGTCTGCGGCTGCTGCCCAACGGGCGCGGGGCGGCCCTGCTATTCGCCCTGCTGCTGGCCCTGGGCGGCCTGCTGCTCCTGCGACAGCAAGGGGCAGCCATGGCCGAGTTCTGCCGCCGCAACTTTCGGCTCATCCTCCTCTACGAGGCCGCGTTTGCTGGAGCATTCCTGGCGTGGGCCGTGGTGCGGGCCTTCAACCCGCAGATCGAGGGGACCGAGAAGCCCATGGACTTCGCCCTGCTCAACACGGCGCTGCGGGCCACTGCCTTCTCCCCGCCGGACCCCTGGCTCAGCGGCTACTCCGTGAACTACTACTATTTCGGCTATCTCCTCATGGCGACGTTGGCCCAGCTTACCGCCACGCCACCGGCGGTGGCCTACAACCTCGCCCTGGCCTTCCTCTTCGCCGCTGCCGCTGTTGGCGCGGGGAGCCTGGTGGCCAACCTGGTGACACTGCACGCAAAGCGGGGAGCGGGAGACGAGGGAGTCCCCCTCTTCGCCCTGGCCTACGGTGGCGCCGGGGCGCTGCTCCTGCTGGGTATGGGCAACCTGGAGGGGTTGCTGGAGCTGCTCCACGCCCACGGACTGGGCGGCGACGACCTGTGGCGCTGGCTGAACATCAAAGGCTTGGCGGATGCGCCGCCGACTATGGCATGGCACCCCACGGAGCCCTGGTGGTGGTGGCGTGCGACGCGCATCATCGATACCGTGGTGAACGGACAGAGCCTGGACTATACCATCACAGAGTTCCCCTTTTTTAGCTTTCTGCTCGGTGACCTCCATCCCCATGTGATGGGGATCCCCTTCGTTCTGCTGGTGGTGGCCCTGAGCCTCAACACCTATCTTGAACCGGGCGCCGTTGCAGGGGAGGGGGTCACCACACCGCTGCTGCCCGCGGCGCTGCCGCCGCTGCTGTTGGGGAGCCTGGGGTTTATCAACGGCTGGGACCTGGCGCCCTATCTGCTGCTCTTCCTGGCCGCCGGCGCTCTCCGCACCTGGCGGGACATGCCGCGGCAGACGGTGCGCCCCTGGATGGGTTTCGGGCTGTGGGCCGGTGGCACGGCGCTGGGTGCGCTGCTGCTCTATCTTCCCTTCTACGGTGGGCTGGGCGCTCAGGTGGCGCAGTCGGCCTTGGCCGGGCAGCGGGATGTTGCGGTCGCGGGCTTTCCCCTGGCCTGGTGGGACGGGCCCGGCACTAGGCCGGCGCACTTCCTTCTGCTGTGGGCGCCGCTGCTCTTCCTGGCTGGCTCGCTGCTGCTGATGACCGCCCGACGGCACGCTCCTGCCTCGGGCAGGCCCCTGGCAGTTGTGCTGGTGGGCGTCCCCGCGGTGTGGCTGCTGATCGAGGCCGGCCGGGCGTGGCTACCGCCGGACGGCACGGTCGGCGCTGCGGTGTGGCTGCTCCCGCGGGTTTGGTACCTAGGACCCCTGGCGCTGGGGGGCGCGTTGCTCCTGAGTCGCAGGTCCCAGGCGGGCCACGAGGAAGCGGGGACCTCTCCTCCTCTGGTCGTTCCCTTCGTGCTGCTGCTGGCGGTAGAGGCGGTGCTTCTGGTCGCAGCGAGCGAGTCGTTCCGCATCCGGGACGTGTTTGGCAACCGGATGAATACCGTCTTCAAGCTCTACTATCAGGTGTGGCTGCTCCTTGCTGTGGCGGGAGGCTTCACCGTATACTTCGTGCATGCACGGGTATCCTCTGCGGGCAGGCGCGGCTGGTCCGGGCCCCTTTGGATGGGTGCATTGGCGCTGCTCGTGGCGGGGAGTTGCGTCTACTCGGTGGCGGCGCTGCTGAGCAAGACGGAGGCCTTCGTCGGGCCCGCCACCTTGGACGGGCTTGCCTACCTGCAACGGCTGGACCCGGAAGAGGCGGAGGCGCTCCAGTGGTTGGGGCGACTGCCCCGGGAGCAGGAGCAGGTGGTGCTGGAGGCCACTGGCGGGCAGTACACCCGCTTCGGGCGGGTGGCCAGCAGCACGGGCATCCCCACCCTCCTGGGGTGGGCGGGCCACGAGGTGCAATGGCGGGGCTCGGACGTGCTGCTGCGGGGCCGGGCGGAAGACATCGATCGCATCTACGCTGCCTCAGATAAGACCCAGGTCCTCTCCCTCCTGGAGCGCTATGGCGTGGGCTATGTGTATGTAGGCGCCGTGGAGCGGGGAAAGTACCCCCCGGAAGCGCTGGCGGCTTTTGAAGGCCCCCTGGCTGTGGCCTTCAAGAATGCCGGCGTGGTGATCTACAAGAGCCGCGGCGCTTCAAGGACGGGGTAGCGTGGGTGGGGATAGGCGAGGGCCGACCCTGGAGCTGGGGCTTTTCTTGGGCCTGGTGGGCCTTGCCTTCCTGCTGCGCACCCTCCGTCTCGATCTCCAGCCGCTCGCTCCCCAGGAGACCGCCCGCGCGCTGGTCGCCTGGCAGCTAGCCTCCGGCCAGACGCCGGAGTGGTGGGACGCGCCGGCGGCGTGCCTTGCCACCCTGATCAGCTTCCTGCTGCTGGGCGCGACGGAGGCCACGGCGCGCCTTCCTTCAGCCCTGGCCGGGACCGGACTGGTGGCCGCCCTCTGGCTCTTTCGTGGCTGGCTGGGCCGCTGGCCCGTGCTCCTGAGCGCGGCGCTGGTGGCCATCTCGCCCTCGGCGCTGGCCACCAGCCGCATGGCGGGCGAGGAGAGCATGGCGGCGCTGCTGACGCTGCTGCTGGGCTGGGGAATGATCCAGTTCTGGGAAGCGCCGAGCCGTCGCTCCGCAGTGCTGGGGTCGGTGGGAGCGGCGGTGCTGCTCCATCTTGGCTACGCGGGGGTGAGCGGCGCCCTGTTCCTTTTGCTCTTCGGGGCGGCGCTCTACGCGCTGCGACCCTCTGACTCGGCCGGTGGCGCGCTGCGCGGGCTACGGCCGAGAGAGCTCCTGCTGCTCTTCCTGATGACCTTTCTGGCGATGGGCGGCGGGCTGCTCCTGTTCCCGGCGGGAGTCGGGTTCTCCTCGCTCCTGGCGTGGCTACGCCATTTCGACCTCCCGCCTGATGGCCTCCCCTGGCCCCAGACCCTGCTGATCCTGGGCGGCTACGAGCTGCCGGCCCTGGCCATCGGCGTGCCCGCAAGCCTCGTGGCGTTGAGGCGCTGGCCGGGCCGCCCGCTGGACACAGCCCTGGCCGGCAGGTCCTTCCTGGGGCTGTGGGGTCTGCTGGGCCTGCTGTTCTACCTGCTGGGCGGGGTGGCCTCCCCTGGAGCAAGCTTCCTGGCGTCACTCCCGCTGACCATCGTGGCCGGCGCCGCGCTGGCCGCCGGCGCGGCGGAGCTTAAGGACCGAGACTGGAGGATGGCGCAGGGGCCTGCCCTGCTGGCGCTGACGCTGCTGGGCTTTGGGGCGATCACCCTCTCGCAGGCGGCGCAGAGCGCTGCGGCCTCGCAAGGCCCTGGCGCTCCCCTGGGGCTGGTCGCCCTGGCCCTGACCGCGGCCAGCTTCGGGATGGCAGCCCTGAGCGCGCCGCGGCCGCGCGCGGTGGCGGCCGCGGCAGCGCTGTGCGCAACGCTGGTGCTGACGCTGCACTCCAGCGCGCGTCTGACCTTGTCCAGTGGCTGGCCGGGAGTCCTTGCGCTGGACCGCGATGGCGTGGCTGTCGTGGCCGAGCAGGTGGGGCTGGCCCGCTACACCCAGCAGGGCAGACAACAGGAGATACTGGTGGAGCAGGATCTGCGCCCGGCCGTCGCGTGGTACCTGCGGGAGGCGCCTCGGCTCAGCCCTTCGACGGGCTCAGGACTCCGCTACGCGCCGCAGGTGGGGGCTGGCCCTGGGGTCATCCTGGCACGGGAGGAAGCCGTAGTGGAAGATGTGGCCGGTTACCAGCGCCGGGTGGTGCCTCTTGGAGCGCAGTGGACGCCCAGGTGGGGTGAGTGGCGTGCCCTGGCCAGGTGGCTCCTGGCTGGCGAGGCGTCGCCCGACGAGGTCTCGGGGCGCCGCATGGTCCTCTGGGTGAGGAGCTAAGGTGGCGCCGTGAGTGGGGTGAGTCTGGCCCAGCAAGCGCAGGGCGAAGCGGACCGAGAGCAGGGACTGGCCCTGCTGGACCGGCGGCTGGCGCTCCCCGAGACCTGGGACTGGGAGAAGGCGGCGTTTCTGGCGCTGGTGCTTGTGGCTGCGCTGCTGCGCTTCTGGGACCTGGGTAGCCGCGCGCTGCACCACGACGAAAGTCTCCACGCGCTGTATAGCTGGTACCTCTACACCGGCCGCGGTTACGTCCACGACCCCTTGATGCACGGGCCCTTTCAGTTTCACGCCGTGGCCCTCATCTACTTCCTGCTGGGGGCCAGCGACTACACGGCCCGCATCCTCCCGGCGCTGCTGGGGACTGCCGCGGTGGCCCTGCCCTATTTCCTGCGAGGGCAACTGGGGGGCCCCGGCGCGGTGTGCACCGCCGCCCTGCTGGCCTTCTCCCCCTCCATGCTCTACTACAGCCGCTTTGTCCGCAACGACATCTACGTGGTTGCGTGGGACCTGCTGCTGGTGATCGGCATGTGGCGGTTCATGGAGACAGGGCGCCGTGGCTACCTGATCCTGGGTGCGGTGGCCCTGGCCCTGGCCTTCTCCACCAAGGAGGTGGCCTATATCACCACGGTCATCTTCGGGGCCTACCTGCTGGCCACCAGCGCTCGGGAGCTGCTGCCCCGGCTGCGGGCGGGCGCGGATTTTCGAGGCGTGTCTCCCCGGGCCGGCTTTCTCATCACCCTGGGCACGCTGACGCTGCCGCTGGGCGCTGCCGGGGTCCTCCTTCCCCTGGAGAAGCTGGGGGTGGACCTGGTGGCCCTTGGAGCGTGGCAGAACGCCGCGGAGCCGGGCCTCAGGATGTTCATGCACGCGGGGTCCGACCCGCTGAAAGCCTTCCTGCTGGTGGGGGGCACGGTGCTGGCCCTGGGGGCTGCCTCCTGCGCCGTTGCCTACCGCTGGGACTGGCGGCGCTGGCTGCCGGCGGCGGGCGCGTTTTACGGTATCTTCCTCGTGCTCTACACCACCTTCTTCACTAATCTGCCGGGCTTTGGCACCGGCATATGGGGAGGCCTGGAGTACTGGCTGGCCCAGCAGGAGGTGCAGCGGGGTGGGCAACCCTGGTTCTACTACCTGGTGTTGCTTCCCATCTACGAGTTTTTGCCCCTGCTGCTCAGCCTGGGAGGGCTGGTCTACTTCGGGCTGCGGCGGCGGTTCCAGGACGAGTTCGCGCTGTTCCTCGCCTGGTGGCTGGCGGCCAGCCTGGGGCTCTACGGTTACGCGGGCGAGAAAATGCCCTGGCTGTCGCTCCACATCGCCCTGCCGCTGATCCTGCTGGCCGGGAAAACCCTGGGCGTGCTGGTACAGAGTGTGTCGTGGCGCGCGCTGCTTCAGGGTGGGGGGATCTACCTGGGGCTGCTGCTCCCGCTCCTGCCCCTGGCCCTGCGAGCCTTGGCGCGGGCCAGAGACACCCAGGCGGCGGGGGCGGAGCAGCCCATGGCGGCGCTTCAGACGCTGGCCGCCGCCGGGGTGGTAGCGCTGCTGCTGGGAGGAGGATGGGCCCTAGCGCGACGCCTGGGCGCCGGCCTGGCGGCGCAGACGGCGCTGCTGGTGGCGCTCCTGACGCTGGCTGGCTTCACGCTGCGCACGGGTATCATCGCCAGCTTCCTGCATGGCGACATCCCTGTGGAGATGCTGGTCTACACCCAGACCTCTCCCGAGGCGCCGCGCATCATGGGGCAGATCGAACGGCTGGCCGCGGCGCAGGGGCAGGGGAAGAACCTGCCCATCACGGTGGACGCGACCGACGGTTTCACCTGGCCCTGGGCCTGGTACCTGCGAGACTACAAGGCGGTGGACTACCCGAGTCTGAGCGTGGGATCGGGGGAGCCCCGTGGCGCCGTGCTGCTGCTGAACGCAAACAACCAGGGGGCCCTGGAGCCTTCTCTCGGCAAGTACGAGCCGGGGCGGCGGTACCCCCATCGCTGGTGGTTCCCGGAGGAGTACCGTAGCCTGACGCTGGAGGGCGTGTTGAGCAGCCTTCTTGATCCCACGGCCTGGGGCAAGTGGTGGAGCTACCTCTACGCTCGGGATGTGGGTGCGCCCCTAGGCTCCTCGGACGCGCTGGTCTACTACCCCAGAGGGTCCGGCGCCGGACCGTCCGTTGCCGGCCTCCCGCCGCAGGGGACGTCCCCCTCGCCGGTAGTGAGCTCAGGGTTGCCGCCCGTGCTGGCGCCGGCCGAGTACGTGTACGGAGGCGCAGCGGGCCTGCGCACCCCCAGAGGCGTCGCCCTGGACGGCCAGGGCAATCTCTACGTGGTGGAAGGCGTGGCCGCCAGGGTGACCAAGTTCGACCCCAGCGGCCGGGTGCTGGCCCAGGTGGGACGCGCGGGCAGCGGCGACGGCGAGTTCAATGATCCGGGCGGCGTGGCCCTGGACGCCGCGGGCAACGTCTACGTGGCGGATACCTGGAATCACAGGGTGCAGAAGTTCGACCAGAATCTGCGGTTCCTGGCCCGGTGGGGCGCGTACGCCAGCGTGCCCGGGGGCGGCTCCCAGAACCCCGGCAGCTTCTACGGCCCGCGTGATGTGGCGGTGGACGCCGCAGGAGACCTCTACGTCACTGATACCGGCAACAAGCGGGTGCAGAAGTTCTCGCCGGATGGCCGGTTTATGGCCGCCTACGGGCAAGCCGGGCGAGGCCCTGGACAGTTCCAGGAGCCGGTGGGCATCGCTATCAGCAAGTCCGGCGAGATCCTGGTGGCCGACACCTGGAACCGGCGGGTGCAGCGCTTTGATCGAGATTTCCGCTATACCGGCGAGTTCACCGTGGCGGGCTGGGCCGGTGAAGGCGTGCTGAACAAGCCTTTCCTGGCCGTAGACGCCGCCGGCAACGTGGTGGCGGGTGATCCGGAGGGCCATCGCCTCCTGGTGTACGACAGCGCCGGCGTCCTCTTGAAAGTGGTGGGGCGTGCGGGCGCCGACGCCGCCTCCTTCAACCTTCCGGCCGCTATCACGGTGGACGGCCTGGGCCGGGTCTACGTGGCCGACTCGGGCAACGGCCGAGTGGTGCGACTCCCGCCCCTGGGCTAGATGGCGGTCCGACGGTCTGGGACGGCGCCAGAGGCCCAGCGCTCCTCGGCTGCCGAAGCTCCTTATCAAGGTCGGCGGCCGCACTCGCTCCGACCCCTCGCGCTGGCGCTGGCGGCGGCAGGCCTGACCCTGGCCGGCCAGCTCTATCTGGCCCTGCGGACCTCCATCCTTGATGGAGCGCTCCTCACTCTGGCGGGGCTGGCCTGTTTCTGGTACGCCCTGGGTCGCGTAGCCCCCTCAAGGGTAGCTATGACGCGCCCTGCGGAGGCATCGTCTCGACCCGCTGGCCCGGCGGGCCTCGCTGCTCATCCGATCCTTTTCCTGGGAACGTGGACCTGGCTGCTGGCCGGGTCGCCTCTCGTCCACCCTTTCGTGGTGGCCCTGCTAGCGGGAGTGGCATGGATCGGGCTGACGGCCAGGCTGGAGGGCTGGCGCCGGCGATGTCCTGAGCCTGTCCTGAGCCATGTCGAAGGGCCTGTCCTGAGCCATGTCGAAGGGCCTGTCGAAGGGGATGGACTGGGTTCCCTGCGCGGAGGGCTGGCCAACCTTCTCCAGGGCCTCTCACGTGGCGAGCTCCTGGCGCTGGCGGCGGCGCTGGCCCTGGCGGCGGGCCTGCGGTTCTACGGCCTGGACCGGCTGCCCGAGGGCCTCTGGTACGACGAGGCCGCCATTGGACTGGAGGCCCAGCGGGTGGTGGCCGATTCCAGCTACCGGCCGGTGTACGCCTCCAGCACCACCTCGCCCGCGGCCTACCTGTACCTGGTGGCAGGAGCAGAGGCGCTGCTGAGCAAGACGGAGGCCGCGGTGCGGGCCGTCCCGGCCGGCGCGGGGCTGGCCACGGTGGCGCTGGGCTACCTGGTCGGCCGTTCTCTCTGGGGGCCATGGGCTGGCCTGGCAGCGGCCGGCCTCTTCGCAGCGGCGCGGTGGGACCTCACCTTCAGCCGCTTCGGCCTCCAGGGCGCCACCACGCCGCTGCTGACGCTGCTGGCCTGCCTGCTCGTGCTCCTCTCGGTGTCCACCGGCAGGCTCACGGCCTACGGAGCGCTGGGCGTGGCGCTGGGGCTGCTGCCCTGGTTCTATGCCGCGAACGTCTTCTTTTTTGGAGTGCTCGGCATGTTTCTCCTGGCCATGACCCGCGCGCGCCGGGGCTTTCTGCGGGCCCACGGCGTCGGCCTGGTCCTGGCCGCCGGCGGCGCGCTGCTGGTGATGGCGCCGGTGCTGCTCCACGCTGCCCGGGAGCCGGCGGTGGCCTTCGGCCGCACTCAGCAGGTGTCTATTTTCAAGGACAAGGATCCTCCGGAAGCTGTGTCCGCCCTTGGGGAGACGCTGGCGAAGCACCTGCTGATGTTCAACCTGCAGGGTGACGCCAATGGTCGCCACAACTTGCCCCAGGCGCCCATGCTGGACCCCGCCACGGGAGCGGCCATGCTGCTGGGCCTGGTGGCCGCCCTGCGGCGGTGGCGGGAGCCCCTCTCGGCTTTCCTCTTGAGCTGGCTCTTGCTGATGCTCCTACCCGGGGTGCTCTCGGTGGAGTTCGAAGCGCCCCAGGCATTGCGGAGCATCGGGGCGCTGCCGGCGGCGCTGCTGCTGGCGGTCTGGGGCTTGGAGCGCCTGCACGCGCTGGTAGCGCCGTACCTGTCTCGCGCCATCGCAATAGTGGGTGGCGCCGCCGGCCTGATGGTGGTGGTCGCCCTGAACGCTGGTGTCTACTTCGGCCCGCAGGCGGCGGACTACGCATCCTGGAGCGCCCACTCGGGCGCTGAGAGCCGGGTGGGGCGCTATCTGGCCGAGGCGCGGTCGCGCGAGGAGCGGGTGCTGGTCTCCGAGCTCTACGGCAACCACCCCTCCATCGACTTTGTTGCTGGTTATGCCTATGAGGTGCTGCGGGCACCGGAGCATATCCCGCTGCGGCGGGATGTGGACACCACGCTGTTCCTGGCGCCCCAGGAGCGGACCCTCTTCCATCTCCTGCGGCAGCTCTATCCCGAGGCCGATTGCCGCGAGGAGCGACGGCAGCCGGTGGGACCTGCCCTGCTCTACCGGTGCAGCATCGCCAGCGGGACGCTGCGCGCCGGGCGCGGGCTTCTGGCCCGTTTTGCGACGCCTGGAGCGGATGGTGGCATCGTCCCCCAGGAGAAGGTTGTGCCGTGGGCCGCCGTGCGGGAGGAAGACGTCCAGCAGGGAGGAGCCATCCGTGGGGAACTGAGGGGTTCACTGCACGCGCCGCTCTCCGGGCGCTATGGCTTCATCCTGGAAGGTCCCAGCGCTGTGACCGCGCGGCTGGATGACCGGCTGCTGCTGGCGGGGGGCGAACAGGTCTCCGTCGAGCTGGCTCAGGGTCTCCATGAGCTCTGGATCGGGCTGGACGGTGATCCCGCCCCTGCGGGGTCGCAACTGCTCTGGCAGCCGCCCGGCGGAGCCTGGTCTCCCATCCCCCGGGAGGCGCTGTACCATGGCAGTGTGCGGCCCCTGGGCCTGACGGGAAGCTACCACGCCGGCGCTCTGTGGAGCGGCCAGCCGGCGCACCGGCGCATCGAGCCGTCGCCGTACACCTATTTTCACCTCTTGCCGCTGGAGCGGCCATTCACGGTGGAGTGGCAGGGGAGCCTCTACGTCAGCACCGCGGGCGTCTACCAGTTCCAGGCAGAGGCCATCGGCAGCGTGTCCCTGGAGCTGGATGGCCAGCCCGTGGTGAGGGCCGGCCGTTCGGGTGAGCGCCAAGAAGGCTCGGTGACCCTATCCCAGGGTTGGCGCTCCATCCGCGTGCGCTACCTGGCCGACGCGCCCTACTCTCAGGTCTATCTCCAATGGAGACGGCAGGGGGAAGACTATCAGCCGTTGTCCCCGGAGGTCCTGCGGCCCTGGTAGCGCCTGCCCGCGGCAGGCAGGTCTGCATACACACAGCAGGCCTGGGCAGCAGGACGGAGCGTATAATGGTGGTGTACCCTCTGTCGAGGTAGGAGTTGCTGCAACGGAAGCGGCTCTGGGTGGGGCTGCTGGTGACCCTGCTGTTCCTGGGGCTGTTCCTGCGCCAGGCACAGGTCTCTCGGGTGACCGACGCGCTGCTGCAGGCCAATCTCCTCTACTTGCTGCCGGCGCTGCCCCTCTATTTCGGCGGGGTCTGGTTTCGGACGCTGCGGTGGCAGCACCTCCTGACCCCGGTCCGGCGCCTGGGCGCGCGGCAACTCTTCCGGTACGTCGTCATGGGCTACATGGCCAACGACCTGCTCCCCATGCGGGTGGGCGAGCTGGTCAGAGCGTACCTGCTGGGTCAACGGAGAGGCATGAGCAGGGCCGCCATCCTGGGGACGGTGCTCTTGGAGCGCATGTCGGACGGCCTTACGCTGGTGGCCTTCATGGCGGCGGTGGCGCTGGTGGTTCCTTTCACCGGTTGGCTGGAGCAGCTCCTGAAGGCCATGGCGGCGCTCTTTTTCGGCGCGCTCCTGGCGCTGGTCCTGATCCTGGCCCGCCGGCAGCAGAGCCTGGCGCTTCTGGGCTGGCTGCTGCGGGCCGCGTCGCCCAGGCTGGCCCGGCCAGTGGCCGTGCTCATGGCCAGCTTCCTGGAGGGCATGGGGGTTCTCCAGCAGCCCGGACGCGCCGCCGCGGTGGCCGGCTACGCCGTGCTGGCCTGGGCCTGTGAGGCCGGCATCTTCTTCTCGGTGGGTGTCGCGCTGGGGCTGTCGCCAATGCTGTGGCTCGATGTCCTTGCCATGAGTGTCGCCAACCTGGCCACGACGCTGCCCTCCTCTCAGGCGGGCATCGGGCCTTTCGAGTACTTCAGCGCCCAGACCCTCATGGTCTTCGGCGTCGATGCGGCAGTGGCGGCGGCCTACGCGCTGCTGGTGCACGCGGTGCTTATCGTCCCTGTCGTGCTGCTGGGGCTGGCGTATCTGTGGCAGGAGGGCCTCTCTCTGGCCCAGGTGGTGCGAGAGGCGCAGCCGGCCTCCCCAGGGGCCCCGGGGCGCTAGCGGACCTTGGGTCAACGGGCGTCGTCCTGAGCCTGCGGTGTCCTGAGCTTGTCGAAGGGTCGAAGGGTGAGGGGGCCATGAGGATAGCCGTCATCGGTGGAGGCGCGGCGGGCCTAGCCGCCGCGGACGAGCTACTGCGCCTGGGCCACCAGGTGCTGCTCTTTGAGCGGGCGCCGGTGGTAGGCGGCCAGCTCCGCACGGTAGCTATCGCCGACACGCGCCTGGAGTGCTTCTACCACCATCTGTTCACCAGCGACACCCTCATGGCGCAACTCATCCAGGAACTGGGACTGAGCCAGAAGCTCCGATGGGTGGCCTCCAGGGTGGGGTTTTTCACCGACGGCAGGATCTGGGACTTCGTGACGCCGCTGGACCTGCTGCGCTTCCGGCCGCTGCCCCTGGTGGACCGCCTGCGGCTGGGGCTGGTGAGCCTTTATCTGCAGCGGCAATCGGACTGGCGGCGTTACGAGGATGGCACCGCCCAGGAGTGGCTGAAGCGCTGGGCGGGCGAGAACGCGTACCAGGTCGTGTGGGGCCCCTTGCTCACCGGCAAATTCGGCAGCGCCGCGCCGGAGATCGGCATGACCTGGTTTCACTGGAAGATGCGCCTCCGCTTCGGCTCCCGCCGCGGCATGGGTAGGGAGCACCTGGGCTATCTGGAAGGGAGCTTTGCTCAGGTGTGGGAGGCGCTGGCGCAGCGGGTGGCCGCGGCGGGCGGGCGGATCTACACCCAGGCCCAGGTTGAAGGGATCCAGGCAGAGGAGGGAAGGGTGACGGGCATCTCCCTGCGGTTGCCCGAGGGCCCTCTTGGTCGCCAGGCCGTGGAGGAAGGGCTGGCGCAACCCGCGGCGGGTGACCTGCTCTTTCCTGCCGACCGCGTCATCGCCACCATTCCCTCCACCGTCTTCCTGCGTCTCGCGCCAGAGCTACCGGAGCAGTACGTCCGCTTGCTGACGGGCACCCGCTATCAGGCTGTCATGTGCCTGATCCTGGTGCTCAGGCATCCCTTGAGCCACATCTACTGGCTTAACATCTCCGACCGCTCTATCCCCTTCGTGGCCGTCATCGAGCAGACCAATCTGATGGGTCCGCAGCACTACGGGGGCAAGCACGTGGTGTATCTCTCCAACTACATCGCCAGGGACGCGTCTCTCTATCAGATGGCGGACCAGGAGGTGCTGGAGGCATACCTGCCGCACCTGGCCAGGATCAATCCGGCCTTCCGTCGGGACTGGATAGAGGAGTGGCACCTTTTCCGGGAGGATGCGGCGCAGCCCATTATCACCACCGGATACTCCCGGCGCATCCCGTCTCTCGAGACGCCGGTGAAGGGCCTCTATCTGGCCAACAACACCCAGGTTTACCCCGAAGACCGGGGCCAGAACTACAGCCTGCGCATCGGCCGGCAGGTGGCGCGCCTGGCAGTGGGGCACGGTGATGAGGCGTGAGCAACTATCGCTGGAGTATCCCGGTGCAGTTGATGAGGATGCCGCCTTGGGTAGCTATTGATGACGAAGAACGGCTCTTGCCGCTGAATGGTATGATAGGAAGGCGCTTTTGTACGGTGTGGCGCTGGTGGAGGAGACTGCCTCGTGCTGTATGGGTCTGACAGAAGAGGGGGCGGAACGTACGGGCAGGTGGGCCTGGCCCTGCTGGTAGCTGGCGTGGGCCTGAGCGCCGTGTCGCTACTGCTGCTGCGATCTGTACCGCTAACCGCGCTGGGCACCTCTGCCCTGATCCTGAGCCTGATCTGCTTTGGATTGGAGCGGTCTGTGCCCCGGGTCTCTGCGCCCATGGGGCAGCTCCTGATGGAGGCGGGCAGGCTCAACATCGCTGCGTTGATCGAAGAGTTGGGCTTATCGGCCCGGGCAGTGTACCTTCCATCCGCCATAACGGGAGGAGAGCCGCGCGCGTTCATCCCGACGTCCGATGCCCTGGAGCCGGGCGCGATCCGGGGCCCCCTTCCCAAGAGGCTGGTGGTGCCCTACGAAAACGGGCACGGTGGCGCCGGAGTGCTTGTGGCGACGCCGGGGTCACGAGCAGTCTCGCTGGTGGCCGGTCGCATCGGCCCCAATCCGGGCGAGCTGGAGCAGGCGCTGACGTGGGTGCTGGTGGGAGAGCTGGATGCCGTGGAGGGAGTGGCGGTGAGCCTTACGGAGGGGGGCGCAGTGGTCCGGTGCGACCGGATCCGTGCCCAGTTGCCCCCCTACGTGTGCGACGACGTGCTGGGCAGCCCGGTGGCCGGCATCATAGCAAGCGTCGTGGCGGAGGGCCTTGCCCGACCCGTGGTCATCGCCAGGGAAGAAGCTCACGACGCTGGACTCACGGTGGCGCTGGAGGCGCGCTAGTGCGGAGCTACGACCTCTTCATCGTCTCTCTAGCGAGTCTCTTTTCCGCGACCACCTTCCTGATGGCTCTCCTGGGCGCCTGGCGGTGGGACCTCTACTTCTCGGTCTATCTCATCGAATACCTGGCGGCTGGTCTGCTGTTCTCGTCTCTGAGCGCGGATGCGCGCCGCGTGCTGGATGGTGTCGCCTACGTGCTGGCGCCGGGGTTCGCGGTCATCGTGGCGCTGAAGGTGGCCGAGATCCTCTGGGGGTTTGGCCGGTGAGACGTCGCGGCCTCCTGATCTTTGCGGTCATGATTCCGCTGTCCGTCACCCTGGGCACGGGAGCCGCCAGCGCGCTGGACTCGTCTGTGAGCGTGCCCACTCACCTGGAGCCGGCTGTTGCTCCCGCGAGTCTGGACTTGGCGCCCCTCTTCACCTTTGCTGAGCAGATGCTTTCCCAGATTTTGCGTGCCAACACCGCTGGGTTGAACGACCTGCGGCGAACGATCCTCAGCGCGAACCTTCCCGCACTCCTACGGCCCTTGATGCAGAAGCTGGTCACCGTTAGCCTGGAGTTTCGGGCGGTGATCGCGCAGCTAGATGTGGTCCTGCCTGCGGCCGAGGAGAGCATAAGGCGCCGCCACATCCCAGTTGCTCGGGCTCGGTTAGCGGAAGCCAGAATACTGGTGCGGCAAGGCCAGGGCCTCCTGGACGAGTTGGAGGCGGGGATCGACCGGATGATCGAGCAGGTGGCCACCTACCGGAGGTTTCGGCCCAGAACGCCGGGCCTTCTGCCCGATCTCCGAGAACAACTCCAGGGGTACTGGCACAACTATCTAAAGTGGCTAGAGCGGCTCGAGGCGGAACTCCAGGACGCCATTGGTCAGCGCGCCGTGGAGACCGAAACGAGCTTGGAACCGGACTCTGACCGTGTCCCTGTGGGCGGCGAGTTGGCTGTGTCGGGGCGACTGACGGCAGAAGGGCAGGGTCTCACGGACAGGGTTATCGACATTCATCTGGGCCAGGCAACGGAAGTTATAGCGGTGACCGACGGCGACGGCTGGTTTCAAGGTCGTTTGGCCGTACCCTACGTCTACAACCCCTCCATCCGGCTGGAAGCCTGGTTCACGCCCGATGACGTCGATAGGCAGGTGTATCTCGGCTCATCCGCCGCGCTGGAACTGGCTCTGGTGTACGTGCCCACGGATTTCACGGTAGAGGCGCTGCCCGTCGCGCGGCCGGGACGTCCCCTCCCAATCACAGTAGCCATGGCCGCCGACGCGACGCCGGCCGATGGGCGAACCTTGTTGGTGACACTGTTGGGCCGAACCATGGTGGAGACTCGCTGCCCAGGACGGTGCACGGTGGAGGCGCAGGTGCCAGCGGACGCGCCCCTGGGCCACCAGACCATCACCGTGTCGGTCCCGGCCTCCGGGCTGTATGCGGGAGCCTCAAAGAACGTGGATGTCACCGTTGCCCTGATCCCGACTTCCCTGTCACTTACCTTGCCGGGCCTGGCGTTAGCCCCCGGCGTTCTGGAAGTCTCCGGCGCCATCGCCGTTGCTGAAGGGGCGCCCGGCCCAGGAGCGATCCATATCCGCCTGGGTGATACGCTGCAGCGCGTCGAACCGCTAGGGAGCACTTTTAAGGGGCGGCTGGACCTTCCCCTGTGGCCGCCGGTGTCGGGCTTACGAGGGCTGGAGGTCTCCTACCAC
>JACPQN010000085.1 GCA_016190485.1 Chloroflexota bacterium
CGAGGAACGAGGGCCGTGGCAATCTGGGAGGGGATAACGATCCCCTGCGAGGAGGACGGCTTCCCTCCCCCGGATTGCCACGTCGGCTTCGCCTCCTCGCAATGACAAATTCGCGGCGTTCTTCAGAAATACCACACTAGCCCTTGCCTGCTATGCGACGCTTCTGGCTTGCCCTGGGCGCTCTGGGAGCAGCCAACCTGTTCCTGGCCCTGGGTCTCGCCTTCTGGTTGCCTTCGCCGGCGGCCGCGGACCCCGTCCCCCCAGCGCCGCGGAGCATGCACCCCTACTTCACCATCTCGCCCGACGCCGCTCGCTTCGAGAACCGGGTGCGTGCCATCATCCGGCGGGAGTTCCAGCAGGGCGCCCTTCCCGGCGAACTCACGCCGGTGGGCGTTCGCCCTCCGGGCGAGCGCGCCGGCATGGGCATGATGGGTGGACGGGAAGAAGGCCGTGACCGGCCGCCGCGCCCACGGCGGGAGCAGCAGACCACCGCCATCCTCACCCCCTTCGGCCTCTACAGCTCGGGGGTGACCGGCGTTGCCCTGGCCATGCTCTCGCTCGCCACGCTGCTTGCCCTGGGCGCCGCAACCCTCTACCTGGCGCCGGAGCGACTGCGGG
This sequence comes from Chloroflexota bacterium, assembly GCA_016190485.1. GTDB lineage: Bacteria > Chloroflexota > Dehalococcoidia > SHYD01 > SHYD01 > JACPQN01. The sequence goes on from JACPQN010000085.1 coordinate 619, forward strand.
TGCTGCGAGAGAACCTCGGTACGTCCCTCCGTCACCGCCTGCGCCTCGGCGCCATCGGGCTCCTGGGTTACCTGGTGGGCCTCCTGCTCATTCTCATCCTGGCCGTTCTGGTGGTGGGGCTGCCCGTTGCCCTGGGCCTGGTGGTCCTGCTGGCCGCGGCGTCCCTGGCGGGCTGGGTAGCGGTGAGCCTGGTCATGGGGAGCTGGCTCCGGGAGCGGCTGGCTCTGGGTGTCGCTTCCCCCTTGAGCGACCTGGCGTTGGGCACGCTGCTCCTCTTCCCGCTGAGCCTCGTGCCCCTGCTGGGCTGGGCGCTGGTGCTGCTGGTGAGCTCCGTAGGCTTCGGCGCCATCTTGCTGACAAAGTTCGGGAACCAGCACGGCTGGTCCCTGGATCCTCTGGAGTAACAACTATGCTACATGCGCGATCCATCCGCATCGCCGCGGCTGCGGCAGTCCTGGTGCTGGCAGGGACGCTGGCCTATACCCAGGTGTTCGCTCAGAAGCGGAGCGAGCCCACAGGGCAACCCGTCGCGGTGGCCCGGGGCAACCTGCGCCTGACGGTGACCGGCACCGGCGTCGTCAAGGCCCTTCAAGCCTCGGACCTCTCCTTCCGCTCCAGCGGGCTGGTGGAAGAGGTCATGGTGAAAGTAGGCGACGGCGTCAAGAAGGGCCAGCCGCTGGCGCGTCTGGAGACCCGCCCGCTGGAGCTCCAAGTGGCCCAGGCAGAGATCGCCCTCCGCACTGCACAGTTAAACCTGGAGACCCTGGTGCAGGGGTCCCGCCCGGAGGACATCACCAGCTCCCAAGCCAGTCTGGACGTAGCGCGGCGGCGGCTGGTCGCCATGGAGGCCCAGGGCAAACCCGGAGACATCGCCGCGGCTGCGGCTAGTCTCTTGAGCGCCCAGGCCCGCCTGGACCAGCTCCGGAATCCCACCCCGGCGGACTTCGCCGCCGCGGAAGGAACGGTGGCCGCGGCCATAGCGAACCTTCTGAACGCTCAAGCCAAACTGGAGCAGCTCCGTAATCCGACAGTTTCTGACCTGGCAGCGGCAGAGGCAGCCCTCCAGTCGGCCCGGGCCAGGCTGGACCAGCTCCGCAACCCCACGGTCGCCGACCTGGCCGCCGCGCAGGGCGCGGTGGCTGGCGCACAGGTGAACTTTCGCAATGCGCAACGGAAGCTGGACGAGCTTAGGAATCCTCCATCAGAGCAGGTTACGGACGCCGAGGCGGCCGTGAAAAACGCGGAGAGCAACCTCCTGAACACGCAGAGCAACCTGGATAAGCTCAAGACCCAGCTCAATGACGAGAAACGACGGCGCCTGGTAGAGGCCTACATCCAACTCTTCATCGCCCGAGAGGAGTTGGATGCGAGCCGGGCCCGCCAGACCTCCGCCGAGGAGATCGCGGCCAAGGAGATGGCCGTGCTCCTAGCCCTGCGAGCAGTGGAGGCCGCGGAGGCCGACGTGGAGTATCCCCAGGCCGGCACCACTGCCGCCCAGTTCCGCTCGGCTCAGGCTGCCGTCGAGGTAGCCCAAGGGACGCTGAGCAACGCCCGGCTGAAGCTGGTCAAGCTCCTGCATCCCCCAGCGGAAGATGTCGCCCAGGCGGAAGACGCCCTGCTCTCGGCTCAGGGGAGCCTCCTGGGCGCCCAGGCCAAGCTGGACCAGCTCCGTAACCCCACTGCCGCAGATCGGGCCACCGCAGAAAGCGCGGTCGTCACGGCCCAGGCCAAGCTAGACCAGCTCCGCAACCCCACCGCCGCCGACATCGCCGCCGCCCAGGGCGCTGTAGCCACCGCCCAGGCCAACCTGCTGAACGCCCAGGCCAAGCTAGACCAGCTCCGCAACCCCACCGCCGCCGACGTCGCCGCCGCGGAGGGCGCTGTGCTGACGGCCCAGGCCAAGCTGGAGCAGACCAGGATTCCTTATGAGGACGTGGACCTGGCTGCACAGCGGGCCTCGGTGGAGCAGGCCATGGCACAACTGGCCAGACTCCTCCAGCCCGGGACCGCCCTGGATATTGCCAGAGCGCAGCTCAGCGTGGACCGGTCCCGGCTGGACCTGGACCAGGCCCGCTTCAACCTGGAGCACGCGGTGCTGGTGGCGCCCTTCGATGGCATTATCAGCAAGGTGCCCATCACCGCCGGCGCCAGCCAGGGCGTGGGGGCGTCCACGGTGGTCATGTCCCTGGTGGACCCTTCCGCCATGCAGGTGGAAGTGAACGTGGACGAAACGGACGTGGCCAAGGTGGAGTTGGGACAGGCCGCCATCATCACCGTGGAAGCCGTGGGCGCCCGGCCCTATCCCGGCCGAGTCACCGCGGTTGCGCCCAGCGCCACCACCCAGTCCGGCGTCACTACGTACCTGGTCACCCTGGGCATCGGCGAGCCCCGGGGGCTGAAAGCGGGCATGACTGCGCTGGTCAACGTGGTGTACCAGCAGCGCCAGAACGTGCTGCTGGTCCCTAACCGCGCCATCAAGGTCACCGGCCAAGAGCGTACTGTCCAGCTACTCATCAACGACAAACCCGAGGCGCGCGCCATCAAGGTGGGTCTGGGCGACGACCAGCGCACGGAGGTGGTGGAGGGGCTCCAGGAGGGGGACCAGGTGCTGGTGGAGGCGGGCCGAGGCCCGACCACGGCTACCCAAGGGCAGGGCGCACGCTTTCCCGGCGCCGGCGTCCCCGGCCTCGGCGGGGGCATCACCACCGTCACGGGGCGGTAGCATGGCCGACGCCACGCCGCCTGTCATCCAGATACAGGACCTGACCAAGACCTACTACATTGGGGACCTGGCCGTCCCTGCCTTGAGAGGCGTGGACCTCACCATCCAGCGTGGCGAGATGGTGGCCATCATGGGCCCCTCCGGCTCCGGCAAGTCCACCCTGATGAACATCATCGGCTGCCTGGACACGCCCACCTCCGGCGCATACGCGCTGGACGGTGCGGACGTCAGCGGCCTTAGCGACGACCAGTTGGCCGAGATCCGCAACCGCAAGATCGGCTTCGTGTTCCAGTCCTTCAACCTGCTCGCTCGTACCTCTGCCCTGGGCAACGTGGAGCTGCCACTGGTCTACGCCGGGGCGCCGGACCGGCGCCAGCGGGCCATTCAGGCCCTGGATCGGGTCGGCCTGGGAGACCGCATCAACCATCGCCCCAACGAGCTCTCCGGCGGGCAGCAGCAGCGGGTGGCCATCGCTCGGGCTATCGTCAACCACCCTGCCATCCTGCTGGCTGACGAGCCTACGGGAGCGCTGGACTCCCGTACCAGCGAGGAGATCATGGCCATCTTCCAGTCCCTCAACCGGGAGGAGGGCATCACCGTGATCTTCGTGACCCATGAGCAGGAGATCGCCCATCACACCCGGCGGGTCATCTACATCCGGGACGGCGTGGTGCAGCAGGAGGAAGGGGTGGAGGCGCCCATCGACGCCGCCACCCTGCTGGCGCACCGTGTCGCCCTGGAACTGGAGTCGGAGGAGTCGACCTCGGAGGTCCCTGCGTGAATCTGCGCCAGAACCTGGGCATCGCCCTCGAGAGCCTGAGGGCCAACAAGCTACGCTCGGCCCTGACCATGCTGGGCATTATCATCGGCGTGGCGGCCGTCATCGTCCTCATGTCCATCGGAAGTGGCACCCAGGCTACCGTCGTCTCCCGTATCTCCTCCCTGGGCAGCAACCTGGTGTTCGTGCGGCCCGGCGCGCCGCAGCAGGGCGGCGTCCGCCAGGCCCAGGGCTCCGCCGCCACCCTCACCATGGAAGACGCCGAGGCCCTGAACGACCCTGCACGCGCTCCCTCCATCGCCCTGGTAGCGCCGGAGTTCTCCACCGGCGGCCAGGTGGTAGCGGGGAACCGCAACGTGAGCAGCCGCGTGGTGGGCGTCACCGAGCTGTACCCAGACGTACGCAACTACACCGTGTCTGAGGGGGAGTTCATCGGCAAGCAGAACGTGGACGCCAGGTCCCTGGTGGCAGTGCTGGGCAGCAACGTGGCGGCCAACCTCTTTCCCGACTCCACCGCCCTGGGGGCGTCCATCAAGATCAACCGCCAGCAGTTCCGGGTCATCGGCGTGCTGGCCAGCAAGGGCGGCACCGGCCTGGGCTTCGAGGACGACGTGGTGATGGTGCCCATCTCCACGGCCATGACGCGCCTCGCCTCTCAGCGCTCCGTCCAGGGTGGCCGCTCCGTCTCCGTCATCAACGTGCAGGTGGTGAACGAGCAGGAGATCGACGAGGCGAAAGAGCAGATAGCCCAGATCCTCCGGGAGCGCCACCGGGTCACTGGCGAGGACGATTTCACCGTCACCAGCCAGGAAGACACCCTGAGCACCCTCACCCAAGTGACGGGGGTCTTCACGGCCTTCCTGGGCAGCATCGCCGGCATCTCCCTGCTGGTGGGCGGCATCGGCATCATGAACATCATGCTGGTCTCCGTTACCGAGCGCACCCGGGAGATCGGCATCCGCAAGGCCGTGGGTGCCAAGCGGCGAGATATCCTCTCCCAGTTCCTGGTGGAGGCCACGGTGATGAGCGTGCTGGGCGGCGGCACGGGGCTGGCCATCGGCATCCTCATCTCCCGCCTGGTCTCCGGCATGACCCTCAACGGCCAGCCCCTGGTGACCGTGGTCTCGCCGGAGATCGTGGCCCTGGCGGTCACCGTCTCCGCGGCCGTGGGCCTCTTCTTCGGCATCTATCCCGCCACCCGGGCCTCCCGCCTGCACCCCATCGAAGCCCTCCGCTACGAGTAACAGCCGCCCAATAGAAACCTTCGCGCCTCCCCGCTGGTATCTAGTAGTAAGACAAGCACAAGAGGACCGAAGGTCCGGAGGTCAACCAGCCATGAGAAAAACACCGTCCATCCTGCTCCTGTTTGCCAGCGCCCTACTGCTGCTCCTGGGCAGCGCCTGCACCCAGGTGGCCCAGGCCAGAGAGTTGCCCAGCGCGCCCCCTGAGACTCAGCCAGCGGACGCTCAGTCGGCCAAGGCTTGGCTGGGGCTGGCCCTGGCCCCTCTGACCGAGCGACTGGCCCAGCGCCTTGGCATTACGGAGCGGCCGGGCCTGGTGGTGCTGCGGGTCATGCCCGGTGGGCCCGCCGGCACGGCCGGCGTGCAGCAGAAGGACGTGGTCGTCGCGATGAACGGCGGCCCGGTGAGCAAACTGCCGGACATCCGCACCGCCATGGAGAGCGTCAATCCAGGCGACCAGGTGGGCCTCACGCTCTACCGGGGCGACAGCCTTCTGAACATCACCGTGACCGCGGCCGCGCCGCCCGCTCCCGGCCCGGGTGCGGGGCCGGGCCCAGGGCACCGGGGCAAGGGCCACGGCCGCCTCGGGCTGCCCGAGCTCCAGGACATCCCCCAGGGCGAGCGCTTCGACCACCTGCTGAGCCGCCAGACCGTCATCACCGACAAAGATAATAAGCAGGTCACGTACGACACCATCTTCGGCAAAGTGGTGAGCGCGTCGGACACCAGCCTCACCTACACGCCTAATGGCAAGACCAGCGCCGTGACCGTCCAAATCACCAGCAACACCCGCTCTCGCTTCAAAATCTCGGAGCTAAAAGCTGGCGACAAGGTCGGCGTGACCGTGAGAAACAGCTCCAGCGAGGCCTTCGCGGTGATACGCTTCGTCCCCCGCCAGCAGGGGCAGCCCAGGACCCAGGGCATGATGGAGGGGATGCCAGGCCCGTACCCGGGCATGATGGAGGGGATGCCGGTCCTGCCCCAGGGTATGATGGAGGGGATGCCAGGCCCGTACCCGGGCATGATGGACCGAATGCTGGGCCTGTATCCGGGCATGATGGAGGGGATGCCAGGCCAGTACCAGGGCATGATGGGGCAGATGCCGGACTTCCACCAGGGCATGCCCGATCGGATGCCAGGCTTCAGCGGGGTCATGCCCGGAACGCCTTCGTCGGTGAACTAAACTCTGGTAATCTGGTAAGATGACCTAAGGAGCTGTCGCAACCGACTACCGTGCGTGTTTCACTACTCAGTCTGAGTCTCCTATCCGCAGCCCTGCTGGGGTGCTCTCCCGGCGGGGCTGCCCCGCTGGCGGCGCCGGCGGCCCCGGCCGCTGCTGAGTTATCGGCCCCGGCTGCCACCATCGAAACTCCACAGACGGCGCCCCCGGCCACGCCGGCCACTCCGGCTAGCCCGCCCGGTGCGGCGCCTCCTCCGTCAGCGCCGCCCGCGACCGTCGACCTCCCCACCGCGGAGGTGTTCCCCGAGAGCCGGCCACCCGCCCCCGCGGGCCTCCCGCCTGCCGCCCAGGGTGGCGCGCTACTGCCGCTGCCAAACTTCAACCTGCCCCCCGAGGACTGGGCGCGTCAGGAGCTGGCCCGCCGGGGCTTCCGGCGGGAACCGGGCAAGAAGCTGGTGGCGCTGGACCCCGGCCACGGCGGGCTGGAGGTGGGCGCGGCCCAGGGCCGCCTGGCCGAGAAGATCCTCAACCTCCAGATCGCCCTCCACCTGCGTAGCTTGCTAGAAGCAGAGGGCTTTCAGGTAGTGCTCACCCGAGAGGCGGACCAGCGGGCCTTCAACTTGCCGGAGAGCCAGAGCCTGAGCCCCAACAACCCGACCCGCGCCGACCTCCAGGGACGGGTGGACCTGGCCAACGCCGCGGGCGCAGACATCTTTGTCTCCATCCACAACAACGGCTCCTCCAACCCCAGCGAGGCGGGCACCGAGGTGTGGTACGCGCCTGACCGCCCCTTCGGCGACAAGAACTGGCTGCTGGCCCGAGAGGTGCTGGCCGGCCTGGTGGAAGAGCTGAAGGCGGCGGGCTATGTCACAGCCAATCGCGGCCTCAAGAACGGCTCCCAGTTCCGGCTCTTTCGGGACCGGGTGTTCCCCCTTTTCGTGCTGGGCAACCCCCGGACCGAGCCCCGGGTCACCCGTGCCACCCAGATGCCGGGCATCCTGGGCGAAAGCCTTTTTCTCTCCAACGGCTACGAGGCTAGCGTGTTGGCGCAGGAGCACATCCAGGTGGCCATCGCCCGGGGCTACCTGCGGGGCATCACCCGCTACTTTGCGCTGGCAGGCAGCTAGCCCCGGCCGGGAGAGACGGCCCGCCCCACCAGACCCTTCCGCACCAGCCAGTACTCCAGGCTGTCCACCAGCGCATACCAGCTCGCCTCGATGATGTTGGTGGAGCTGCCCACGGTACGCCAGTCCTGCTCGCCGTCGCTGGACTCAATGAGCACCCGCACCTGAGCCTCGGTGCCCTCCGTGCCCTCCAGGATGCGCACCTTGTAGTCCACCAGCTTCACCGCCGCCAGGGAAGGATAGAACTGGGTGAGGGCCTTGCGCAGGGCGCCGTCCAGCGCATTCACCGGGCCGTTCCCCTCGGAGGCCGTGTGGACTGCCTCGTCGCCCACCCGGACTTTCACGGTCGCTTCAGAGAGCACCTCCTCGCCGTTGCCGGAGGTGGGAGCACGGCGGTGCTTCTCCACCACCACCAGGAAGTCCACCAGCTCGAAGGGCGGCTGGTAGCCTTCCTCCATGCGGCGCACCAGCAGCTCGAAAGAGGCCTCGGCGCCCTCGTACTGGTAGCCCCGGCTCTCCATCTCCTTGACCCGCTGCAGCACCTGGCGCACCCGGGGGTCCCGGGCCTCCAGCCCCAGGCCCAGCTCCTGGGACTTCTGCACGATGTTGGCCCGCCCTGCCAGCTCGGAGACCAGCACCCGTTTGTGGTTGCCCACCCGCTCTGGAGGTACGTGCTGATAGCTCTCTTCCACCTTGCCCACGGCATCCGCGTGCAACCCGGCCTTGTGGGTGAAGGCGTTGATACCCACGAAGGGCTGGCGAGGGTCAGGACGCAGGTTGGCCAGCTCGCTGCCGTAGTGGGACAGCTCGGTGAGCCGGGCGAGCTGCTGGTCCGTCACACAGTCCACTCCCAGCTTGAGCTTGAGCAGCGCGATGATGGTGCAGAGGTTAGCGTTGCCGCACCGCTCGCCGTAGCCGTTGAGGGTGCCCTGCACCTGCACAGCGCCGGCCTCCAGGGCGGCCAGGGAGTTGGCCACCGCCAGATCGCAGTCGTCGTGAACGTGGATGCCCAGCTCTATGGCGGTGGCGGCCTGGACCCGGCGGATGGTCTCCACCAGCTCCGTGGTCATGGCCCCGCCGTTGGTGTCACACAGCACCACGCATTCCGCGCCGGCGTCCACGGCGGCCTGCACGCAGCGGAGGGCATAGCGGGGGTTCGCCTTGAAGCCGTCGAAGAAGTGCTCGGCGTCCAGAAAGACCCGCCTGCCCTGCTCCCGCAGGTAGCGTACCGAGTCTCGGATCATGGCCAGGTTCTCTTCCAGGGTGGTGTTCAGCACCCGGTGCACGTGCAGGTCCCAGGTCTTGGCCACCAGGGTGCACACCGGCGCCCCCGACTCCAGCAGCGCCAGGATGTTGGGGTCCTCTGTCACTGCGGTGTGGGCGCGGCGGGTGCTGGAGAAGGCCGCGATGGTGGCCTGTCGCAGGGGCACGTCCCGCACCCGGCGGAAATACTCCGCGTCCTTGGGGTTCGAGCCGGGCCAGCCCCCTTCGATATAGTGGACGCCCAGCTCGTCCAGCCTGCGGGTGATCTCCAGCTTCTCCTCCACGGAGTAGGAGATGCCCTCCATCTGGGCGCCATCCCGCAACGTGGTGTCGTAGAGCACTACCTTCATGGCCTTCCCCCTGCCTGGCGCAGCGCACACAAAAACTCCCGCCCACAAAGGGACGGGAGCCTGCCCGCGGTACCACCCTTCTTCTCCGCCTGCGGCGGAGCACTCCTTCGGGGCACCAGCATGCCCCCGCCGGGATAACGGGCGGCGTGCCCGGCCAGGTCTACTTGCTACTCTGCCCCGAGGGCTAAAGCCCTCGGCATAATGCCCCAGGCTTCAGCCTGGGGTTGCAAAACAGCGTTCGGATGGCAGCTCAGGAGGGATTTTTGGAATGCTCGCTGGGTCTGCTTCCACCACACCAGACTCGCTGGCCAGCGGGGACAACCTACTCTTCTCCGTCGTCGCTCTTACCAAGGTTACCCTAGCAGAGCGAAAGACTTACGTCAACTCCCCAAAGGAGAGTGTTTAATTACAGAGTCTGGTGCCGCGGAAGACGAGAAAGCCGCCGTTTGTTGAGCTTGTCGAAACGACCGGCGGCCGCTGCGTTCTCGATCACGCGGTCGCCGCGAGGTGCCCGTCAGCTTTATCGCCTTGTTCGGCGTCGCCCTCACCCCGTATAGCCGCATACTCCCATGCGAGGGGAGTTCACCGTAGGCATGAAGACGTCCTCTTCGGCACACGGGTGCTGCGGGGCGTGGGTCTCGCAGAAGAGACAGGGACCAGAGTCGAGGCAGAAGGGGCAGACCAGGCTGGCAGGTGCGTCGCAGGATGCACACGCCAGCTTCAGGGGTATGTTTCGAGCCAGTAGCCGCACAACATTGCGGCCGAGAGACCCCTTCCGATACCCTAACACCTTGCCCCGGAGCGCCGTCGTCGACCCAAAGTCGTACTCGTACTGGAAAGCAACGCCCTTCGCCTGGAGGGAGCCCAGGGCAGATCGCTTGCTGATCTCAGCCCGACCAAGGCGGAAGGCGCTCATGTGCCCGCAACACTCAAGCCACACCCGGCGCAAGAGGGAATCCAACTGTTGGAGTGAGGCGGTCTCGCGGCCCTCGACATAGAGCCAGTACATCGGGGCCCCATCCGCCTCGATATGGAGCTGAACGAGGGACTCCGCCTGGGAGCCCTTGTCATGCTCCGGGGCACATGCGGCAAGATGACGAGCCATTTGGGCTCTTGGCACCTCGTGCCCGCAAAGCTCACAGGCACCCGTGTATTCCTGTGCCACTGGTCTCTCTCCTCTCCGACGCCTAACGCCAGGTTTCAGCCGCTGCCGGAAGCCGCAGCGGTTGTTAGCCAGCCCGATTTTAGAAAGCGCATTACACCACCTGAAAGGTCTGGCCCAGTGGCTGAAACTCCGAGATTTCCTGTCTCTCCAGTTTTAATCGAATCTGCTCAAAGCGCTTTACGCTTTCGGCTGAATGCAATCGCTCGCCGCACCGTAGGCATACTTCGGCACTTACTTTAAGCACAGCAGTATGTACGCC
>JACPQN010000088.1 GCA_016190485.1 Chloroflexota bacterium
ACGCGGACGTAGGGCACCGGTTGACTTTTCCCCGCCTGGTTCAACTCTGCAATCCTGGTCGCCAGAAAAGCCCGTTCCATAGTTCACTCCTGCCAATACTGTCTCAGGAGCATACTACTATGTACTCTTATATATTGCAATACCATCAGCCTGCAGTGTAGAGTTATAAAACACTCTCATTCCAACGGCTCCTGCATACACGTGGCTGCCTCGTCACCCCCCCGTCCTCGCACGTTGCGGCCAGCGGGCAAACTGGGAAGGCCGGCCCCTCCTGTGCTACAATCAGGGTGTCCGCCTCCGGCCGACGCCAAGTCTGTGCTCGCCGCTGCCTGACGCCACCACACCGAAGGGAGGGATGATGCCGGAGCAGACCGCAGGCATGGAGAGCCGCCGCATCGCCGCCAGCGGCGACCTGGAGGTCTCCGCCTATCTGGAGATTGCCGAAGCCAAAGCCGGCGCTCAGCCGGTAACGGGAGCGCCGTCGGCGCTGTCCCGAGAAACCATCGTCATCCTGGACTTCGGCTCGCAGTATAGCCTCCTCATCGCCCGCCGGGTCCGGGAGCTGAACGTCTACTGTGAGCTGGTGCCCTTCGACGCACCGCAGGAGCAGGTAGCAGCGCTCCGACCCAGGGGGTTTATCTTCTCCGGAGGCCCCGCCAGCGTCTACGAGCCGAATGCGCCGCTCGCCCCCAGCTACATCTACGAAATGGGCCTCCCCGTCCTGGGCATCTGCTACGGTATGCAGCTCTTGGCCCACCAGCTTGGCGGCCGGGTAGCTCCCGGGGAGAAACGCGAGTACGGCCACGCCCTGCTGCACCGCGGGGTCGACTCTAACGCCATCCTGCAGAACCTGCCGCCCACCTCTCAGGTCTGGATGAGCCACGGCGACCGCATCGAGGAGTTGCCGCCCGGCTTCCGGCCCCTGGCCTACACCGACAACTCTCCCGTCGCGATCATGGGCAACGACCGCGGCATGGTAGGTCTTCAGTTCCATCCAGAGGTAGCCCACACCGTCTATGGGCGAGAGCTCCTCCGCAACTTCCTGTACCAGGTCTGCGGCTGTACCGGCGCCTGGACCCCCAGCAACTTCATTGCAGACAGCCTGTCCGCCATCAGGGAGCAGGTGGGGGAAGGCAAGGTCATCTGCGCGCTCTCCGGCGGGGTGGACTCCGCAGTGGTGGCCACGCTGATGAACCAGGCCGTGGGCGACCAGCTCACCTGTATCTTCGTGAATAACGGCCTGCTGCGGCGAGAAGAGGCCGAGCGCACCCTGGATACCTTCCACCGCAACCTCCTGTGGAACATCCGGTACGTGGACGCCTCCAGCGACTTCCTGAACAACCTGGAGGGCGTGACCGACCCCGAGGAGAAGCGCAAGATCGTGGGCGAGACCTTTATCCGGGTGTTTGAGAGCGAGGCCCGGAAGATGGGGCGTATCGACTTCCTGGCCCAGGGCACCCTCTACCCCGACGTCATCGAGAGCACCACCGCGGAGCACAAGGCCACGGCCAAGATCAAGAACCACCACAACGTGGGGGGCCTGCCCAGCGACATGCGTTTCACCCTGGTGGAGCCCCTGCGCAACCTCTTCAAGGACGAGGTGCGGCAGGTGGGGCACGCCCTGGGCCTGCCCGAGGAGATGGTGTGGCGGCAGCCCTTCCCGGGGCCGGGGCTGGCCATCCGGATCATCGGGCAGATCACCCGGGAGCGCCTGGAGACCCTGCGGGCGGCGGACTGGGTCGTCATGGACGAGATCAAGGCGGCCAACTACTACCGGGAGGTGGCCCAGGTCTTCGCGGTGCTGCCCGGCGTCCGCTCTGTGGGCGTCATGGGCGACTACCGCACCTACGGCGAGGTGGTGGCCATCCGCGCCATCACCACCGACGACTTTATGACCGCTGACTGGGCCCGCCTGCCTTACGACCTGCTGGCCCGCATCAGCAACCGCATCGTCAACGAGGTGCCCGGGGTCAACCGCGTGGTCTACGACATCTCGTCCAAGCCACCGGGGACAGTGGAGTGGGAGTAGGGCGACCGATGGGACTTGTTCGGCGATCAGTGCGCTTCGGCTCTGAGGACGGTGCTCAGTGGGTCGTGGCCCAGGCGACCATTGATACTGGCGCGAGCCATTGCCAATTACCGCGATCGACTGCCGTGGAGTTACGGGCGCGCCCGTTCCGGCGCGGCCGGGTTCTTTTGGCAGACGGGAGTATTCAGGAGCGTGAGATTGTCTACATCCAGGTAGAAGTGGACGCCTCCTTGCCACCTGTACTCACCACCGCCGTAGTCGGCCCTGAAGATTCTCCCTTCCTGGTCGGAGCTGTGGCGCTGGAGCAGCTGGATCTGGGGATTGATCCACGTAGCCAGAAGCTCGTGCCTGAAGTTTCTGCCTTATTGCGAACGGCAAACTGGCCGACGGTGTGATATTCCCTAACGAGCACCACCAAGAGATTTCCCTGGGACTAGTCGCAAGGATTATTCAACGCGTGAGAACGAGCAGGTTGGCGCAAGCCCCTGGCACCGTCGGGTGGGAGTAGGAAGGACGCTAAGAGTGGCCCTGACCGCGTCCTCGTCATCTCGCACCCGTATACGTCGCCACCCGGAACGGGCGCAAACCCATGATGCGGCTAAAGCGATCCTCGCGGAGGGTCTGGTTGCGCACGTCGCCACCGTTCAGGAAGGCTGGCCCGTGGTCCTGCCCTTCACCTACCACTACGACGGCGACCGCATCTACCTGCATGGCTCCTCGGACGCTGGCACGCTGCGCGCGTTGCGCAAAGGCGCGCCGGTCTGTGTCGAGGTGACGCTGGCCGATGATCTGATCGCTTCCCGCACAGCAACAAACCACTCGATGAACTACCGTACGGCGGTCTGCTTCGGCACTGCCCGCCTGATCGTGGGGCTTGCGCGCAAACGCGCGGTGCTGGAGGCGATGATCGGCCGTTATTTCCCTGGCCGCACAGCAGGTATCGACTACGCTAATGTCACTACCTCTGAGTTGAAAGAAACAGCCCTTTTCGAAGTCGAAGTTGAAGCAATGAGTGCCAAAGCGCGCTCCGGAGGGCCTGCGGGAGCTACTGATTCCGATCCAACGGCGCCGGGAGCGGCTGGCATCGTGCCACTCGCGCCCGGCCCACGATCGGTATGAGGAACCGCAGCGGCCCCAGAGAGCAAGGCTGGTCAGCTAATGCGAAACCCGGTGAGCAACGCGTATGCCCGGTCACAGGAACATCCTGGTGGTCGGCTCTGGGGCCAGAGAGTACGCCATCGTGTGGAAGCTAGCCCACAGAGAACACCAGGGGTATGATATTGTTGAGGGCAACAACATACCATAGGTATGGCAATGATCGTTTCTGAAGACTTTATTACCGTAGCAGACGCCGCGAAGATCCTGCACCGCTCCATCGAGCAGGTGCGGCGCTACCTGCGAGAAGGCAAGCTTCCTGGCCAGCGGATCGGCCACCAGTGGTTCATAAAGCGGGAAGCATTGATGGCCCATAAGGGAGAAGCTCGTTATCAAGAGCAGATGAGGCTCTTGGAGGAAATCCGCAGGAACAGAGAAGCTATCTATAAGTCTACGGGCCGGCTCTTCGATGGAGCTGGTCTAGTGCGGCAATCAAGGGAAGAACGGATGGAGGAACTTGAGTCTCGTTTGCCTTGACGCGAGCTTCATCTTGGATCTTTTGCTGCCCGGTCCGTTGACTCCGAGGATCGAGGGTTTCTGGAAGACTTGGCTAGAACAGGGCGTCGACTGCGTCGCCCCACCCTTATTTCAAGCAGAAACCACTTCTGTCCTTCGGAATAGGGTATACAGAAATGTGATCACCTTTGAGGAAGCCGTGCCTGTCTTTCGAACGATCCGCCGCTTGGCTATCAGATTTGTCAACTACCCTGATCTTCAAGAGCAGGCATGGGACATCGCCCTACGCTTGAACCAACCCCGCGCTTATGACGCGCAGTACCTGGCCGTAGCAGAACGCGAAGGCTGCGAGTTCTGGACGACCGACAGCCGACTCTATAACTCGGTGCATGGCACTTTACCCTGGGTGCAGCTAGTAACGCCATGAACATCCTGGTAGTCGGCTCCGGCGGGCGGGAGCATGCCATTGTCTGGAAGCTGCTCCAGAACCCCAGGGTGCGGGAGGTGTACGTGGCGCCCGGCAATGCAGGCACCGGCCTCATCGCGCGCAATCTCGACGTGCCGGCCGACGATATCCCCGGCCTCCTGCGGGCGGCCATCGAGCGACGCATCGACCTCACCGTCGTCGGGCCAGAGGTCCCCCTCACTATGGGCATCGTCGACGCCTTCCGGCAGTCCCACATGCCCATCTTTGGCCCCACGGCCGCGGCAGCCCGCATCGAGGGCAGCAAGGCCTATGCCAAGGAGCTGATGGAGCGCCTGGGCATCCCCTGCGCCAGGAGCGCCACCTTCAGCGACTACTCGGCGGCCCTGGACTACGTGCAGCAGCACGGAGCGCCCATCGTGGTCAAGGCCGATGGCTTGGCGGCCGGCAAGGGCGTCACCGTTTGTACCACTACCGAAGACGCCGGCGTCGCGCTGCAAGACCGGATGATCCGCCGCATTTTCGGCAGCGCCGGGGACCGAGTTGTGCTGGAGGAGTACCTAGAGGGACCGGAGGTGAGCTTGCTGGCCTTCACCGATGGCCAGTCCGTGACGCCCATGGCGCCCGCCTGCGACTACAAGCGGGTCTTTGACGGCGACGCCGGGCCCAACACCGGCGGCATGGGCAGCTACAGTCCGGCGCCCTTTTTCGGGCCAGAGCAGGTGGCCTACGTCCAGCAGGCCGTCCTGGAGCCGGTGGTGCGCGCGCTGGCGGAGGCCGGCACGCCCTACGTGGGCGTGCTCTACGCCGGGCTCATGGTCACCCGGGATGGGATCAAAGTCATCGAGTTCAACTGCCGCTTCGGCGACCCGGAGACCCAGGTGATCCTGCCCCTGCTGAAGACGGACCTGGTGGACATCATGCAGGCCTGTAGCAGCGGCCGGCTCGCATCTCAGCCAATACAATGGGACACCGGGGCGTGCGTGGGGGTGGTCATGGCCTCGGAGGGGTACCCGGAGTCCTACAAGACCGGCTACCCCGTCACGGGCCTCGACCAGCTCGACGACGGGGTGCGGGTATTTCACGCCGGGACAACCACGCAGCAGATGCAGTCCAACACCGGCCTGCGGCGGCTCTGGGCCACCGACCTGCCCTCGCCACCCGTGGAGGAGCTGCTGAGCGGCGGGATCCAGACCGCCGGCGGCCGGGTGCTCACCGTGGTGGCCACGGGGCCGGACCTGGCGGTGGCTCGTCAGAAGGCCTACGACAACGTGTCCCGGGTGCAGTTCGCCGGCGCCCACTACCGGACGGACATCGGCCTGCCCAGGGAGATACCCGAGGAGTGGCTGGGCCCGCCACAGCGTCAGGCCCTGCCGGCCCCGGAGCCGGCCACCTAATTGCTAGTAGGGAAAGGAGGTTAGCCCATGTCGCACCTGCTGGGTCTGCTCCTGGGAGCCGCCTGCTGCTTCGACGCGCTGCTGGGCCTCCTCTCGCCCCAGCGCTGGGTGGCGATGTGGCGGGATATCGCCGTGCTCCTGCCTGCTCCTGCCGACGAGTACGTGGCTGACGCCGTAGAGCTGACGGAGACCTACCGGGCGAAGTCGCCGGAGGGCCTGCGCTTCTTCCTGCTGCTGCAGATGGCGGTGGGCCTGCTGCTGCTGCGGCTGGGGAGCCGGGAGTGACGATAGGGGAAGGCCATGAAATTCGTTGTGACCCTTATGCCAGGAGAGGACGGGTATATTGTTGTGGAATGTCCTGGTCTCCCAGGCTGTGTAAGCCAAGGGAAGACCAAAGAGGAGGCGCTAGCGCACATTAGGGAAGCTATCGTAGGCTACCTGGCCAGCCTTCGGAAACATGGGGAACCACTTCCAGAGGGAGAAGTTGAACAAAGCGAAGTGGCGGTATAGTGCCTCCCCTCCTTATCATCTCCGGAGATGCGTTTGTTCGCGCTCTGGTCAAGCTTGGCTGGCGATGGGATCACACCGAAGGTAGCCACATGAGCGACGTCGAGCTCCTGTTCCTGCTTGAGAGGAGTCGCCGAGAGCTATACGAGGCGTGTTTAGGTATGAGCGACTTGGAGCTTCGAACTCGTCCGGCCCAGGACGAGTGGACTGTGGTGGAGGTGCTAGCCCATCTTCCGGATGTAGATCGGCACTATCTCCAGGAAGCTCTGACAATGTTAGCTGAAGACCAGCATCTCTTTCGCCACTTCGATGATGAGGCATGGAAGGTGACCCATGCGGATGTCCTGTCCCTTCCTCTGAGCCAGATCTTCGGTCACCTGCGCGTATCGCATGATGAGATTACCAGGGCTGTTGAGCTTCTCTCTTCTCAAGATCTTGAACGAGCCGGAATTCACCCCCGTCGCGGGCGTTACACTGTTCGAGACGTCTTCTTGCGATTGCCTGACCATGATCTCAACCACGCGCACCAGATTCGAGCTATCAGAGACGCAGTGGCACGGAGTTCGTCATGCTCAAACTGAAATCCGAGACCAAGGTAGTGCAGATGTTCCCCGGCGTGGTGCGCCGCACCATGAACAGCGGCGAGCGCACCACCCTGGCGGAGATCACCTTCGATGCCGGGGCCGTGGTGCCGGAGCACAGCCACCCGCACGAGCAGATCGGCTACGTCTCCCGCGGCCGGGCGCTCTTCGAGGTGGGTGGCGAGCGGCGGGAGCTGGGGGAAGGGGATAGCTACCTCATCCCCGGCAACGTGCCCCACCGGGTCACGGCCCTGGAACCGGCCATCTGCATCGACGTCTTCTCGCCCGTGCGGGAGGAGTTCCTGGACTGAGGTGAAAGCGTTATCCCCTCTCCCGTGATGCCTGTCCTGAGGGCAGTCGAAGGAGGAGAGGGCTAGCCTGCCTGCCGCAGGCAGGGGCGAGGGTGCATCTTCCGCTCTATGGTACGCTGGGCTCACCATGAGCGGTTCATCAGCCTGGTAGTCCCCTCTCCCTTGATGCCTGTCCTGAGGGCAGTCGAAGGAGGAGAGGGCTAGGGTGAGGGTGAATCTGACTAGGACACGCGTGGGAGGGATCAGGTGATCGAGCGCTACACCCGGCCGGAGATGGGCCGCATCTGGTCCGACGAGAACAAGTTCTCCCAGTGGCTGCGGGTGGAGATCGCCGCCTGCGAGGGCTGGGCCGAGATCGGCAAGGTGCCCTGGGAGGCCGTGGCGAAGATCCGAGGCGCCCGCTTCGACCTGGCCCGCATCAACCAGGTGCTCCAGGAGACCCACCACGACATGACGGCCTTCCTGCGCTCGGTGCAGGAGAGCCTGGGCGAGGAGAGCCGCTTCATCCATTTCGGCCTCACCTCCAACGACGTGTGGGACACGGCCCTCAGCCTCCAGCTTCTGGACGCCACCGACCTCCTGGCCCAGGACATGGCGGAGCTGACTCGGGTGCTGGAGGCCCGGGCCCGGGAGCACAAGTGGACCCTCCAGGTGGGCCGCACCCACGGCGTCCATGCCGAACCCATCACCTTCGGGCTGAAGCTGGCCCTGTGGGCCCAGGAGATGCGGCGCAACCAGGAGCGGCTGGCCCAGGCCCGGCAGGCCGTGGCCGTGGGGAAGCTCTCGGGCGCGGTGGGCACCTTCGCCACCGTGCCGCCCGCGGTAGAGGCCTCTGTCTGCGCCAAGCTGGGCCTAAAGCCCGCGCCCCTCTCCAACAAGATCCTCCAGCGGGACCGCCACGCCCAGGACGTGACCACCCAGGCCATCTGCGCCGGCTCCCTGGAGAAGTACGCCACGGAGATCCGGGGGCTCCAGCGCACCGAGGTGCTGGAGGCGGAGGAGCCCTACAGCGAGGGGCAGACCGGCTCCTCGGCCATGCCCCACAAGCGCAATCCGGAGCTGTGCGAGCGGGTGTGCGGCCAGGCG
>JACPQN010000093.1 GCA_016190485.1 Chloroflexota bacterium
GCGCAAAGCCCATCACCAGGCTGGCGCCAAAACTATTGCCAAACCAGAAGAGTATCGCGCAGGAGATGAAGGTCGAGACGTTGCTGTCCCGAATGGAGGGCCAGGCCCGATCGAAGCCCGCCTCGATGGCCGAGGCCACTGTACGCCCTGTACGCACCTCCTCCTTCATCCGCTCGAAAATCAGGATATTAGCGTCCACGGCCATGCCCACGGAAAGAATAAAGGCAGCGATGCCGGCGAGGGTCAGGGTCACCGGGATGAGCTTGAAGATGGCCAGCACATACATCGCGTAGTTGAGGAGGGCCACCCCAGCCAGCAGCCCCGGCAGGCGGTAGTGGAGGAGCATAAAGAGAAACACCACCGCCAGCCCGATCTCCCCCGCCACGATGCTCTTGCGCACCGAGTCGGCGCCCAGGGTGGCGTCCACGTCCTGCTCCTTGATGATCTTCACCGGCACCGGCAGCGCGCCGGCGTTGAGCTGGATGGCCAGGGTCTGGGCCTCCCGCAGCTCCAGCCCAGTGATGACGCCGTTGTTGCGCAGCACCGCCTGCACCGTGGGGGCGGAGATGAGCTGGTCGTCCAGGAAGATGCCCAGGGGCTTTTGTAGTATCCGGGTGGTGATCTTTTCGAAGAGCTCGGCCCCCTCGTCAGTCAGGGAGAAGGCCACCTCCGGGCGGTTGGTGCTGGGCGCAAAGATCACCGAGGCGTTGGGCTGGAAGTAGGCGCCCGTCAGTTCCTTCTCCACGCCCTCCTTGTTCGGGGCGGTGGATTTTTTCCAGGTGGCCTGGCCGCTGGCGTCCACCGCCTGTTCCCGGAAGTCCAGTTGCGCTGTCTTCCCAATCAGGGCCTTAGCTTCCTGCACGTCCTTGACGCCGGGGAGCTGGATGGAGACGCGATTGTTGCCCTGAAGCTGGATCAACGGCTCGGTGACACCGAAGGCGTTGATGCGGCGCTCGATGATCTGGCGCACCCCCTCCAGGGCCCGGGCCTCTTCGCCCACGGCCACCTTGGAGAGGTCGGCCTCCAGCACGATGTCGGTGCCGCCTTGCAGGTCCAGCCCCAGGGTCATCCCCTTGCGCACGAAGACGACGTCGCCGATGCGCAGGTCGATCCATCCCCGCTCCGGCAGGGGAATGATGCTGGGCAGATAGCTGGCGGGCTGCTGCGGCCACACCACCCAGAGGGAGAAGACGCTCAGGACAATGATAGCCAGCGCGGTCCAGTAGTTCCTACTCAAGATGCTTCACTCCAGGGCGATCTCATTGTCGGCTCCACCCGATGGCCGCTCTGAGGATGAGCGGCTGCGGATAATGCGCACCCGGCCAAGCCCTCACGCGGCCGAGCCGGCGGCCGCACCCTCCCGAGCCAGGGACCGCTCCGCCAGGGCCAGCGCCTCCTCGGTGGTCGCCACCGCGCCGGCCGCTCTGGCCTCTTCGACTTCCGCCAGCAGCCGTCCGATGATAGGCCCCGCCGGCAGCCCGAAGGCCTCCATGAGGGCACGGCCCGTCAAGAGCCGCTGGCCGCGCTCTGTCCGCTGCTGCTGCTCAAAGTGCTGGGCCAGCACCGCGTTGGCCGCCTCCACATGCAGGCGCCAGGCCGCAGGCTCCAGCGAGGGCCCCCGGGCTGCCAAGTGGTCCGCCAGGCTGAGGAAGATAGTGTCGCTGGCCATCGCGCCCAGGTCCCGAAAGTACCGGAAGACCGCACGTGGCGTAGGCGGCGTCCCGTCGCTCCACTGCCCGGGCCGCAGGTGGTTGCCCACCATGGTAGCCGCGGCGTGCATCTGCTGGCTGCTGAAGCGCAGGCGCGCCAGCATGGCCGACACCATCTGGGCGCCCTTCTCCTCGTGGCCGAAGAAGCGCATCCGTCCGCTGGCCTCGAAGGTCTTGGTGGCGGGCTTGGCCACGTCGTGGAGCAGGGCCGTGAGCTTTAGCAGCGTCCTGCGAGACAGATCACCCACCTGCTGGTCGAAGTAGCCCTTTAGCGCGGGGTGCCACGGGCCCGAGCCGGCCACGCCGCGGAGATAGGCCCGCTGGCTCCCGTTGGAGGTCGCTGGGCGCGCCAGCAGGGCCTCCGCCGCGGCCACGGTCTCCACCTGGTGCTGGAACACGTCCCAGTGGTGCTCTTTGGGTTGGGCCACCCCCTTGCCGTCCGCCAGCTCCGGCAGCAGCGCCACCAGCAACCCAAGGCGGTCCAGCAGCTCGATCCACTCGGCTGCGCCCTCCACGGCCAGGGTGCGGCACAGCTCGTCTCGCTGCCGCTCCGGCGCGCAGGTCGCCAGCAGCGCCGCCCGCTCCCGGATGGCCTGCCCGGTAGCGGCCTCGATGGTGAACCCCAGCTCTGCGGCCAGGCGCACCGCCCGCAGCAGCCGCAGGGGGTCGTCATCCAGCACCGCCGGCGAGGTCATCCGGAGCACCCGGGCGTCCAGGTCGGCCCGCCCGGCGAAGGGGTCCAGCACTGCAGCCCGCCGCCAGTCTCCGTCGAACTCCGCCAGAACCACGGCCAGGGCATTCACCGTGAAATCCCGCCGCGCCAGGTCCTGGGCGATGTCCCCCTGAAGGGCAGAGCAGTCCACCTGCCGCACCTCGCCATCAGGGCCCGGCAGCGCCACCCTGGCGGTGCCGAAGCGCTCTCCCAGAGGCACGTAGGCGCCGCCAGCGAGGTCGGCCAGGCAGCGGGCGTAGGCCAGCGCGTCGCCGGAGACCGCGATGTCCACGTCAGCAAGAGGACGGCCCAGGAGGCCGTCCCGCACACTTCCGCCCACCAGGAAGACCGGGTGGGGCTGGCCTTCAGCCGCCTCTCGCAGGCGGGCCAGCAGCTCCTGAAAGGTCATAGCGTAGCGGCATACCCCTTCACAGTCAGGTCGTGTCTAGCCGACCAGGGCCGGCTCCGGCTCCTCCGGCGACCCCTCTTCCTCCCGAGGCGGGATCTTCCACAGCTTGTCGGGGCGGGTGAGGTGGTCAATGTAGAGCACGCCGTCCAGGTGGTCTATCTCGTGCTCCAGGGCCTGAGCCAGCAGGTCCTCGGCGGCCTTGATGCGGATCTGCTTGCCGTGGCGGTTCAGCGCCTTGACGGTCACGGTCACCGATCGGGTGACCTCGCCGCGCCAGCCGGGGATGCTGAGGCAGCCCTCCTCCACCACCCGCTGGCCCTCCCGTTTCACCACCTCCGGGTTCACTAAGGCCAGGGGCTCCTGCTCCGGCAGGTGGATGACGATGACCCGCAGGAGCTGGCCCACCTGGGGCGCGGCCAGGCCGACGCCGTGGGCGTCGTGCATGGTCTCCAGCATGTCGTCCATCAGCCGCTGGATGGACGAATCGATCTGCCGGACCTTCTTGGACTTCTGCCGCAGGATGGGGTCATCCGCCAGCAGTATCTCTAACAGCGCCATCTAACAGACCTCCGGGGAACCGGGCCGGCCACCGAGAGTAGCTCGCCAGGCCACGTGCTAGGCTCATTATAGAGTGGGCGACGCGGCGGTGTAAAGCCGAATTGCCGTCAGAGAGCCTCGCAAAGCCCTCACCCAGCCCTCTCCCAGTGGGAGAGGGAGCAGGAGCACAGCGACGGCGGGTGAGGGTCTGTGACACTTGACCGTTTGCTAAACCTTAGCCTGTTGGAACTACGGGTGGTGTCGAGGGTCTAGGAGTGTCACCATTTACTTTAATAGTCCCTGATGCAAGTTGCTCTCCAGCTTGGTGTACCAGCTCGTCTTTACGGCTCTTCTGCTCAGAAAATCTCACGGGGAGGGGCGGCGTCTTTCCTCCTCTAACAAAGAACCCCCGCCGATTCGGGAACAGCGCGCCCAACACGCTGCTAGCGGGAAGAGGCGACAAATTTCTTCGCCTCCGTGGCAAGGCCAAGCCATTCGCTTTCCCGGCTGGCTTCAATTGCAACCCACTCCTTCGCCGGTCTGCCGGTTCCGGAGTCGAAGTGCTCGGCGCCACCTAAGGCCACCAACACCTCGACCCGCTCCCTGCGAAGCTTCAAGACTAACTTTCCTTTATAAAAGCAGACGAACACTTTATTGCTCACCTTGAGCGCAGACCCGCCGAACATCTTTGCTGTCGTCACGCTGGGGTCACTGCGAAAGGTTTCAATGATTGAATCGAATACCCTAGCAGTATCCATTGTTCTGCGTCCTTCCAACATTTCTCTGCATGTGCGAAGCAGCCTGCATAGCCGCGGCACCGTCACTTACGCTGCTTCGTGGCAATAGCTTCCTTACTGCTACGTCACCCCTCTGTCTCAATCCGTTGTTTAAGAGACGCAAGAACTTGATCCATAGCGCCTTCCCACATATCGCTTACTGGCCCTTCCTGGGAAGGATCCAAGGTCTCGAACTCTGCCTCCCACACAATGGAAGAGTGGAGGCCGGCGGCTTTAACGGTGAATCGTCCTCGATTGTTTTTCACTGGTAGTGGGCTGCCTTCAATTGCATAATTGTATGAACGCCGATCTTCAGAGTAATCGCTAATCTCTTCGTGCTGGACGATTCCATTCGGGAATCTACAAATCCGGGTCATACCCTCCATCCTGACCTCGGTGGCTCCTGCCAGCCCACCCATGGCCACCAGGTTGCCAATCAACTCCCAAGTCTTTGCGGCAGGGGCATTGACCTGAATTGTTTTCTGAAACTTTGGCATCGCGTTCCCACCCTCCTAATTACTCCCATTCCGGTTGCTCTCTGCTTCGAAGAGGCAGTGGACATAACGCTTGAAATGCTCTAACTGCTCCACTGCTATCTCGGTGCGTTTGAACGCTCGAGCGAGGATCATCCCACCTTCAAAAACAGCAACGAAGTGGTATGCGAGGCTTCGCGCATCGAAAGCGGCTCGCGTCGCATAAAGCGCTTTAGCCTCCTGAAGCAGCCCCGCAAATCCTTCGGCCCAGCCAGTAAAGGCATCCTCACAGTCAATGCGAAGTTCCGGATGTGACTGCCAGAGCTCCTGCGAGTAGATGCCCACCATGCAGCCACACGGGCCGACCTTGGTAAGTTCAATAGTGAAATCAATGTATCCATAGACGCGTTCCAACGGGTCATCAATCTCCCAAAAAGACGCAGCATCGAATGCGGCTGCACCGTTTGTGATCCAACCTTCAAGCAAGGCCTTCCCCAGGCTCTCCTTGCTTCTAAAGTAATGAAAGAAGGCTCCTTTGGTCAGACCAGCCGTATTACATACCTCTTCTACGGTCATGTCCGCAAAGCCCCGTTCCAACGACAGGTTAGTCCCGGCTTCTAAGAGCTTCTTGCGCGTTTCTGGATCTGCTCGTCGAGGGCTCATTCAATACCATCCAGTTGGTATCTTATCAAAGCAACCTTAAATGTCAAGTGGCCGCAGTATTCTCGTAAATATCACATAGGGCCTGCGTCCTCTCACCGTGGCGCGAGAACGCGGGCTACGAAGAAGGCTTACAGCACGTGGGCCGGGTCCACGTCCACGGCCCAGCCGCGGGGCGGCGGGCAGCGCCCCAGCAGCGCTGCCGCCTCTCTCCCCTTGAGCAGCACCTGCCAGCGGTAGCGCCCCCGCACCTTGCGGTGGAAGGCGGGCGCGGGGCCCAGCACCGCCACCTCCGCCATGCCGGCTCGGGCGCGCTCCTGGGCCAGGGCTCGCCCGTAGAGGGCCGCCGCCCGCTGCGCCTGCTGGGGCTGCACATCCGAGAAGAGGAGCCGCACCAGGGGCTGCGCCGGCGGGTAGCCGTGCTGCCGCCGGAAGGCCATCTCCTGCCCGAAGAACTGGCCGTAGTCCTGCCGGGCCGCGGCGGCGATGGCGTAGTGCTCCGGCGTGTAGGTCTGGATGATCACCTGGCCGGCCCAGGGGCCCCGGCCGGCCCGGCCCGCCACCTGAGTAAGGAGCTGGAAGGTGCGCTCCGCCGCCCGGAAGTCGGGCAGGTAGAGGTTCACATCGGCGTTCACCACCCCCACCAGGGTGACCCGGGGCAGGTCCAGCCCCTTGGCCACCATCTGGGTGCCCACCAGCACGTCGGCCTCGTGGGCGGAGAAGCGGTCCAGCAGCTCCTGATGCGCACGCCGGGCCCGGGTCACGTCCCGGTCCCAACGCAGCACCCGGGCCGCGGGGAGCAGGGACTCCACCTCCTGCTGCACCCGCTGGGTGCCCACCCCCAGAAACCGGATGCGGGCGCTGCCGCAGTCCCGGCACCGGGTCGGTACCCGGCGCTGCCCGTTGCACTGGTGGCAGATCAGACGCTCCTGGGCGCTGTGGTAGGTGAGGGGCGTGTCGCAGCGGCGGCAGCGCACCACCGCGCCGCAGTCCCGACACTGCACGAAGGTGGCGGCGCCCCGCCGGTTAAGAAAGAGGATGGCCTGCTGGCCCCGCCGGAGGGTTTCGGCAAGGCCCACCTGGAGCACCCGGCTGAAGATGCTGCGGTTGCCCGCCCGCAGCTCCTCTCGCAGGTCCACCACCTCCACCGGGGGCAGGCCGCTGGCCGAGGCGCCCGCCGCCTGGCTCTGGAGCCCTTCGGCAGACCCTTCGACGTTGCTCAGGGCAAGCTCAGGACGGGGCCCGGCGGCGGGCGCGCGCACCGCCAGCTCCAGGAGCCGATAGGCGCCCTCACGGCCGAGCTGGTAGCTCTCGATGTCGGGCGTGGCGCTGCCCAGCAGCACCACGGCGCCGGCCCGCCGGCCCAGCTCAAGGGCCACCCGGCGGGCGTGGTAGCGGGGCGCGGGGTCCTGCTGCTTGTAGGTAGACTCGTGCTCTTCGTCGATGACGATGAGGCCCAGGTCCGGCTGGGGCGCGTAGACCGCGCTGCGGGAGCCGATGACCACGTCGAACTCGCCGGCCCGAATGCGCCACCACTCGTCGTAGGCCTCGCCGGGGGAGAGGCCGCTGTGGAGCACCGCGACCCGTCCCGGAAAGCGGGCGGAGAAGCGGGCCACGGTCTGGGGCTCCAGCGCGATCTCCGGCACCAGCACGATGGCCCGCTTCCCCTGGGCCACGCAGACCTCCAGCGCCCGCAGGTAGAGTTCCGTTTTGCCGCTGCCCGTCACACCGTGGAGCAGGAACGCCGGAGCCGGCTCCAGCGGAGTGTGGGGGAGGGCCAGCAAGGCATCCTGGAGGGGCTGCCATGCCGCCTCCTGGGCGGGGGTGAGGGTGTGGGGGAAGGCGGTCTGCACCGTCCGCTCCGCCAGGGGGTCCCGGATCACCTGCGCCTCGGCGATCTCCGCCAGCCCCTGGCGGGCCAGGGCCGCCACCGCCGCCGGCGCGCCGTCCAGCTCCGCGCTCAGCTCCGCTAGGGGGACGGGGGTGAGCGCCTGGGCCAAATGCTGGAGGGCAGCCCGCTGCCGGGGACGGCGCTGCCATTGGAGCTCGGCCAGGTCCGCCGCCCGACCCGCCTCGGTGAGCGCGACCACCCGCTGGAGCTTGGGGCCGACCCGGGGCCGCTCGAAGCGGGAGTCCTTGTCGGCCAGGCCCCGGCGCGCCAGAGCCTCCACCAGCGCGTCGGCGTTGAGGCCGAAGCGCCGTCGCAGCATGCCCAGCTCCACCGGGTGCTCCTGAGTCTCAAGAAGGGCCAGCACCCGTGCGGCCCGGGCGGAGAGCCCGGTTGCCTCTCCAACCGGGGTGAGGGTGCGCCGGACCGTGGTGCGCACCCGCTGGCGGAAGCCCGGCGGCATCATGAGGGCCGCGCACTCGAAGAGCGGAGTGAAGTAGTAGTCCGAGAGCCAGAGAGCCAGATCGCACTGGACCTGGCTCAGAAGGGGCTGCGCTTCGATGCGGGCGCTCAGGGCCTTGATCTGGGGCACCGGCGGCGGCTCGTCGGTGAAGCCGAAGACAAAGCCCTGGGTGAGGCGAGATTCCCGCCCGAAGGGCACCCAGACCGCCTGCCCCTTGGAGACGGGCATCCCCTGGGGCACGGCGTAGGTATAGGTCTTTTCCGGCGCGGAGGAGTCTACTGCGACCTGGGCGTACGCCACTGGCCTCCTCCGGAGGGGGCGCTAGTGTGGTGTTTCTGAAGAACGCCGCGAATTTGTCATTGCGAGGAGGCGAAGCCGACCCTTCGGCAGGCCCTTCGACGGTGCTCAGGGCAAGCTCAGGGCAGGCGTGGCAATCCGGGGGAGGGAAGCCGTCCTCCTCGCAGGGGATCGTTATCCCCTCCCAGATTGCCACGGCCCTCGTTCCTCGGGCCTCGCAATGACATCTGTACCGAACTTCGGAAACGGGACGCTAGCGGGCCTCCACCGTCTCCGCGGGCGGTTCGCCCCGGCGAGGCTGCCGGTTGGGCACCCGCTCCTTGAGGCGGGCGGCCTTGCCGGTCAGTCCGCGCAGGTAGTAGAGCTTGGCCCGGCGCACCTGGCCGTGGCGCATCACCTCCACCTTATCCACCCGGGGGGAGAGGAGGAAGAAGGTGCGCTCCACGCCCACGCCGTGGGAGATCCGCCGGACGGTGAAGTTCCCGTCGGCCTTGCCCCGACGGACGCGGATCACCACGCCCTCAAAGACCTGAATGCGCTCTCGGTTGCCCTCCACCACCTTGGTGCTCACCCGGACCGTGTCGCCGGGGAGCAGCTCTGGGATGTTGGGATTGACCTCGATGGGTGTGAGGGTGTCTACGTCTACCATGTTCCTGTCCTATCGTGTAGTTTAGTCTGTAACGGGCTTCTCCAGCGCCACGCGCACGGGGAAGCGAGTGACGCCCCGGTACCAGCGCCGCACCGTAACCTCGCCATACTTGCGGTGAAAGAGGGCCAGCAGCCGCTCCGTTTCTCCCTCCCCCAGCGGTTCAAAGGCGCCCTGCCAGCGGCCTCCGCCAATCTCCACCTCCACCCGTGGGTCCGCCAGGCCGTTGCGGTACCAGTTGCTGCCACCTCCGTGCTCCCTGGCGCCCGCCAGCAGGTAGACCTGGCCCTGCTCCAGCGCGTACCACAGCTCCACCCGGCGCCTCAGGCCCGTAGCCCGGCCTGTAGTGGTCAGGTAGAGGTACTCCGTCTCCTGGAGGGTCGCGAGCTCGCTCATGGCTCCTCGCGCGCAAGCTGGGCGGCCACCCAGACCCGCTCTTCCAGGCTGACGTGGGCCATGGCATAGAGGTCGGGGCGCCGCCGGGCCGTCCGCAGCAGCGCCTGCTGCCGGCGCCAGCGGCGCACCTCCTGGTGGTTGCCCGACAAGAGCACCTCGGGCGCCTGCCACTCCCGGAAGGCCGCCGGGCGGGTGTACTGGGGATATTCTAGCAGACCATCACCGAAAGATTCCTCCTCCCCCGACTCCGGCGATCCCATGACGCCGGGCACCAGCCGGGCCACCGCCTCCACCACCACCATCGCGGGGAGCTCGCCCCCTGCCAGCACATAGTCCCCGATGCTCACCTCACGGGTAGCCATGTGCTCTCGGATCCGCTCGTCCACTCCCTCGTAGTGGCCGCAGAGGAGGATGAGCCAGGGCTGCTGCGCCAGCTCCCGGGCCATACTCTGGCAGAAGGGCTCGCCCTGGGGCGTCAGCAACAGCGCCGGCGCGACGCCCGCCAGGCCGGCCGCGGCGCCACGGGCCTTCACAGCTTCGAGGGCGGCGTACACCGGCTCCGGCTTCATGACCATGCCCGCGCCGCCACCGTAGGGGTAGTCGTCCACCACGTGGTGCTTGTCCGTAGCATACTCCCGGATGTTGTAGATGTTCACCTCCACCAGGCCGCGCTCCCGGGCCCGCTTGAGGATGCTCTCCTCGAAAGGCCCCCGGAACATGCCAGGGAAGAGGGTCAGGATGTCAAACCGCATGGCACCATGATGTTCATGACAATTCCGCTCATCCTGCCGCTGGATGCGCTTCGACTGGCTCCCGTAGCGTCTCCACGGCGTGGGGCAGCACCGGCAGCAGCGCCTCCATAGACTCCGCCACGGCCCTGGGGCTGCCTGGCAGGTTGACGATGAGGGTACGCCCTCGTACTCCCGCCACGCCCCGGCTCAGCATGGCCATGGGGGTGTGCTTCAAGCCCTCCACCCGCAGGGCCTCCGCTATGCCCGGTATCTCCCGCTGCGCCACCTGGCGGGTGGCCTCGGGCGTGACGTCCCGAGGCGAGAGGCCGGTGCCGCCGGTGGTGATGATGACGTCCAGGTCGCCGGCGTCGGCCCAGGCGGCCAGGGTCTGGGCGATGAGCTCCAGGTCGTCGGGCAGCACCAGAAAGCGGGCCACCCGGCCGCCGGCACCCTCCACCCGCTGCCGGATGGCGGGTCCGCTCAGGTCCTCCCGCTGGCCCTGGTAGCCCTTGTCACTGGCCGTCAGCACCCCGACGGTGTACGACATACCCTCTCTATACCCTCTCTTGCCCGCGCGATGACTGGAAAACACTGCTATGATAGCACAACTGGGCGCAGCCGGAGGTCGCGGGGTCGCCGCGGCCCTTGACAGCTAGGGCAAATGTGCTAATACTAGGCTAAACTGACACCTTCATCGTAGTGCACGCAATTTTAGTGGTAAGCTTACGAGATAGTGGAAGGGCACCTAGCCATCCGGTTTGAGACTCAAGGATGATGGAAAGCATTGCTGAATTCCATATAGGAGAACACTACACTAATGACCAGATCAGGTTCTCTCTTGGCTTGGGGAACTTGGGAGGGATCCGTCCGTCAATTGACTCAAATAAGCGTCTTCGTCACCTTACAATAATAACGTCTGCTCCGGGAACTAAACTACGCGCGGAGAACCCATATCATGACCGCATTGAAGGCGATGTCCTTATCTTTACTGCCCAGGGGAGAGAAGGAGATCAAGCGCTAAGCGGCACAAACAAGAGGCTCCTAGAGCAATATAGTGATCCTGTTCCCTTCTATGGTTTCATTAACGAAGGACGTCAATATTATCGATTCTTAGGGCTTCTTGAGCTTCTTCGGCACTATCAGGAAGTTCAGGCTGACAGACGAAAGAAGTTGCGTAAGGTGTGGTTATTTGAACTTCGAATACACACGCAACCCGATATTGTCCCTATCAACTCAGCAACTGTTATTACAGCCAGCATCTTAGGTGATTCTCGCCGTGCTAATCCTTTGTATTTGATGGAACGGGAAGTAAGTTATCTACCCGACACTTTGGGGCAGGACATGATAGAGGCTTTCCCTTCAACCGAAGCGGAATCGGTACGAAGTAGTATGCTAAGGCTCCCTCCATTCAAGTTCGAGTATCTGATTAAGGATCTAATGGAACATAACGGCTTTTCGACAGTTAGAGTAACTTCGGCCACAGGCGACGGTGGAATAGATATTAACGCTTATGTGGATGAGGCAAACGATTTCTTTGCAGGAACTCACGTGCAAGCCCAAGTGAAAAGATGGCGTCATGCCGTCGGTAGTGCGGAGATAAACAAGTTCAGAGGCGCGCTGAGTTCAACTGCTAAAGGCGTCTTTGTTACAACCAGCCATTACACTAAGGCAGCAATTCTTGAAGCACGCCATGAATCTAAACCCTGCGTGACTCTCATCGATGGTATAAGACTCGCCTCGATGGTGCTTAAGAGTAATTTGGACGTAGAATCTGTGAATTAGCAGTCGCGATTATGAGCTGCACCGATAACTCGTCACAATCAATACGCTTTGTCTACAATCCCGCTTGCTCAACTTACCAGTTGATTCATGAACTACTTAACCGTACTTGTTGGAGTAACAAGGGTGATATGTTCGTCTCCAATCTAATTGGAGCTAGCTTACAGCTATCCTTTCCAGATTCGATTATCCCAGTATATGCTTATTCCAGAGCTGATTTACCTGGTGATCAACCAGGAAGCCTAGTAGTCGGCAGTACAGTATTTCATGTGACTGAAGCTCCCACTCTAGAAACCATAAGTTTTTTGAAGAGAGATGTCGGTCTAGATTATCGAGTTTATGTGCTAGTTCCTGAAAGAATACTTTCAGAAACGCTTCGCCTAGTTAATCGATTAATTTCTGAGAGCATTACTTGCCAGTCAATAGAGTCTTTTGTAGGTTCGAGCATAGACATACTCTCAGGCTTCGAGACGGAAGCCTTGCCTAAAACACTAAAGAGGTTATTAGAAACATATAACAACCGCGTGGACTCGGCTGAGCTCGACCCATCGCTGCTGATCGACATCCCAAAGAACCTCTAACTTACCATGTCCTCCGACACCTCCCTCACCCCCATCCGGCGCCAGTACCTGGAGCTGAAGGCCCGCTACCCGGGGGCTATCCTCTTCTTCCGCCTGGGCGACTTCTACGAGACCTTCGACCAGGACGCCGAGCTGGTGGCCCGGGAGCTGGAGATCACCCTCACCTCCCGCCCCCTGGGCAAGCAGGGGCGGGTGCCCCTGGCGGGGGTGCCCTACCACGCGGTGGAGGGCTACCTCTCCAAGCTCATCGCCAAGGGCTACCGGGTGGCCATCTGCGAGCAGCTGGCCGACCCAGCCAAGACCAGGGGCATCGTGCCCAGGGGCGTGGTGCGGGTGGTGACCCCCGGCACCGTGGTGGAGCCGCAGCTCCTGGCCAGCAAGCAGAACAACTATCTGGTGGCCTTCGCGCCGGCCCGGCCCACCCAGGCGGGCAGGCCCACCCTCAGGGCCGGGCGGCTTGACCTCGGCCAGGCCGGCATCGCCTACATCGACATCACCACCAGCGCGTTCGGGGTGACCCAGCTCCCCCTGGAGCAGGCCCTGGCGGAGCTGGAGCGCCTGGGGCCCGCGGAGGTGCTGGCGCCCGCCGGGGCTGAGGAGCTGCCGGTCCTCCCCGGCGTGGTGACCCCGGTGGCCGACGCCTGGTTCGACCCGGAGCGGGCCCAGGCGCGGCTGAAGCAGCACTTCGGGGTGGCGACCCTGGAGGGCTACGGCTGCCAGGGACTGCCCTGGGCCACGGCCGCGGCCGGGGCGGTGCTGGCCTACCTGGAGGAGACCCAGCCGGCCGCCCTGTCCCTGGTGACCCGCCTTCACACCTACTCCACGGACCAGTGGATGTACCTGGACCCCCAGACCAGGCGCAACCTGGAGCTGTTTCAGCGCTCGCGGTCCTCGACGCCGGAGGGATCGCTGCTGGCGGTGCTGGACCTTACCAGGACGGCCATGGGTGGGCGAATGCTGCGCCGCTGGCTGGAGCGTCCGCTGCTGGAGATGGAGCCGCTGCTCCGGCGGCAGGATGCGGTGGAGGCCCTTTACCGGACGGCCATGGCCCGGAGTGAGGTCCTCCACCTGCTGGGGCGCATGCCCGACCTGGAGCGGCTGATCAACCGGGTCCGCGCCGGCTACGCCACGCCCAGGGAGCTGGTGGCCCTGCGGGAGGGTCTGGAGCTGGCGCCGCGCCTGCGGGAGGCTCTGGAGCGAGGGGAGGGCAGCCGTCCCCTGGCGTCCCTCGTCCCCAGCGGGGGGACCTGCGCCGACCTCGCGGCCCTGATCGGCGCCGCCATCCGGCCAGATCCGCCCGCGGCCCGGGACCAGAGCGAGGTCATCCGGCGGGGCTTCTCGCCGGAGCTGGACGGGCTGCGGGACGCCGCCGCCGGCGCCCAGGAGCGCCTGGCGGGCCTGGAGCGGCGGGAGCGGGAGCGCACCGGCATCCGGTCGCTGAAGGTGGGGTACAACAAGGTCTTCGGCTACTACCTGGAAATCAGCAACACCCACCGTCGGCTCGTCCCGCCGGACTATCTGCGCAAGCAGACCCTGGTGGGCGCCGAGCGCTTCTATACCCCGGAGCTGAAGGAGCTGGAGATAGCTATTCTGCACGCTCAGGAGCGGGCCCTGGAGCTGGAGCAGGAGCTTTTTCGCCAGGTCTGCGCCCAGGTGGCTGCGGCGGGCGAGCAGGTGCTGGACCTGGCCAGCGCGCTGGCGGAGCTGGACTGCTACGGCGCCCTGGCGGAGGCAGCAGAGCGTTACGGCTACGTGCGGCCGACCCTGAACGGGGGCGACGCCATCCGCATCGTGGACGGGCGTCACCCCGTGGTGGAGCGCTTTCTGGAGGACGGCGCCTTTGTGCCCAACGATGCCCTGCTGCAGAACGAGGACTGCCAGATCGCCATCATCACCGGCCCCAACATGGCGGGCAAGTCCACCTACCTGCGCCAGGTGGCCCTCATCGTCCTCATGGCCCAGATCGGCTCCTACGTGCCGGCGGCCGCGGCCACCATCGGGTTGGTGGACCGGATCTTCACCCGGGTGGGCGCCCAGGACGACCTGGCCCGGGGCGAGTCCACCTTCATGGTGGAGATGGCCGAGACGGCCAACATCCTGCGCCACGCCACCCGCCGCTCCCTGGTGGTGCTGGACGAGATCGGCCGGGGGACCAGCACCTACGACGGCATCTCCATCGCCCGGGCCGTGGTGGAGCTGCTGCACAACAGCCCGCCGCTGGCGGCCAAGACCCTCTTTGCCACCCACTACCACGAGCTGACGGCCCTCAGCGGCTACCTGCCCAGGGTGCGCAACTTCACCTTCGCGGTGGCCGAGGAGGGGGGATCGGTGGTCTTCCTCCGCCGCATCCTGCCGGGCGGCGGCGACAAGAGCTACGGCATCCACGTGGCCCGGCTGGCCGGGCTGCCGGAGAGCGTGGTCCGCCGCGCGGAGGAGGTGCTCCAGGAGCTGGAGGGCCAGCGCAGCGGAGACGGGAGACCGCTCCGGGAACACCGCAAGCCGGAGGGTCGCCAACTCCCCCTGCTGGACAGCGTCGGCGCCCTGCGAGAGGAACTGCTGAGCGTGGACCTCAACGGGCTGACCCCCCTGGAGGCCCTGAACCTCCTGTACCAGCTCCAGCAGAAGGCCAGGGACGGCTAGCCACCCGCGGCCGGCGCAGGACTCTGAACCGGCTGGGTGACCGTGTTGATCAGCAGGACCACGCCCAGAGCCAGCGCCACGTCGCCGGGGCTGACCACCGCGGAGACCGGCAGGGGCACGGGGATCCAGTCCCCCAGCCAGGCGAGGGGTGTGGCGTCGGAGGCCAGGGTGTGGATGACGTCGGCGCCCGCCCGGAGCTGCTCCAGGCTCCGAGTCTTACCCAGCAGCGCCAGCGCCTCGGCCACCACGGGCATACGCCCGCCGTTGGCGGCCACGGCCACGCAGTTCAGCGCCGTGCCCGCGATGAGGAGGCCCATCCAGGGCAGGCGCCGATTGGCGGCCAGGGGCGCCAGCAGCAGCCCGTAGACCAGCAGGTGCAACCCGGGGGCGTAGGCGCTCAGTCCCCACAACCCCTCGCCACCGAAGCGCGCCAGGGCCAGCTTGAGGGCGAACGCCCCTACCAGAAGCCACCAGAACCGGAAGCGCACCTGCGCCAGGAGCCGCAGATCGCCTCGGCGGAGCAGGGCCACGGCCAGCCCCAGCAGCACGCTACTCGTGAGCATCGTGCTCTCCCTGAGCCCGCAGCAGCTCCACCTCGCCGGGCCAGTGGATGGTGAGGAAGGCGCTCACTACTGCGGGGTCGAACTGGCTGCCGCTGTTACGCTCGATCTCGTCCCTGGCCTCCTCCCAGGAGTAGGGTCTCCGGTAGGGCCGCCCGAAGTACATGGCGTCGAAGGCATCCACCACCGAGATGATGCGAGACCCCAGGGGGATCGCATCGCCCGCCAGCCCATCGGGGTAGCCGGAGCCGTCGAAGCGCTCGTGGTGGTGGCGCACGATCCCCGCGACCTCCCGGAGGTGCTCGTAGGGCTCCAGGAGCTGGGCGCCATCGGCAGGATGCCGGCGCGCCACCTCCCATTCCTCCGCCGTCAGCGACCCCGGTTTCAGGAGTACCCGATCCGGCATGCCCAGCTTCCCCACATCATGGAGCAGCCCCGCGACGTACAGCGACTCCAGGCTCCCCCCTCGCATCCCACACACCGCGCCCAGGCGCTGCGCGAAGACCGCGATACGCTGGGTGTGGCCCGCGGTCTCGTGCTCCCGCAGGTCCAGGCTGTCCGCCAGGGACTGCACTACCTGGGTGTAGAACTGCCGCACCAGGGCGGAGTTCCGCAGGCCGTAGTAGCTGGCCACCAGGGGAAGGCCCAGGAGCACCACCGCCAAGGGGCTGACCCTGGTGTAGGTGAGGCTCAGGGTGGCGCCGTAGGCCCCCAGGGTGAGGTAGCTCACGTGGGTAAGGGTGGAGCTCGCGGAGCGCCAGACGGCGTAAACCGAGCGCCCGGAGGAGAACGCCACCGCGATGGCCACCAGCAGGGTGTTGAGGGTCCCGTAGCAGACGGCGGCCACAAGGCTCGCGACAATGAACCACCACACCTCCTGGCCCGGGTTCAGCCCGTTGACGTACTGAAACACCACCGCGCCGGCGCCACCGCACAGGGCGAACATGGAGCGGTTAAAGAGCAGCTTGCTAAGGTCAGTCTTGCCCGTCAGGTCCCGAGCGGAGAGGCTAGCCACGGAGATAATGAGCGCGGCCAGGGGCGGGCTGAACAGGGTGAGGTTCGCGGTGGTGACGGCCAGCCCCACCGAGACCCGCATGCGCTGGGTCTCGAAGTGGGCGATGTCGAACTGCACGGCATGGGCGGCAAGGCCCGCCCCGATCCAGAAGAGGATGTCCGACCACGCGAAAGAGACCGGGCCGTAGACGCTAAACAGCAGCAAAAGAACGGCGATTGTGCACGTGTGCACAATCGCCAGATAGACGACCGTCCGACGGTTGGTCACTTACGCCCCGGCTGCTCCATACTCTTCTCCTCGTATTATAGAGGGACGGGTGACAGTATTTCTATCCCCAATCCACGTCGCCGCCGGCGGCCAGCGCCAGGGAGGTGAGGACCAGAACGGCCTGCAAGACCAGGGGCCACAGGACGGCCTTCATCCACCGCTGCATGATTGTGCTCCTTCTTTGATGTGTCGCTTGGGGGTATGAACGCTTATTCAGTTGTAACGCTGGGGCTCTGAGCGGCTATCCCCAGTCCACGTCGCCGCCGGCAGCCAGCACCAGGGAGGTGAGGACCAGAACGGCCTGCAAGACCAGGGGCCACAGGACGGCCTTCATCCACCGCTGCATGATCGTGCTCCTTCTGGGGTGAAAGTTGTGGTTTTCCCGCACCGGTTATTAAGTTGTGATCCTCATCACCTCCTTTGTTTGTGGTTAAGGTTGGTCTAGGGAAAACCAGGATATTGTACTCCTTTCTCCAGCGATAGGACAGGTCTACCTGTGGAAAAAAACCTTTAGATCGTTCTTAGCGCCTGAACCCAGCACGCCCGGGCAGAGCACACTACCATCTCCATTGAAGAGAGTGTTTATCAACCTGCCACCCCAGGCTCAAGCCTGAGGCATTCTGAGCGGCTATGCTGCAGGCTTCAGCCTGCAGTGCGGAGTTATTAAACACCGTCTCGTTGAACCGCCTTGACTTCGGCCCAGCATTTGCTAGTATCCCCATAAGGGCCCGGTTCGGCACGAAAGGAGTGCGCAGTGGCACGAAAGTTTTCTCTTCACATATGGGTCTCCCTCCTCTTGGCGTTCGGCCTGGCCGCAGGCGGCTGTGCCCAGCAGTCCGGGCCCGCCGCGCCGCCAGGAGGAGCGCCACCGGCCCAGGGGTCCGCGCCCAAGGGTGGCGAGTTCCGTATCAACATGTCCACGGAGCCCGACACCATTGACCCCAACCGGGCCAACTTCACCACCTCTATCCTG
The DNA here is from genome assembly GCA_016190485.1 of Chloroflexota bacterium. Classification (GTDB taxonomy): domain Bacteria; phylum Chloroflexota; class Dehalococcoidia; order SHYD01; family SHYD01; genus JACPQN01. Next base: position 17,513 of record JACPQN010000093.1, read on the forward strand.
GTGGCCTCCCAGGTCTTCGAGGGGCTGCTGACCTACGACAAAGACCTCAAGCTGGTGCCCGGGGTCACCCGGGAGGTGCCCTCGGTGGCCAACGGTGGCATCTCCAGTGACGGCAAAACCTACACCTTCAAGCTCCGCAGCGGCCTCAAGTGGAGCGACGGCAAGCCCCTCACCGCCAAGGACTTCGTCTTCACCATCAAACGCAGCCTGGACCCCAAACTGGCGGCGCCCTACGCCAACACCCTGTATGACATCCAGGGAGCCGAGGCCTACAACACCGCCCTGGGCACCAAGGACGCCCGCAAGGAGGCCTCCGACGCGCAGCTTGCCGCCCTGCGGGAGGCCGTAGCCGTCACCGCGCCGGACGACGGGACCCTGATGGTAAAGCTCGCCAACCCCCGGCCCTCCTTCCTCCAGCTCATGGCCCTCTGGGTGGCTTGGCCGGTTCGGGAGGATATCGTGACCCAGTTTGGAGAGAAGTGGACGGAGCCGCCCAACTACATCGGCAATGGCGCCTTTGTCCTTGCTAGATGGGCCCACAACGAGCGGCTGGAGTTCACGCCGAACCCCAACTACCACGGCCAGAAGCCCAACCTGGACAAGCTGGTCTTCCTGATGATCAGCGACGCCAACCAGGCCTATCTGGCCTATGTGAACGGGGAGCTGGAAGCCACCGCGGTGCCCGACGCCAACACCAAGCTGGTCATGGCCGACACCAGCCTCGCCAACCAGACGGTACGCTATAACGAACTGGTGATCTTCGGGTTCGAGTTCAACGCCAAGTCACCCCCCTTCGATAGCGCGAAGGTGCGCCACGCCTTCGCCATGGGGGTGGACCGCAACGCCCTCATTGAGAAGGTGGCCCAGGGCGTCGGGAAGGTTGCCTATAGCCCCGTGCCGCCGGGCATGCCCGGCCACGACGCCAGTGTGGGGAAGGAGTTCGACTTCAACCCCGCCAAAGCCAAGCAACTCCTGGCCGAGGCCGGCTATTCCGACCCCACCAAACTGCCTAAGATCACCTTCTCCTTCACCGATACCTCCTCCAACCGGATCCGGGCCGAGTTCTTCCAGGGCCAGATGAAGCAGAACCTGGGGGTGGAGGTGACCCTGGATCCCCTGGATTCCAGGACCTACCAGCAGCGGTTCAACGCCGGCCAGTTCCAGATGGTCTACGGCGGCTGGGGCGCCGACTATCCCGACCCCGACAACTTCGTGCCCGAGCTGTTCAAGACCGGCTCCGGCAACAACCATACGAACTACAGTAATCCCCAGGTGGATGTCCAAGCGAAGGCCTGCCAGAGCGAGACCGACGAAGCCAAGCGCTTGGCCGCCTGCGCTCAGGCTCAGAAGCTGGTGGTGGGGGACCAGCCCTGGGTCTTTCTCTTCTACCGAGAGCGCTTCTGGCTGCTGAAGCCCTCCATCAAAGGCTTCCAGGTGACGGCCAAGGACCAGTTGCCGGGCAACCGCTTCTACAACCAGCTCTACGTCCAGAAGTAGCACTCGGTGCCTTTGGACAGCGCACGGGACCAGCGCCCGCGCAGCAGCCCATGCTGATCCCACTATTTATGCGGAGCTGAGCGGCATGTTCGTGCTGCGGCGGGTCCTCTGGCTGGGGCCTGTCCTCCTCTCCGTCTCCTTCATCACCTTTGTGCTGATGCACCTGGTGCCCGGCGGCCCTTGGGATTCGGACAAGACCCTGCCGCCAGCGGTGATCGAAAACCTGAACCGGCGCTACGGCCTGGATCAGCCTTACTGGCAGCAGTACTTGAGCTTCCTGGCGCGCGCGCTCCAGGGTGACCTGGGCCTCTCCTTCATCCGGCAGAATCAGACGGTGTCGGAGATCCTGCTGCAGGGGCTGCCGGTCACCGCCAGCCTGGCGGTCCTGGCGCTGGTCCTGGCGCTGGTCACGGGGCTCACCCTGGGTGTCGTGGCGGCCTTCCGGCAGAACACCTGGGTGGACTATCTGTGCGTCGCCTTCGCGACCCTGGGGGCCAGTACCCCCAGCTTCGTCCTTGGCATCCTGCTGGTGCTGACGCTGGCCCTGGGGCTGAAGGTGGTGCCCACCAGCGGATGGGGCCAGCCGCAGCACCTGGTGCTGCCGGCCCTCACGCTGACCGCGCTACCGGCGGCCTACATCGCCCGCATCACCCGCTCCTCCATGCTGGATGTAATCCACCAGGACTACGTGCGCACGGCCCGGGCCAAGGGGCTGGCGGAGCAGGTGGTCATCCTGCGCCACGTGCTGCGCAATGCGCTCATCCCCGTCCTCACGGTGGCCGGACCTATCGGCGCGCACCTGGCGGCGGGGTCCTTTGTCATCGAGACCCTCTTTGCCGTGCCCGGCGTGGGGCGCCTCTTCGTGCAGTCGGTCCTGGCCCGGGACTACGGCCTCATCATGGGGGCCACCCTCTTCTACACAGTGATCATCTCCCTGGCCAACCTGGCGGTGGACATCCTCTACGCCGTGGTTGACCCCCGGATCCGATACTAGGAGCTGCCGGTGCTGCCCTTGTCCCGAGGAACCGGAACGGTGGCCCTGGAGCTTCCCGGCGCAAGGGGGCGCCTCCGCCGGGGCCTCTGGAGCGACGCCCTGCGCCGGTTGCTGGCCAACCGGCTGGCGGTGTTTGGGCTGGCAGTCATTGCGCTCATGAGCTTCATCGCGGTCTTTGCCGGCCTGCTGGCGCCCCATGATCCCACCTTCCAGGACTACGGAGCCGTCTTTGAGGCGCCGGGGCAGAACCACCCCCTGGGCACGGACAACCTGGGGCGAGACACCTTCTCCCGCCTGCTGTTCGGAGCACGCACCTCTCTTACCGTGGGGATCTTCGCCCAGGTCATCCTGGTGAGCATCGGGCTGCCCCTGGGGGCGGTGGCGGGGTTCTTCGGCGGCAAGGTGGACAACAGCCTGATGCGCTTTGTGGACATCATCTACGCGTTCCCCGATCTGCTCCTGATCATCCTGCTGCGTTCCATCTTTGGCGGCAGCATCTTCATGATCTTCGTGGCCATCGGCCTGGTGGAATGGACCGGCCTGGCGCGGCTGACCCGGGGCCAGGTGCTGAACCTGAAAGGGCAGGACTACGTGCTGGCCGCCCGAGCCATGGGCGCCCGCTGGCACGAGATGCTGGCGCGACATCTGGTGCCTAACGGCATCAGCCCCATCATCGTGGCCATGGTCTTCGGCATCCCTCGGGCCATCTTCGCAGAGGCTGCTCTTAGCTACATCGGCATCGGCGTCCAACCGCCCACGCCGAGCGGGGGCACCATGGGGCCGGAGGGCTACCAGGCCATCCTGGCCTTCCCCCACCTGATCCTGTCGCCGGCCCTGGCCATCGGGGTTACCACCCTGGCCTTCACCTTCCTGGGCGACGGCCTCAGGGATGCTCTGGACCCGCGCGGCTACCGCTAAGTGGGCCCGACGGAGGCTGCTACCGATGGAGATCGGTCCTAGGCGGGCTCCATCACCGTGCCACCGGCTGGATCGAGAAAGGAGGAGACGTGCCGGTCATCAGCTATCTCAAGCTACGGCTTCCCACGGAGGGTCGCGAGGCCTTCCAGCGCGACTTCGAAGCCATGCTGCGGCTTGCCCGCCGGCAGCCCGGCTTCCTCAGGGCGGAGGTGCTCCGACCCGCGGAAGGCCCCGATGCCTACGTGGTCATCAGCGAGTGGGAGACGGTGGAGCATATCCGCGCCTGGGAGCGGGTGCCGGAGCACAAGACGGTGATAGACGGGTACCGAGAGGAGCTGGTGCACCGGCGCTTTGTGCCCTGGCAGTGGACAGCGCCATAGCCACATGGCCTGTTACCCCAGTCGTCGGTCTAATCTGTTACCTATGTGCCCGGTTGCGCAAAGCTCAGGGCTTGTGAAGAATCAGGAGCTTTATAGGGCGGGCCGCTGTGGCCCGCACGGGGGTGGGGGACAAGCCCTTCGACGTTGCTCAGGACAAGCCCTTCGACGTTGCTCAGGACAAGCCCTTCGACGTTGCTCAGGACAAGCCCTTCGACGTTGCTCAGGACAGGCCCCCACCCTACACGAGCGCCTCACAAGCTCTCACCATGAGCGGCTCAGGTCGGTCCGGTCCCTGCCGTGACCCTCTTTGCGTTGGCGCTGGTGCTCTGCGCCGCCTTCATCCACGCCACCTGGAACCTCCTGGCCAAACGGTCGGGCGGAGGAGCGCCCTTCGTCTGGCTGGCCGGCAGCCTCTCGGCGGCGCTCTATGCGCCCCTGGCCCTGGGCGTGGTGCTCCTCCAACAGCCAGAGCTGGGGGCCGTGCAGTTCCTCTTCATGAGCGGCAGCGCCCTGCTGCACACCGCCTACTTTCTCATGCTCCAGCAGGGGTACCGGGTGGGCGACCTCTCCCTGGTCTACCCTCTGGCCCGCGGCACCGGGCCGATGCTCTCCACCACGGTGGCTGTGCTGGTCCTGGGGGAGCGGCCGACGCCCCTCGCGCTGGCGGGGGCGGCGCTGGTGGTGGGCAGCGTGTTCGTGCTAACCAGCGGGCCCCAGGGACTCCGGGGCGGCGCCTCCCGCTGGCCGGCGATCTTCGGCGTGGCCACGGGCAGCATCATCGCCTGCTACACGCTGTGGGACAAGCACGCGGTGAGCGCGCTCTTGGTCCCACCCATCCTCCAGGACTGGGCGGCGAACCTGGGACGGGCCCTCCTGCTCACGCCCAGCGCCCTCCGGAGCTGGGAGGAAGTGAAGCTGGAGTGGCGACTGCACCGCCTGGAGACGGTGGGGGTGGCGCTGCTCATCCCCCTGTCCTACATCCTGGTGCTCACGGCCCTGGTGTTCACGCCGGTGAGCTACGTGGCGCCGGCCCGAGAGATCAGCATCCTGGTGGGGGCCGTCCTGGGCGCCCGCTTCCTGGCGGAGGGCCAGGTCAAGCGACGGCTCTCCGCCGCCAGCGCCATGGTGCTGGGCGTCATCGCCCTGGCCCTGGGGTGAGACGGCTGGGGGATGGCCGCGGCGGGCATGCTATAATGGCCCAGTCATGACCAACGAGGCCACACAGCCGCGCATCGCCGACAGAGCCGCGACTCAAGAGACGGTCCCTCCCCCCGGCCCGTTGCTCTCCATGGTGGTGCTGGTGGCCGGCCATGCCGTCAAGCATCTGTACACCTCCGGCTTCTTTGTGGTGCTGCCGGAGATCCGGACGGGCCTGGGGCTCTCCAACACCGCCCTGGGCGCCATCTCCACGGCCCGGAACGTCTCCGGCAGCATCGCCAACTTCCCGGCCGGGTTCGTGGCCGACCGCTACAGCCGGGAGTGGGCCACTATCCTGGCGGCCGCCATGATGGTAGTGGGCCTTGCCACGCTGTTCATGGGGAGCGTGGCATCGTACCTGCCTGTGGTGCTGGGGGCCATCGTGTTCGGGAGTGGCACGGCCTTCTGGCACCCACCGGCCATCGCCGCCCTCTCTCAGCGCTTTCCCCAGCGGCGGGGCTTTGTGGTGGCGCTCCACGGCTCCGGCGGCAGCATCGGCGAGGCCCTGGGCCCCCTCATCGTGGGGAGCCTCCTGGCCATCCTGGCGTGGCAGAGCATCCTTCAGACTGCCGCGCTGCCCTCCCTGCTCACGGGCCTCGCAGTCTGGATATTGATGCGGAACCTCCGGGGACAGACCGCGGGCAGCCTCTCTATGAGGAGCTACCTCCAGTCGGTGGGCAGGCTGGGCCAGAACCGCGTGCTCCTGGTCATCCTGAGCATCAACGGGCTGTACAGCATGATCCAGGGCGCAGTCGGCACCTTCCTGCCGGTCTATCTGCGGATAGACCTGGGCCACTCCACGGTGGAGATGGGCGCGTTCCTCTTCGGGGCGCAGGTTGCTGGCATTGCCTCGCAGCCGGCGCTGGGCCTGCTCTCGGACCGCTTCGGGCGGAGAGCCGTGCTGCTGCCCAGCATGCTCTGCCTGGGCCTGGGCGTGGCGGCCGTAGGGCTGGTGCCCGACGGCTGGCCCCTGGCCGTGGCGGTGATCTGGATGGGCGCTTTCCAGTTCCCGCTGGTTGCCCTGTTCCTGGCCACCGCCATGGACCTGGTGGAAAGCCAGGTGCAGGCCACCACCGTGTCTCTGGTCTTCGGTGTGGGGACTATCTTCGGCAGCGTCTCGCCGGCCCTCTCCGGCTTTCTGGCGGACACCTTCGGCGTGCGGGTGGTCTTCTACTACGCCGCGACGGTGGCGGTCCTGGCGGCGCTCCTCCTGGTGGCAGGCGTGCGCAGCGGCCGGACGACGACGGGCGCGCCACGCTAGGGCCACGGACAGCCTTTACCATGGCCCTGAAAAGGGACTACTCCCGCTCTCCTAGCACGTGCCGCCGGAGCCAGGCGTCGAGGCGCTCCGCAGCCTGGCCCACCAGCCTGGCGCTCATCACCAGGCCCAGGTGGCTGGCCTCCGGCACCTCCAGCAGCGTCCCGCGGTAGTAGTCCGCCACCTGCTGGCAGACGGGTAGGGGAAACTGGCGGTCCCGTTCCCCGGCCACCACCAGCAGGGGGCTCTGCACCTTCTCTCTGGGGATGGAAACCCCCGCTTTGCGGTCTCGCCGGGCCAGGCCAGACTCCTGGCCGAAGAGGGCGACGACCTTCCGGCTCTCCTCCTCCGTCAGCTCCGGAAAGGTCCGCATGGTGAGCGCCAGGTCATCACGGATGCCATAGTAGTCCGGGCCGAAGGTGTCCGGTATCTCCGCTAGGGCCTCGGGCGTAGCAGGCTCCTGGGTCTCTGCCGTCGTGCTGGGGCCCAGCGCGATAACGCCCCGGCACCGGGGGCCAGCCAGGGCGGCGAACATGAAGGCTAGCAGGCCGCCCATGCTCCATCCCATGACCACCGTGGGCTCCGCGAGGTAGCGGGCCAAGGCCACCACGTCCTCCAGGTAGTCGCTCATGCCCGTCGTGGACAGGTCGGCGAGCGGGCCACCGCGATGGCCGCGCAGGGCCGGAGCGTAGCAGCGCCAGCTCCGCCCCACCAGGGCCTCTTGCCAGGCCTGCCACACCCAGGGGCCATTGCAGGCGCCGTGGACCATGAGGATGGGCGGCCTGGCCGACGCGGTGACCGGCAGGCGAGATTCGACATACAGCCAGGATGGCATGGCTCACTTCCTCCTGTGGCCTGGTGGTGAGAGAACTTGTTGGGCAAAGACGGCGACATAGTTCCTGTCTACTAGCCAGGCAGGTACTCCTGCCGGGTCTGGGCCACGGCCTCCACCGCCGGGCGGCTGAAGGGCATGGGGTGATACTCGCCCCGCCGCCACAGGGAGACCAGGTTGTCGTAGTGGGGACTTCCCGGCTGGCCCGACTGCCCCGGCGCGTGGATGCTCTGGCACCGGTCCCAGTCGCTGGTGTCAGCGATGAAGCGAAAGGAGGGGAGCCAGCGCGTCGCTCCGTAGGGCTCCCGCAGGCTGTAGGAGGCCTGATGCACGGTGTCGGTGTCGCCCGGCACCGGGTAGGGCCCCCGGTTCAGCAGCCAGCCCAGCATCGGAACCTCGCCCAGGGCGTGGCTAAAGGTCACCTGGTGCAGACGGCCCCAGTCCCAGCGGGTCGGGTCTGGCCCCAGGCGCTGCCGCAGCTCCGCCAGCGTCTCCTCCAGGGAGCGGCTCATCGCCTCCTCCAACGTCAGACTCCCCGTGAGGGGAGACAGGCCGGGCTGCCCCATGCCCCGGACCAGCTCCAGCAGAAAGGACGCGCCCCGGAACTGGTACGCGCTGGAGACCGAGAGGGGATGCAGCCGCAGGCCGAAGTAGCTCTCGATATGGGGCCCCAGAGCCGGCGCGAGAAGGTTGCGCAGCAGCCGTCGCCGGAAAACCTCGTACAGGGCGGCGGCCTGGCTCTCCGCCTCGACTCGACCATCCCAGGCCCGGAGAGTCGCCAGCGCGGCCCGGGCCGGCGCGGAGGTGGGACGAAGGCCCTCCAGCAGGCGCAGCAGCTCCAGGGCGGGGAGGGACAGTGCGTCCATATGCATCGTCCTGAAGTCCGCAGGCCCCAGCGTGTCCCTGGTCTGCAGCAGGTCCTGGATCCGCTGGGCGCGGAAGCCGTCAATCCACTCGCCCGCGATATAGGCCGCGTGGTTGCGGCCCGCCACCTTGTTGTTGCCGTTGACGACGAACCCCTCCGGCGGATCGAAGGCGTGGGGAAGCTCCTCCGGCGCCAGGAAGCCCTGCCACTCCTGGTCGCCGGTCCAGCCGGGCAGCGGCGTCAGCCCCGACTCCGGCGGCCGCCGGGGCGTCAGCCCGGCCAGGCGGTAGCCGATGTGACCCTGCGCGTCCGCGTAGACGAAGTTGAGGCACGGCGCCGACCAGTGCCCCAGGGCGGCGCTAAAGCCGTCCCAGGCGCTCGCCTTGGCGAGCTCCAGGCCCGCCCTGAGGAGGTTGCCCGGGTCCAGCGCCGTGCTCCGCAGCGCCAGCCCCCGCTGGCCCGGCGCTCGGGGCGTTGCAATGAGGGGGCCGTGGCGGGTGAGCCACACCTCCTCCACCACAGGACGCTGAGCGCCCTTGACCCGGATCTCTTCCCGCACCCGCGAGACCTCCTCCCATCCGTCCTGGAGCCGGTAGCGGCCCGGCGCGTCGGGGGAGAACTCCTCGACATAGACGTCCTGGGTGTCCACCATGCTGGCGGTGATGCCCCAGGCGATGTGCTGGTTGTGGCCGATGACCACGCCGGGCACGCCCGGCACCGAGGCCCCGCTCACCCGAAGCGTGGGGCACTCCAGATGCATCTCGTACCAGACGGAGGGAAGCTGCGGCACCAGGTGGGGGTCGTTGGCTAGCAGCGGCTTGCCCGTCTGGGAGCGGCGTCCGCTCACCGCCCACGCGTTGCTGAAGCCGCCCCGCAGGATGGCAGGCAGGCTCTCCCAGCCCTCTATTGGCGGTGGCGTCCCCAGGGGCTCCGTGGCGCCAGGGGGCGTGGTGAGCGGGTGGCCCTCTGGGTAAGGCTGCTCCAGGCGGGCGGCCAGCTCCGGCCCCAGCTCCTGGATCATGCGGGCCCGGTACAGCTCCGTATCCCAGTTGAGGGAGAGGCTCCAACCCAGGGTCTTGGCCCAGACCAGGGTGTCCTCGGGGCGCCAGGGCTCCGGGCGAAAGCGGAGGAGGCTGAACTCCAGGGGCAGCCGGTCTCGCCGGCCCCGGATGAAGGTGGATACGCCCCGGCAGTAGGAGGAGAGCACGGCCGCACTCTCATCGTCCAGGCGCTCCGCCTCGGCGCGGGCGGCGCGGTGCAGCCCCACCCGCCGCAGGAAGCGGTCGGTCTCAAGCGTACGCCGTCCGAAGATCTCCGAGAGGCGCCCTGAGCCGGCGCGCCGGCTCAGCTCCATCTGCCACAGGCGGTCCTGAGCGTGCAGATAACCCTGGAGGAAGAAGAGGTCATCCTGGCCCTGGGCGTACACGTGGGGCACGCCCCACTGGTCCCAGAGCACCTCAGCCGGGGCATCCAGTCCCCGCAGGAAGACCCGGCCCTCGCGGCGCGGGAGAGGCCGCAGCGCCAGGTGGTAGTAGAGCGCGGCGGCCACGCCAGTCGCCAGGCCCAGACCAAGCCCCAGGGCCTTCATCCACGATAGGTTACTCATCTCTTGCTCGGTAGTGTCACGGGTTGGCGGGGGACTGTCAATGTGTCCGCCTTGCGAGGCGGGAGTGGCCGGTGCTACCATCCCTTCGCGCCCGCCTCCGGCGGGCAGACCCGCCTACTGTGGGCAGCAGCTTGAGCAGATGGGAGAACATCGCAATGGGCTTCGATCCGAGCACGTTGGAAGGCCAGGTGGCTATCGTCACCGGCGGCGGCACCGGCATCGGCCGGGGCATCGCGCTGGAGATGGCCAGGGTAGGGGCCAAGATCGTCATCGCCAGCCGCAGTGTGGAGCACCTGGAACCGGCCGCCAAGGAGATCCGCCAGACAGGCGCCCCCTGTAAGGTCGTCCAGATGGACGTGCGGGACTGGGACGCCTGCCACCGCATGGCGCAGGAGGCCGTGAACGCTTTTGGTCGGGTGGACATCCTGGTGAACAACGCCGCGGGCAACTTCCGGGTGCCGGCGGAGGAGCTGACCCAGAACGGCTGGCAGTCTGTCATCGGCATTGACCTCAACGGCACCTGGAACTGCTCCCGAGCCGTCTTCCCCGTGATGAAGCAGCAGCAGCACGGCAACATCGTCAACATCCTGGCCTTCACCGACCGGGGAGCGCCCAGCATGGTGCACGCGGCCTCAGCCAAGGGGGGCATCCTCACCATGACCATGACCCTGGCCGCAGAGTGGGGCCCGTACGGCATCCGGGTCAACGCCATCACGCCCGGGCGAGTGCCCACGCTGGGCACGCAGCGCAACCTGCGCCTGGGCCTGCGTCGGGGCGAGGAGGACGACCTGGGTGGCGAGGAGGGGGTGGCCCAGATGCAGGGCACGGCCGACGACTCGCCCGTGGGGCGCACCGGTTCCCCTGCCGATATCGGCAACGCAGCGGTCTTCCTCTGCTCCGACCTGGCCAGTTGGATCACGGGAGTACACCTGCACGTGGACGGTGGCCGCCGCCTGGGCACGGGCGGCCTGCCGGCGGACACGCCGCTGCGCCGGCCCGCGGGGAGCTAGCCCCCATCTCCTGTCCTGTCTTCGAAGTTCGTTGACAAAGCCTGGCCGGACTGTCGTTGCGAGCCCGACGAAGAAGGGCCTGGCAATCTGGGGATGGGAAGCCGGCCATGCCCCCGCCCGGATTGCTTCGTCGCCTCTGGCTTCTCGCAATGACATTCGGGTCGTTCTTCGGGAACACCACACTCTGTTGCCTAGCACAATATCTAGCAGAAAATCTAGCACAAAATCTTGACGGCTCACCCCACCCCTGCTACTCTAACTCCGGTCATTTCCCCGCAATAGCGCGGGATTTCACAAGCAGTGAGGATAGGCAGGGCTTCGCCCCTGCCCTTTCCGCGCCTTCTCCCCATGTGAACTCCGGCGAGAAGGCGTCAACACCGTGAGGAAGAGACCGCTGAGCATCATTACTAAGACCAAGGGAAACTACGCCGCTCATGGTGAGCCCTTCGGCAGGCTCAGGACAGGCTTGTCGAACCAGAGCGGCGCTCACCCTTCGACAAGCTCAGGGTGAGCGGACTCATTCAGCACTCTCTGAGGAAAGGCGGGTAGTCCATGGATCTAACCTTCATCATCCCTGTGGCGGGCATCGTGGCGGTAGCGTTCGCCTTCTATCTCGCCCAGAATGTGCTCTCCCGGGACCGGGGCACACCAGCCATGCAGGAGATCGCCGACATGATCTTCGAGGGCGCCATGGCCTTCCTGTCCCGACAGTACCAGACCATCGCCATCCTGGCCGTGGTCACGGCCGTCATCATCACGGTTATCGTCGGCATCTTCGACAATAGCACCACCATTGGCATCCTGACGGGCATCGCCTTCCTGGTGGGCGCGGCCTGCTCCGCGGTGTCGGGGTATGTGGGCATGTACATCTCCGTGCGCTCGAACATCCGCACTGCGTCGGCAGCGCAGCGCAGCCTCAAGGAGGCCATCACCGTCTCCCTCAACGGCGGCGCAGTCTCGGGCTTCCTGGTGGTGGCCATGAGCCTCCTGGGCGTCTGGGGCATCTTCACCGTGTACAACACCGTCCTGGCCAACCCCATCGACCAGACACCCTTCCTCATCGTGGGCTTCGGCTTCGGCGCCAGCTTTGTCGCGCTGTTCGCCCAACTGGGCGGCGGCATCTACACCAAGGCCGCCGACGTGGGGGCCGACCTGGTGGGCAAGGTGGAGGCAGGCATCCCGGAGGACGATCCCCGCAACGCCGCAGTGGTGGCGGACCTGGTGGGCGACAACGTGGGCGACTGCGCCGGCCGTGGCGCCGACCTCTTTGAGTCCATGTCCGCCGAGAACATCGGCGCGATGATCCTGGGTGTGGCCATCTACCGCGCCACCAAAGACCCAGCCTGGATCTTCTTCCCCCTGGTGCTGCGCTCCTTCGGCATCATCGCGACCATCATCGGGCTGCTCTCCGTGCCCTGGTTCGCCAGCGAGGAACGGGACCCCATGGCGGCCCTGAGCGGCGGTTACTGGGTGACCTCGCTGCTCTCGGTGCTGGGCCTCGCCTTCGTGACCAGCCAGATGATGGGGCCGGTGTGGCACTGGTTCTTCTTCTGCGGGCTGGTGGGCATCGCCACCGGCATCGCCTTCGTCTACATCACCCAGTACTACACCGCAGGGAGCTGGCGTCCCGTGCAGGAGATCGCCCAGGCCTCTCGGACAGGCCCCGCCACCAACATCATCATCGGCACCGCAGTGGGCTTCGAGACGACCGCGGTCACCGCCATCGTGGTTGGCCTGGCCCTGGTGGCCTCCTTCTCCCTGGGTAACGAGTCACAGCTCCCCAACGGTGGTGTCTTCGGGACGGCCGTGGCTACCATGGGGATGCTGATGTCGGCCGCTTTCGTGCTGGCCATGGACACCTTTGGTCCCATCACCGACAACGCCGGCGGCATCACCGAGATGGCACACGCCTCCGAGGGCGCTCGCCACATCACCGATTCCCTGGACGCCGTGGGCAACACCACCAAGGCCCTCACCAAGGGCTACGCGGTGGGATCTGCGGCCCTGGCGGCCTTCCTTCTCTTCAGCGCCTACCTGGACAAAGTCAAGGAGTCGAAGCACCTGGAGCTGACGGCCAGTCTCCCCATCGACCTCTCCAAAGTTGAGGTCTTTGTTGGCGCGTTGCTGGGCGTCATGCTGGTGTTCCTCTTCAGCTCCCTGGCCATTCGCGCCGTGGGCCGGACCGCCGGCTCCATCATCGAGGAGGTGCGCCGCCAGTTCCGGGAGAACCCGGGGATCATGCTGGGCACGGTGCGCCCCGATTACGGCCGGGCGGTGTCCATCACCACCGGCGCCGCGCTGCGAGAGATGGTAGCGCCCGGCCTGCTGGCCGTGGGCATGCCGGTACTGGTGGGCGTCATCTTCCGCGTCACCCGTGGCGGTGACGCCGGCTGGGAGTCCGTGGCCGGTCTGCTAATGGTGGGAACCATCGGCGGCATCATCCTGGCCACCTTCCTGAACAATAGCGGCGGCGCCTGGGACAACGCCAAGAAGTTCATCGAGGCGGGCAACCTCAGGGACGCGGACGGCGTGGTGCAGGGCAAGGGGACACCCACCCATGCCGCGGCCGTGGTGGGCGACACCGTGGGCGACCCCTTCAAGGACACCGCCGGGCCATCGCTCCACGTGCTGGTCAAGCTGCTGAGCACCATCACCCTGGTGCTGGCGCCCCTCTTCATCTAGCTCGCACCATCACACCCCATAGCAAGCCGCTCGTCCTGAGCCGCGTCCTGAGGCTCCCGAAGGGCATGCCTGCCCTGAGCTTTGTCGAAGGGTCGAAGGACGGGCGGCCTGCTGTAGTTTAGGAGCATCGCTGTGACCAGCCCCGCTATCCGGAGAGTCCGGAAGGCTGCTGTTGGCGTGAGAGGTTTCCTTCCCCTTTCAAGGAGCGCGCGCCCGTGTCCCAGGTGACCCCAGGGAGGATCGGCACCTTCACTTCCCTCCGGCTCCGGGACTTCCGCCTGCTGCTCATCGGGACGACCCTGTCCAACGCCGCGCAGTGGGTGCAGCAGGTGACCCTGGGCTGGCTGGTCTACGACCTGACGGGCTCGGGCACTATGCTGGGCACCATGAACCTCCTGCGCTCAGTGCCAACCCTGGGGCTGGCGCCGGCCGCCGGTGTGGCCATCGACCACGTGGCCCGGCGTACCCTCATGCTGGCCACCAAGGCATGGCTCTTCGTCATCAGCCTGGCGCTGGGATTGGCGTTGGTAGCAGGCCAGCGAGAGCTGTGGCATCTCTTCGTCTTCACCTTCCTGGGGGGCGTGGCGCAGGCGGTGGACATGCCCCTGCGCCAGACGGTGACTTTTGACCTGGTGCCACGCTCCCTCGCGCCCAACGCGGTGGCGCTGGTGCAGACCGGGTGGGGGCTCATGCGCTCCGTGGGCCCGGGGGTTGGGGGCTTTCTCATCCTCTGGTTCGGCCCCGGTGGGAACTTTTTAGTGCAGGCTGGGGCCTATGCCCTCATCGCCGTGACCGTCCTGAGGATGCGCTTCCCGCCCCAGGCTTCGCCCGGGCCACGGCGCGCCGCGTTGCAGAACCTTGGGGAGGGCATCCGCTTCGTGGTGCGGGAGCGGGTGACTAGGACCTTCGTGCTGATGGGGTGGGTCCTGCCCCTCTTCATCGTCCCCAACTACACGGCCCTGCCACCCATCTACGCCAAGGACGTGTTTCACGGCGGGCCCGAGGTCTTGGGCTTCCTGCTCTCCTCCGTGGGCGTGGGCGGGATCCTGGGCGGGCTGGTGGCCGCCTCCCTGGACCGCCTGGAGCGCCGGGGACTCTTGCAGCTTGGGGCGCTCCTGCTGCTGAGCCTGTCCCTCATCGGCTTCGCCTTCAGCTCCAGCCTGTGGGCGGCGCTGCTGCTGCTGGCGCTCTCGGGCTTCTTTGAGATGATCTACCTGACCACCAACCAGACGCTGCTCCAGCTCTCGATCCCGGACGAGCTGCGGGGCCGGGTGACCAGCATTGTCAGCCTGAACGCGGGCCTGTCGCCCCTGGGCGCCATGTTCGCGGGCGTCGGCTCCGACCTGTGGGGGCCGCAAGCTGCCACGGTGGTCCTGAGCAGTGCTGCGGCGGTCACCACCGTCTGGGTGTTTCTGGCGTCTCCGACGGTGCGGGAGTACCGCCTGAGCCAGGCCATGGCCGACTCCGACGTGCGACCACGGGGGTAGCCCTGTGGGGAGGGCACAGGGGCAGCCGGTCACCTAATCAGCGCCGCTGGCCTTCTCCAATGCCAGAGAGATGAGCTCTTCTTGCCGGGCCATCTCTCCGGCCAACGCAACGATGGCGTCGCGGCGATAGCGGTGAAAGGTGCTCTCGCTCACGCTATGCCGCACCATGATGTGCCTGGTAGACATCCCCAGCACGTACTCTTCCCGGAGAATGTGGTATTGGAGGGCCTCCAGCTCGCCCCTGCCTGCGCAGCTCCTCCTTTTGTCTTTGCTGCCCCCAACCTTAGAGGCCACCGACTGCCACGGACTGATCGCCGACTGCCAAAAGCTCCCAACTTTTCGCCGTGTTCTGGCAGCCGTGGAATGACGGGCAGCGCCCACGGCGGATGGAAGTGCGCGCACTCTCGCGAGTCCCGGTGCCAGAGTAGGGTGGCGCCATCAGCGGGTGATGATGAGAGGATGAGAACCCGCGGCGCGCCTAGCCATTCCCCCTCAAATGCGGGACAATGGGTGCGGAAGCCCCGCCCAGATGCAGCGAGAGTGCCGGGCTTCTTCCCCCCATCCTTCTCCGGAGGCACAGGCAAGCGTGGCGGACGTGACCATGGACAAGCTAGTCTCGCTGTGCAAACGGCGGGGCTTTATCTTTCAGAGCAGCGAGATCTACGGTGGCCAGGGCGGCGCCTGGGACTACGGCCCTCTGGGGGTGGAGCTGAAGAACAACATCAAGCGGGCCTGGTGGCGGGCTAACGTGCTGGAGCGCCCGGATATGGTGGGCCTGGACGCCGCCATCCTGATGCACCCCCGGGTGTGGGAGGCCAGCGGCCACGTGGGCCACTTTGCCGACCCGATGGTGGACTGCCGGGCGTGCAAGCAACGGTTTAGAGCTGATGACCTAACCGTAGGACAACTGAGGGGAGCCAGCGGGCCAGTTGAAATTGATATTGAAAACGCTCTCGCTGTTATCTCTGATGACGGCTTTGTTCTCGACAATGTCAAAATAACGGGTCACTGGCCTGGAGGAAATGTAGGAAACGAAGCGACGAGACATATTCAGTTTCTAGTAAACAATCCTAATTGGACTACATCCGTCTTGATCATCTCCACTGATGATGATCACAAGTACTACCAAATTTCCGGCCCTATCCCACATTATGTGGAGCGATTAAATCTCATCGTTAGACCTTACCCAGATGTTCCCGCATATGCAGAAAGCATTTCCCTTGAACTAAATTCTAAGACAAATGCCATTGCACTGACTGGACGGAACGTTTGTCCAAATTGTGGGTCTTATGATCTTACCGAACCCCGCATGTTCAACCTCATGTTCAAGACCTTCGTCGGCCCGGTGGAGGACACCGCCTCTCAGGTCTACCTGCGCCCGGAGACGGCCCAGGGCATCTTCGCCAACTTCGGCAACGTCCTCACGGCTACCCGCCGCAAGCTGCCCTTCGGCATCGCCCAGATCGGCAAAGCCTTCCGCAACGAGATCACCCCCGGCAACTTCGTCTTCCGCAGCCGGGAGTTCGAGCAGATGGAGATCGAGTTCTTTGTCCGCCCCGGCGCCGACGAGGAGTGGCACCGGCGCTGGATCCAGGACCGCCTGGCCTGGTACACCGGACTGGGCATGGACCCAGCTCATCTTAGGCTGCGGGTGCACCAGGCTGCGGAGCTGGCCCACTACTCCAAGGGCACCACCGACGTGGATTACCTCTTTCCCATGGGCTGGTCGGAGCTGGAGGGCATCGCCAACCGCACCGACTACGACCTGCGCCAGCACAGCGAGTTCAGCGGCGAGCGGCTCACCTACTTTGACGAGGAGGCCAACGAGCACATCGTGCCCTACGTCATCGAGCCCTCCGCCGGGGTGGACCGCTCGGCCCTGGCCTTCCTGCTGGACGCCTACCGGGAGGAGGAGGTTCCTTCGACCGGCCCTTCGACAAGCTCAGGACAAGGCCGGGGGGAGACCCGCGTCCTGCTGCGGCTTCACCAGGATCTGGCCCCGGTGAAGGTGGCGGTGCTGCCCCTGAGCCGCAACGAGAAGCTGCTGCCCACGGCCCAAGAGGTCGACGCCCTGCTCCGCAAGGGGCTTCGGGACACCATGGTGCAGTACGACGACGCCCAGAGCATCGGGCGACGCTACCGCCGGCAGGACGAGATCGGCACGCCCTACTGCGTCACCGTGGACTTCGAGTCCCTGGAGGACCGGGCCGTGACCATCCGGGAGCGGGACGAGATGACCCAGGAGCGGGTGCCCATCGCGGAGCTGGCGGCGGCGTTGCGGGAGCGGCTGGAGAGCTAGAGGGAGGAAATCGTGGTCGCGAAACCTCAATACATTACCGATGCCAAGGGGCGTAAGAAAGCCGTTATCTTGCCCATCAGAGCGTACCTGCGGTTGCTGGAAGACATCCACGATCTCGCTGTGGTTGCGCGGCGCCGTGACGAAGCCACCATAAGCCTAGAGGAAGTAGAGCGGCGTTCAAGGCCGATGGCCTCCTACACGGTTTGTAGGGCACTTCTGGCCGTCGCCCTGCAGGAGAAGCTTAAAGCGTAGCGAGGGGGATCTGCGCTAGGAGATGCTGCCTATGCCCTATGTGTCGGTGAACGGCACGAGCCTTCATTACCTGGTGGACGACTACACCGACCCCTGGACGCAGCCCGAGACGGTGCTGCTCCACCACGCCGCCGGCGGTAGCGCCCGCCACTGGTACGCCTGGGTGCCCCACCTGGCCCGGCGCTACCGGGTGATCCGGCTGGACTGCCGGGGCCACGGCGAGTCCGCGGTGCCGCCGGCGAACTACCGCTGGGACATCAAGGTGCTGGCGGGCGACGTCTATGCGCTGCTGCGGGCGCTGGAGGCGCCACGGGCGCACATTGTGGGCGCCTCTGCGGGCGGCATCATCGGGCTCCAGTTCGCCCACGACTACCCGGAGCAGACGGCCAGCCTCAGCCTCGTTGCGGCCACGCCCCGTCTCAGCCAGACCCGGGTCGACTTCGGCGTGTGGGTGGATGCCATCCGGACACGGGGCGTGCGGGCCTGGGCGCTGACGGACATTGAGAAGCGCTTCAACGTGGATCGCGTGCCTGGTGGCCTCATCGACTGGTTCGCCGACGAGGTGGCCAAGACGCCCCAGTCGGTGGTCTCGACCTTCGTGCCCTACATGGCCTCCATCGATCTGCGGGGGCTCCTCCCCCACATCGTGGCGCCCACACTGGTCCTGGCCGCCGGCGCCGACGACATCACCCCCATGGAGGTGCAGGAGGAGATGCGGGACAGGATGCCCAACGCTCGCCTGGTGGTGCTGGAGGGCATGGCCCACAACGTGGCTGTGCAGGAGCCGGACCGCTGCGCCGCCGAGCTGCTGCGGTTTTTGGAGGGGCTGCGGTAACGCTACCGCTTGCGGGACGCTGTTCAGGGGCCCTCCTGTCCGAGCGTGTTTAATAACTCCGCACTGCAAGGCTGAAGCCTGCAGCATAGCCGCTCAGAATGCCTCAGGCTTGAGCCTGAGGTGACAGGTTGATAAACACTCTCCCGTTCAGACCTTGACATCCGGTGGCAGGCGTCGTACACTGCAATGGAGTTGGTTAGGTATTGGATTGACAGACCAATGGAATCCAACGTGCAAGACAAGCAGGAAGAGATTCAGCGCTCCTTCCAGATGATCCGGGTGGGGCTGGAGCGCCTGGAGCGCCTGCTAGGCCAGGGAGAGGCGGCAGTGCCCGATCCTTACGCCCGGCGGCAGCAGCTCCTGGAGTATGTCTATGCCCAGGAAGGTGTGGGACGGCCAGAGCTGATGCGGGCCCTGAGGGAAGCGGGCGCCGCCTACCAGTGGATCGGCCAACAAGTGAAGAAAGGATACCTGGCGGTGGTGCCGCTGCCCAGTGGCAAAGTGCGGTACGCCGTCACACCCAAGGCCGTGAGAGAGCTCGAGCTGAACCAACGCGCCATAGCAGAAGAGGCGGTGGCCTACGCTGCCGCGTCCGAGGAGGCCTTCGCAGAGGACTGGGATAGCCCCGAGGATGCGGCCTATGACCGCCTCTAGGTCGCCCGGCGTCCCCCGCTGGGAGGGGGCCGGCCCTCGCTATCGCCGTGGTGACGTGGTGCTGGTCCCCTTTCCTTTTGCCGACCGGCTGGCCGAAAAACAGCGACCGGCGGTGGTGGTGAGCACCCCGGCCTACCAGGCCGCGGGTGGCGACCTCATCATCGTCCAGCTCACCAGCCGCACCGACGCGCCGCCGCGCCCGGGCGACCACCGCCTGGCCTCCTGGCAGGAGGCGGGACTGCCTCTGCCCACCCTGGCCCGTGCCCGGCTGGCCACGCTCCACCGCGGCCGCATCCGCCGGCGTCTGGGTACACTGGCCTCCGCCGACCTGGCCGCGGTGGAGCGTGGTCTCCGGGTCGTCCTGGGGCTTGACAGCGCGTAGACCACGGCCATCCCTACACAAGATCCGTAGGAGCGAGAGCTATGGCATCAAACAAGATCCGGGTGGGCGTTGTCGGCACCGGGTTCGGTACTATCGTGCACATCCCGGCCTTCCAGAGCTGCCCGGATAGCGAAGTCGTGGCGGTGTGCAGCGCCCACCAGGAGCGGGCGGAGGCCGCGGCCCAGAAGTTCGGCGTCCCCAGGGCCTTCACGGACTACCGGGAGATGGTGCGTCAGCCCGAGATCGATCTGGTCAGCGTCTCCGCGCCCCCCTTTGAGCACTACCCCATGGTTATGGCGGCCCTGGAGGCCGGCAAGCACGTGTTGTGCGAGAAACCCATGGCCCTGAACCTGGACGAATGCCGGGCGATGCTGAGCAAGGCAGAGGCGACGGGCCGCGTGCACATGATCGCCCACGAGTTCCGCTGGGCGCCGCCGCGGGCCTACATCGCTCGGCTACTGGCTGAGGGGTACATCGGCCAGCCTCGCCACGTCAACGCCACCCTCTTCCTGGGAGCAAGGGGGGGTTCCCTGGCCAATCCCGCCTACACCTGGGCGGCTCAGCGGGCTAAGGGCGGGGGCATGCTCATGGCCCTGGGTTCTCACTTTATCGACGCGCTGCGCGACTGGTTCGGCGACTTCGCCGGCGTCTACGGGCAGGTCGCGACCCACGTGCCGGGGCGCCGGCACCCCGATTCAGGAGCAACGGTAATGGCCGATGCCGACGACGCCTTTTCCATGCTCCTGCGCTTCAAGAATGGCGCGTGGGGCACCATCAGCGCGAGCATGGCGGCGCCCTTCGGGTCGGGCGGGCGCATCGAGATCTACGGCTCAGAAGGGACGCTGGTATCGCCCCAGGCCAGCTTCAATCCGACTCCGGACGGCAAGGTCTTCGGCGCGCGGCTGGGGGACAAGGAGCTTCAGGAGCTGCCCGTACCGCCGGAGTACGTCCCCTTCGAGGACCCCCGAGACCATCGGCTGCTGCCCTTCCGCCTGATGGTGGACCGGCTGGTGGCCGCCATCCGGCAGGGAAAGCCGGCAAGCCCTACTTTCTACGACGGCCTCAAGGTGCAGGAGGTCATCAACGGCATCTACCAGTCGCAGGAGACAGGCCGATGGGTAGAGCTGTAGCTTGAGTCAGGGGATCAGAGCGGGGGTGGCCAATGGCCACCCCCGCTCTGATGAGGTTGGAAAGTCCAAGGGGCGTCCAGCTCAGAGGTGTGCGCTCAGTGAAGGCGCATGCTCGACGCTTAGTCTTCAGCTCGGAGCTGGATGGCCAGACGGACGACGTCCTCGTGGAGCTTTCGCTCGTGGCCATGGCCCCGGCCACGATGCCCGTCATCGTCATCATCGTCATCCTCGTCGTCGTGTCGCACCTTGGGTCGCTCCTGGGCCACAGGAGCGAGGGCTAGCTGCGCGGTCGTCGTCTGTCCTGCTGTGACCCGCACGTCTGAGAGCTTGCCGGACTTGTATCCCCGGGCCATGGCATGTACCTGGTAGGTACCTACCCGCACCTGTTCCAGCATGTACTCGCCCCTGTCATCAGTGCGGGCTAACCGCCGGTCGTGGCCATCTCTGTCTTGGCCACGGCTGGGGGTAAAGAAGACCACGGCGCCTTCGATGGATTCACCCGTCCTTGCGTCTGTGATGGTTCCGGCGATGGCCCCCCGGCCGTCGTCTCTGTCCCTTCGCTCCTCCCTGGGCCGCAGGGCGACGTTCAGGTCTGTGTTATCGCCGGCCAGGATCGCGATGCCCGCTACCTTGGCGTTGTGAAAGGCCTCGGCAGTGACCTTCAGGCTATAGATCCCGGGCTCTACGTGGGAAAAGCTGAAGACGCCCTGCGCGTTGGTGATGGTCGCAAGAGTAGCCTCGTCATCGTCATGCGACAGCATGGGAATGGCGACCTCTTCTTTGAGCAGGACCTTCGCGCCCGCGATGGCCTTGCCATCGGCAGTGCTGACCACCGCGCCAGTCAGCGACCCGCCCTGAGGGGTGGGAGATGGAGTCGGGGTAGGGCTGGGCGTCGGGTTTGGGGTAGGGGTGGGCGCACTGACCAGCAGCACCACGTTGAGAACCGTGTCCGCCCCAGCCGTCACCTGCACATCGTTCACGGTGGCATCCTGGAATCCACTGGCCGTCACCAGCAGCTTGTAGCTGCCTGGGGCCAGGTCTGCCAGGCGATAGTCTCCCTGGGCATCGCTGGTGGCGCTGGCAATAGTGCTGGCGCCCTGCCTGGCCACGATCTGCGCTCCCGCGACGGCGGAGCCGCTAGCCACGCTGGTGATCCTGCCCTTGATCGCACCCGTCGCGGGAGCGGGCAGCGGGTTCAGGACAAAGTCCAGCGTCGTGCTGGCGCCCGCGGCGATGGCGATGCTCACGGCGGTGCTCTGCTCAAAGCCCGGGACAAAGGCTGTGACCTGGTACGCGCCGGCCATCACTCGGGCAAGGGCGTACTGGCCGCTAGCGTCCGTGGTGGCGCCCTGGGCTATCAGCGCGTTCTGCAGCAAGAGCACCGTGGCCCCGCTTAGCGCCTGTCCGTTGCTGAAGGCGCGCACCTGGCCCGATAGCGTGCCCGGATTCTGGACGGCAGGGGCTGCAAGAAGGGAGAAGTCGGCGACAGTAGTGGCGCCTGCGCCGACGGCGACGTTTGCCCTGGAGAGGGCGACGAAGCCGCTAGCCTGGGCCGTTACTTCATAGGCGCCTGCAGGCAGGCCTGACAGGGTGTAGGCGCCGGTTACATCGCTGGTGGTGGCCGCCCCTATGTCCAGCCCCGACCGGGCTACGACCACTGCGCTGGCGATGCCGCTACCGTCGGCGGCCTTCACGTGTCCCGCGACAGTCCCGGCGGTGTTGCCCGACGCTACGCTCACGCTTGCCAGCGTCAGAGTCAGCGTGAACACCAGGCCAAGGAAACGTAAGAACCCCCTGCGGGGTAGTGGGAACGGACTCATGGTATCCTCCTACATTGGTTAGCCACTCATGGGACGACGTGTTGGGCCGCGGCCTCCCACTCAGGGCTCACGGGCGCGAGTGCTGGCCCTTTGCGTCGAACTAGGGGATAATGGACGCGAAAGGGGGGTGTGCAGAACCACTGCCTCTTCCTTTCTACGGGCCGACAGGTTGCCAGCCGGGGCGGCCCGTACTCTTTGTGGAACCCGGTCAGTCGCTGCTGCGGCGCTCTCTCTCAGGCCCTCTCCGCTTTTCCTCGTCGTCTGATCGCCGGCCGCGTTGCTCGTCTCTTCTGTTCTCCTCCCCGGCAGGGGCACTACGCTCTCGCCGGCCGATCTGCGGAGTGGTCGTCGGGCCGGGCGTCGGCGAGGGTGACCTACGGCCCTGGGTTATGCCGGCGCTGTCCCGCTGTCCCTCTCGTCCGTTGTCATCGCCGCTTCTTGGCACACCCTCTTCCCGGCTGCGCCGGTTCTCGTTTGCCTCGTTCCCATCCGTGCCGCGGCGGTCCTGGGAGCGATCGTCACGGTCCGCCACCCGTCCCCGCTGCCCGCCCGCGTCGTCATCGCTGGGGCCACGGCGCTCCTGCTGTCGCGCTTCGCCCCTTCCCTCGGCGCCGCCGGGCCGCCGCTCCCTCTGCCTGGGAGGCTCCGTCGCGGTGGCCGCAGGCTGTGCTCTCGGCGTTCCCCTGCCTTGATCCCTGCCGCGCGGGCGGTCTTCTTTGGCCTTCTCCAGCGCTTCACGGGCCTGTTGGTGCCCGCGGCGCGACACATCAATCGCGTGCTCGAGGGCCGGCTTTGCCGCTTCGGGAGCTTTTGCGGCAACGGAGCCGAGCACCGCCTGTTGCTGCTCCGTGAGTTCCAGGAGCTTCTCAGCCAGGGGGCGCGTGAGGCTTTCTTTGTCCACGGAAGCTGCGGCTGCGGCCGTCTGCTCCGCTAGCGTCTCTACCACCTGGGAAGGCACCTGCCGCCCCTGGACGCTCAGGGTGGCGATCTCCGCCGTGCGCTGAGCTGCCTGCTCCAGCCGTGCTCGCGCCTTGCTCTCCTCATCAAAAGCGAGGGCAAGCTGCACCTGCTCCCAGCCCGTCTTCACCGGATAGAGAGGGTCACCAGGCAGCGCGCCGGCGGCGGCCACCACAGCGGAGGTAGAGCTAGCTAGGAGGAGAAGCAGTGCGGTGGTTGCAACCGCGGCCGGGCGCTGCAAGGCCAGCAGCGGCAGGAGCCAGGGCCACCGGCCTGTCGGCCGCTCTGTGGCGTGGGCGAGGATCCGGTGGAGAGCGGCCACCCTGGCTTCGCTTTGGGGCGCCTGAGCAAGAACCGTGCTCAGCTCCCCGGCGATGCGTAGCAACGGTTCCAGCTCATACGCCTGCGTGGGGTGGTCGGCCAGGAAGGTCTCTTGCGACGACCCTTTGCCCTGGGCTTCCAGCGCGTCATTGAGGAGGTCTGCCAGCGAGAGGCTCATTGCAGTCAAGCTCCTTGCCGCTCTGGCGGCGGCTCCAACATCGCTCGGAGCGCTTGCAGCGCCTGGAACTGGGTGGCTTTGATGGTCCCTTCGGCTTTGCCCAGGACTTTCGCCGCTTCGGCCACCGAGAGCCCTGCGCCGAACCGCAGCGAGAGCACCTCCTGCTGGGCCGGGGTCAAGCGCCTCATGGCGTGCACCACTGTTTGTACCGCCAGCGAGCGCTCCACCTCCTGCTCAGGGTCGTCCTGGGCCGGTAGCGAAATGGTATCTAGCGGTACGGCCTGCCCGCGGCGTGCCCGCCGTCTCAGGGCGTCGACCACGCAGTTATGCGCGATGCGAAAGAGCCACGCAGCGAAGGGGACCCCCTGCCAGCGAAACGTCTCCAGCTTGTCCACCATTTTCAGAAAGGTCTCCTGACACAGGTCTTCAGCATCCGCCCGATTGCCGATCCGAGCCAGGGCAAAACGATACACCCGGTCGTAGTAGCGCTCGTAGAGGAGCGCAAGACTCTGCCGGTCCCGCCGCTGGGCCTGCGCCGCGCATTCTTCGTCGGTGAGAGTAGCCGGCTCTGGGCTGCTCACAGGTTCCGCCGCATCTATGGCCCTCTGGAGAAAGCCACCGGTCTTGCGTGGGTGTTCAGTGCCTTCAATACCTAGTAACGCAGCATTCGCCAGAAGGTTTAGGCTTCCGCCTGATTTGAGGGAAGTCGGCCGGGGCCTCACACGCATGTGGGCGCCGCCCGGCAATAGAATGACGCAGCGGGCACGAATGCTCGCTGCGTCAAGACGAAAGCGGAGCGCTACGTCGTACGGCTCAGCTCTTGAGGTGTCGCTCGAACCAGGCCAGGGTCTTGGCCCAGGCATCCCGCGCCGCCTCCGGGTTATAGGCCTGTCCGGTGTCGTTGTGGAAGGCATGGGCGGCGTTGGGGTAGATGATCTTCTCGAAGGTCTTGTTGCTCTCCTTCATGGCCTTCTCCATAGCTTCGCTCCCCTGGGTGATGCGCGTATCCCGTTCCCCATAGATGCCCAGCACCGCGGCCCGGATGTTGGGCACGTCCTCCAGCGGTGGGTTGGGGCCGTAGAAAGGTACGGCCGCCCGAAGCTCCGGCATCTGGGTGGCCACCCGCCAGGTCACGCCACCACCAAAGCAGAACCCCACCATCCCCAGCCGGTCACGGCGCACGTAGGGCAGCGTCTGCAGGTGCGTGGCGCCACTCTTGAAGTCCTGGATGAAGCGGTCGGGCGGCGTGTTGCCCAGGATCCCCGGCACCTGCGCCGGGTCCGTGATCTTCTCGGTGCCCCCTTCTCGGGACAGCAGGTCCACCGCGAGACCCACGTAGCCCGCTTTGGCCAGACGACGGGTCACGTCTCTGATGTGCTCGTTCACCCCCCGGTTCTCGTGACACACCAGCGCTGCCGGAAAGGGACCGTTGCCTCTGGGACGCGCCAAATAACCCAGGAGCGTCGCGCTCTGCCCAGGGAACTGCACCGCCTCGGCCACGATGTCGGGATCGGTGGCGCTGACACCGGGGCCGGCCGGCGTGGGCGCTGGCGCGGCGGTGGCCGTAGGGGCGGCAGTAGCCGCGGCTTGCGGTGGCGCTGGAGGCGTGCCGCAGGCCACCAGGATGGCGCTGGCGGAGGTCATGCTGCCAGTCAGCGCCGCCAGGCGGCGCAGGGCGTCCCGGCGGGTCATGCGACTCTCCAGGTACTCCTCCACAAACTCGTCGACGAGATACTGCTTGAGCGTGTACACGTTGCCACCTTTCTGATGAGTCTACACTCCAACGCGCGGGCCGCGTTGCGTTTTATACGGAGGGTGTTACATGCCGCCGCTGGTGCGTGGAAACCGCCAGACATTGATACGTAACTGGTCAACTAGATTGACAATAGCGTTGTCAAGTCCTATACTGGTACCCAGGTGGGAGCTGAGGAAAACATGCCTGGCAAAGACTATTACGCGATCCTGGGAGTCTCGCGCACTGCCTCCGAAAAGGAGATCAAGCAGGCGTACCGCCGTCTCGCGCGCAAACACCACCCCGATGTGAATCCTGGGGACAAGCAGGCCGAAGCTCACTTCAAAGAGATCAATAACGCCTACGAGGTGCTCGCCGATCCGGAGAAGCGCAAGAAGTACGACCTCTACGGGGAGCACTGGCAGCAGGCAGACCAGTTCTCGCAGCAGTGGCCGGGCGCCGGCGGGCGAAGAGGCGCCGGCGCCCCTGGGGGCGCCACGGGCTTCGGCGGGATAGACTTCGATCTCCAGGACATCTTTGGCGGCATCTTTGGCGAACGCAGCGGGCGCGCCCGGAGCCACCGGGGCCAGGACCTGGAGCACCACACCGAGATCACGCTGGAGGAGGCCTACCATGGGAGCACCAGGGTGCTCCAGCTCCAGAGCGAGCAGGTCTGTTCCACCTGCCGAGGCACCGGCGCCGTAAGGGGGGTGACCTGCGGCGGGTGCCAGGGGATGGGCGTCCAGTTCCGGCCCAAGCGCTTGGAGATCAAAGTTCCCCCCGGCGCCAAAGACGGCGCCCGCATCCGGGTGGCGGGAGAGGGCCAGGCGGGCCTCGGTGGCGGGCCCAAGGGGGACCTCTATCTGGTGTGCTCCCTGCGACCTCACGATCGCTTTGAACGGAGAGGCGACGACCTCCACCTGGAGGTACAGGTGCCGCTGGTCATCGCGGTGCTGGGGGGAGAGGTGCAGATACCCACCCTCCGGGGCAGCAGCATCATGCTCAAGGTGCCGCCCGAGACTCAGAACGGCCAGGTGATCCGGCTGGCGGGACTGGGCATGCCCCTCATGGGCAACCCCAGCGCCCACGGAGACCTCTACGCCCGGGTGAAGGTGCTGCTGCCCGTCCGGCTCACGGCGGAGCAAAAGAAGCTCTTCGAGGCCCTGAGAGCGGCGCTGTAAGTACGGAGACGGGCAAGGAAGCGAGCTATGGCCCTGATGAGTGACCTGCCCGATAGCGAGCCCTGCTACGTTATCAGCGTGGCGGCCAGGCTCCTGGGCATGCACGTCCAGACCCTGCGCTACTACGAGCGTGCCGGCCTCATCGAGCCGACCCGCTCCAGGGGCAACATCCGCCTCTACTCCCAGCGGGACCTGGCCCGGCTGCGGGAGGTCCGGCGCCTGATGGAGGACCTGGGGGTGAACCTCGCGGGCGCGGAGGTGATCCTGCGGATGCGGGACCGCATCGCTCAGCTCGAGCAGGAGCGGGACGCGCTGGCCGGAGAAGTTCAGCGGCTGCGACAGGCTTAAGCGTAGGTAAGAAAGGACGTGGCGGAGCTTTCAGCGAATCAGAGGGCACGGCTGGAGAAGGCAGCACGATTTCTTAGGACTGCCCAGATGTGCCTACGAGAAGCTGATTATGATAGTAGCATTTCCCGTGCCTTTTACGCTGTTTTCCACAGCCTGAATGCGCTCCTGGACATTGAAGAAGAGATTAGTCATCCTGAATTGATAAGACAAGCTATTCAGTGGAATCGATCTCACACCCAACTAAGAAGGGCTGGTGCTTTGGATAGGCGACACACTGATCTAGGTGACTCGCTCGAGGGTATTCGGCGGTGGCGCACAGAAGCAGATTACGATTTGGAAGCAGGCACAATTGAACGAGCTCAAAATAGTGCACGGTTCGCGGAGCAGATGCTACAGGTTGTAAAGGAGGTCCTCCTATGAGTACAGCATCGGTAAGGCCATCTTCGCAAGAAGTTCGGAAAAGGGCTGAGCAAATCAAACGGAGGATTGAAGCCAAGTTTCCCAATGTGAATGTGGATGTTGCCGATTGGAATGACCTAATCGGAGAAAATAGAGGACTTTGGGAACATCGCGGCTTTCCACTACCGCGTCCTTGGGTCCATGCCTACCTTCTCATTCAGGGAGACCAAGAAACAACGGAGGAAGCCGCTGCCTTGGCAGATAGTGAGGTCGCCCGTCTCCTTGAAGAAACAAACGTGGTGATAGAGATCAAAAGAACAGCTCGTGTTGTGTGCAAGAAATCTGAGGTTCCCACTTTAGGGCTGCAACCTCGGCACACCGTGATTTCGGATCACAGAGGCATTCTCTTTGTCTGCATCTCAAACGATCATGAGTTACATGACTGGGGCAGGTTAAAGCCCCAAGGCTAGCGAACAGAGGTGAATAATCATGGTTATGCGACCAGATAGGTTTACAGAATCAGCCCAGGAAGTGCTGGCCATCTCCCAGGACGTGGTGCGGCGCTTCCGCCACAACCAGTGGGACGTGGAGCACATCCTGCTGGCCTTGCTAGAGCAGCAGGACGGCTTGACCGCTCAGATTCTCCAGAAGCTAGGCGTTGATCCTGAGCTGGTGCGCCAGCGGGTGGCGTCAGCGCTGGAGGCGGCGCCAAAGATGGCCTACGAGTCCACGCAGATATTCGCCACGCCCCGCATCGCGACACTGTTCCAGAACGCCGACGCCGAAGCTAAGCGCCTCAAGGACGAGTTCATCGGCACGGAGCACCTGCTCATCGCGGTGGCCTCAGAGCGCGGCGGCGAGTCGGCCCGCATCCTGCGGGAGTTCGGCGTCGATCAGGAGAAGGTCTATAAAGCCCTGCGGGAGATCCGCGGCTCGGCCAGAGTCGAGGACCCGAGGGCCGAGAGCAAGTATCGTGCCCTGGAGAAATACAGCACCGACCTCACCGAGCTGGCCCGCAACGGCAAGCTTGACCCCGTCATCGGGCGAGAGAACGAGGTGCGCCGGGTGATGCAGATCCTGACCCGCCGCACCAAGAACAACCCCGTCATCGTGGGCGAGGCCGGCGTGGGTAAGACCGCCATCGCCGAGGGCCTGGCCCAGAAGATCGTGGCCGGCGACGTGCCGGAGATGCTCAAGGGCCGCCGGGTGCTGGCCCTCTCCATGGGGGCCCTGGTGGCCGGCAGCAAGTTCCGGGGCGAGTTCGAGGAGCGCCTCAAGGCCGTCATGGACGAGATCAAGCGGGCCCAGGGCGAGATCATCCTCTTTATCGACGAGCTGCACACCGTGGTAGGCGCGGGCGCAGCCGAGGGCGCGCTGGACGCCAGCAACATGCTGAAGCCAGCCCTGGCCCGGGGCGAGCTCCAGTGCGTGGGCGCCACCACGCCCGACGAGTATCGTGAGCGCATCGAGAAAGACGCGGCCCTGGAGCGGCGCTTTCAGCCGGTGTGGGTGGAGGAGCCCGACGAGGCCACCGCTATCGAGATGCTGCGGGGCGTGCGGCCCCGCTACGAGGCCCACCACAAGATCAAGATCGACGACAGCGCGCTGGACGCCGCGGTGAAGCTCAGCGCCCGCTATATCCCCGACCGTCACCTGCCCGACAAGGCCATCGACCTCATCGACGAGGCGGCCTCCAAGCTGCGCATCGACGCCGAGGACCTACCCCAGGAGCTGAAGCAGCAGGAGCAGCAGATCAAGCAGCTCTCCGACGAGGAGGAGGCCGCGGCCCAGCGCCAGGAGTACGAGCACGCCGCCCGCCTCAAGAGCCAGCGCCTGGCCCTGGAGCCCCAGTACCAGGCGGCCAAGGCCCAGTGGCAGCAGGAGCGGCACATAGACTACGTGGTGGATGAAGAGGACGTGGCCCAACTGGTGGCTCAGTGGACCGGCGTGCCCGTGGCCCGGATGCTGGAGGGCGAGGGTGAGAAGCTGCTCCACATGGAGGAGCGGCTGCACCAGCGGGTCATCGGCCAGGAGGAGGCCGTGGAGGCCATCGCCGACGCCATCCGCCGGGCCCGGGCGGGCCTCAAGGACCCCAAACGACCTATCGGCAGCTTCATCTTCCTGGGGCCCACGGGCGTGGGCAAGACGGAGCTGGCTCGCACTCTGGCGGCCTACCTCTTCGACGACGAGGAGGCCATGGTGCGCATCGACATGTCGGAGTACATGGAGAAGCACACCGTCAGCCGCCTCATTGGCGCGCCGCCGGGCTACATCGGCTACGAGGAGGGCGGCCAGCTCACCGAGGCGGTGCGTCGCCGCCCCTACCGGGTCATCCTCTTCGACGAGGTGGAGAAGGCCCACCCAGACGTCTTCAACATCCTGCTCCAGATCCTGGACGACGCCCGCCAGACCGACGGCCCCGGCCGCACCGAGGACTACCGCAACACCGAGGTGATCAAGACCAGCAACCTGGGCACCGGCGAGCTGGGCCGGGAGGCCATGGGCTTCGCCCGGGCCCGGGAGGACCGGGACGAGGAGCGGCGGCTGCGGGCCTCCATCGAGACGGCCCTGAAGCAGGCCTTCCGGCCCGAGTTCCTGAACCGGATCGACGAGATCATCATCTTCCACCCGCTGACGGAGGAGCAGATCAAGCAGATCGTGGACCTCCAGGTGTGGGCGGTGCAGCAGCGGCTGGAGGAGCACCAGATCACCATCCGCCTGACGGAGGCGGCCAAGGCCTGGGTGGCCCACGAGGGCTACGACCGCAGCTTCGGCGCCCGGCCCCTGCGCCGCACCGTCCAGCGCTACGTGGAGAACCCCATCAGCAAGGAGCTGCTGGCGGGACACTACCAGCCGGGCGACACGGTGCTGGTGGACGCGGGGGCCGAGGGCCTGGCCTTCAGCCGGGAGGCAGCGCCTGCCCCGAGCGCCGCCGAAGGGGCGGTGGCGGTGTAGTCAGGAAGAAGGAACGAGGAAAAGGGAACAATAGAGGGAACCCACAGGAAAGACGATGACTGGACCCCGGCAAAACGTCAGGATGGCACTGTTTGCCCTTTCCGGAAATCAGTGCGCCTTTCCTGAGTGCTCAGAGCCCATGTTCGACGCAGGCACAGGCACAATACTTGGAGAGGTGTGCCACATCTACGCCCAAAGCCCAGGCGGGCCGCGCTACAATGGCGGGCTGTCCGCTGAAGAACTGCACAGCATAGGGAATCTTATCCTCCTTTGTCGGGCTCACCACAAGATCGTTGATGAGCACCCCGATAAGTACAGCGCAGACCACCTTCGGCGGATCAAAGCAGAGCACGAATCTCGTGCAGCCACAACGCCACCCCAAACGATGCTTCGGTTAATACAAGCGTTAGCACCGGACGTACCCGATAACTGGTGAGAGCGTCCAGGCGCACCAGTCTTCCGGCTTGGGCTGGCCAGCTCTCGACGTGAAGATCGGCCGTGGATATTTGAACTTACGCTCGAACAAGTTGACGGCAGTGACCTCGGGAACTTGCGCTACCGCTGGCGCCATGCTGGGGTCGAGTATGAACTCAGGACACCACCGGTGGACAAGCGCCCCAATCAGAACCGCAAGTGGAGATTAGACAACCTTGTTCTCGAGCAGAATGGCCAGCTGCTGGAACTAAAACTGAGGTTTTGGTGGGGAGGAGCTGAACGCACTATGATCTACAGTTGGGAAAGGGATCAAGACTACCAAAACGTTAAGCCGACCATACGATACTAAGCTTTATTGCTCAACAGCCGTTCTGAGAGACTGTAAGGGAGCCTCCACCACTATACAACTCCAGCGCCAGCATCGATTCCACGTGGGTAGACTAGGCGAGGCATCTCCCATCGCCTTTCGCTCCCTCACGCCAGGGAGAGAGCCACACCCCCGCCCTGGGCGGGAGGGGGCGAGGCTGTTCACATTGGGTCAGGCGCGCGCCCAGGGGCGACAGGAAAGTGGGAAATGAGTCACGATGCGCTTGACGCCAGCACCTTGAAGCCGTGCTCCTCCAGCAAGCGCCCCACCTGTGCCTGGTGTGGCAGGTCGTCCACCTTGACCCCCTGGCCGGGGTACAGGATCTCAATACCAATGAGGGAATCATCTTCAGCATAGTCCAGGTGCCGCAGGTCATCGAGGCTCCTGGTGTACGCGAAAAGGGCGCTGGAAACCCGAATATACACCGCATCGGACTTCTTGTCGTAACTTAGCTCCATCAGACCTTCACCTTCCTCGCACCCAGATCACTGTCACCACCGGTGGACTCACCTTGTCGTCCAAGACCGCTGTAATATCCCGCCCATCACGGAGCAACGTGGAACAACGGCGATTGCCTTTGACGTCTCTGTCTTCACGCAGGATGTGGCTGAGACAATACTCCACGTTCTCCCTTGTTAGCCCGCGCGTCGCTATTCGATCAAGCGCATGCGCTGTATACTCTAGCTCCGTTCATGCGATCCTACCGTCCATGATCGTATACAGTCGCTGCCTCCGCCGCCACCGCCGTGCTCGATGGGCAGCCCTGGTTCAGCGGGCACTCCGGGCAGCGGGGGCGGGGCGCCTTGCAGATGCGCCGCCCATGCTCGATGAGGTAGACGTGGAAGCGGTAAGCGTCCTGGGGCGCAACCATGCCCTCCAGGATGCCGTGGGCCTGGTCGGCGGTGGTCTTGGGCCCGATGAGGCCCAGCCGGCGGGCCACCCGGTGCACGTGGGTGTCCACCGGGATGCAGGGGAAGCCCAGGGCAAACAGCAGCACGCAGCGGGCGGTCTTGGGCCCCACGCCGTGGAGGCTGGTCAGCCACTGGAGCGCCTCGCCGAAGGGGAGGTCCCGCAGGAATCCCAGGGAGTAGTCGCCCCGCCGCGCGTGGATCTCCTGGAGGATGGCCTTGATGCGGGGCGCCTTCTGCTGGGCCAGCCCCCCAGTGCGGATGCTCTCGGCAATGGCCTCCACCGGCGCCGCGCCGATGGCCTTCCAGCTCCCGAAGTCCTGCCACAGCAGGCCAAAGCTCCGCTCCGCGTTGAGGTCGGAGGTGTGCTGGGCCAGCACCGTCTGGATCAGCTCCTTCAGGGGCTCGTTGCGGGCGTACCACTCGCGCGGCCCGTAAAACGCGGCCAGGCGGCGGAGGACTTCCTGGGCGTCGTACACGTGCTCCTACCTGCGGCTCTATCGCCCCACTATAGCAGGAGGGCCTGGTTCATCACCAGATGAGCGCCGTGAGGCAGGGCCGATGGCGCGATGCTCCTAGAGCGCGGTGTCGCCCTGGCGCAGCGACGAGACCAGGAGCTGGATCTCCGGGCTGCTGAGGCCAAAGCGGTGCAGGGTGTGGCGCAGCATCTCCAGGCCGGCCTCGAAGCCCGGCTCCACCAACTCGATGCTGCCCAGGCTACGGAGCGCGACGCTATCGGTGCGGCGGAAGACCCGCACCACCACGTCCAGCCGCGGGTTCAGCGCCAGCGCGTTGCGCACCGCGATGTCCGTGGCCAGGGGGTCGGAGATGGCTACGATGAGCACCCGCGCTTGGGCCAGGCCGCAGCGGGCCAGCACCGAGAGGCTGCTGGCGTCGCCGTAGACACTGGGCACGCTGCGGGCGTGGGCCTGCTCGATGGCCCCGGGGTCCAAGTCCACCACCAGGAAGGGGAAGCCCCGCCGCTGGAGGATAGCAGCGATGCTGCGGCCCGTCACGCCGAAGCCGCAGATCACCGCGTGGGGCTCCGCGGGCGCGGGCGACTCCTCCTCCAGCGCCCCACCCAGTCGCAGCCGGCGCAGCCCGCGCCGGGCCAGCAGCCGGTGCAGCCCGTCAGCCGCCGCGAAGGACTGGGGAGCCAGGAAGATGGTCACCAGCGCAGTGGCCAGCGTGAGGCTCAGGAGCTGCTCGGAGGCCCGGCCATCGGCCACTGCGGCCCCCACCAGCACAAAGCTGAACTCGCCCACGGAGATCATCCCCGCGCCCACGGCCAGGGCGGGGCGCAGTGGGTAGCGCAACGCCAGGAGCGCCAGCGCGGGGACGGCGCACTTGGCCACCAGCAGCACCGCCAGCACCAGCGCCAGCAGCCCCAGGTTGCTTAGGATAAAGCGAGGGTCCGTCAGCATGCCGATGGAAACGAAGAAGAAACTGGCGAAGATATCACGTAGAGGGACCACGTCGGCCAGGGCCTGGTGGGAGTACTCGCTTTCACTGAGGACGATGCCGGCCACGAAGGCGCCCAGCGCGATGGAGAGGCCCAGCAGCACCGAGGCCGAGGCGGTGCCCACCACCAGCGCGAAGATGGTGATGATGAAGAGCTCTCGGGAGCGCAGCAGCGCCACGTGCCGGAGCAGCCAGGGCACCACCCGCAGCCCCAGCAGCACCATAGCAGCCACAATGCCCAGGGCCTTGGCCAGGGCCGCGCCCGCAGTCACAGCCACCTGCCCGAGCTGCAACGCCGCCAGGTCTGCGGGGAGAGAGGACAGCACAACCATGATGGGGATGAGGGTGAAGTCCTGGAGCACCATGATCCCCACCAGGATGCCGCCGTGCACCGAGTCCGCCTCGCCCCGGTCCAGCAGGAGCTTGAGGACAATGGCCGTGCTGCTCAGGGCCATGAGATAGCCGAAGAGGAGGCCGTCCAGCGAGGGCCAGCCCAGCGCGCCTGCCACGATGCTCCAGAGCACAATGGTGGCCGTGATCTGGAGGGCGCCGGTGATCAGGGGAACCGGCACGGTGCGCAGGAGAGCGCCCAGGGAGAGCTCGACCCCCAGCGCAAACATCAGAAAGGCGACGCCCATGGTGGCCAGGGCCCGCACCTGCTCCGCCTCCCGCGCCACGCCCAGGCCGTAGGGGCCTACCAGCACCCCTGCCACCAGGTAGCCCAGCAGCACGGGCTGGCGCAGCCGCTGGGCCACTAGGCCGCCCAGGAGCGCCGCGCCGGTGATCAGGGCCAGGGTCAGGAGGAGGTGGGTCTCTTGCAACAGGGACAGGCTCGCAACGAGCGGTTGGGGCGTGCCAGAGTCTTACTGCCCGCGCCCTCTGGTAGAAATCGC
This sequence comes from Chloroflexota bacterium, assembly GCA_016190485.1. Classification (GTDB taxonomy): domain Bacteria; phylum Chloroflexota; class Dehalococcoidia; order SHYD01; family SHYD01; genus JACPQN01. The sequence continues at coordinate 51,746 of JACPQN010000093.1, forward strand.
CCTTCAATGCTATCATAAAGGTAAGACATAGAGAACACTCTAATGCTACTATAGAGTCTCACTATATGTTCTCTCTGAGGGCAGGGCGGCGGCGTAGGGCGACGCCCGCGCTGGTGGCCCTGGCATACTTGAAGGAGTCGCCATGGTAGGCACCGCGAAATCCCTGGACCAGATCGCCACCCTGGAAGCCGTCGATGCTCGGCTCTTGGTGCAGCTCCACGACCAGATGCTCCTCATCCGTCGCTTCGAGGAGAAGGTCAACGAGATGTACACCCGGGCCAAGATCGGCGGCTACTGCCACCTGAACATCGGGGAGGAGGGCGCCATCGTCGGGTCTATGTCGGCCCTCGGGGAGGCAGACTATATCTTCGCCGGTTACCGGGAGCATGGCCACGCCCTGGCCCGGGGGCTTGACCCCAAGGGGATCATGGCGGAGCTTTTCGGGAAAGCGACGGGTGTGTCCAGGGGGCGAGGCGGCTCCATGCACCTCTTCGATGCCGGCCGGCGCTTCATGGGCGGCTACGCCATCGTGGGGGGGCACCTCCCCATCGCCGTGGGTGCGGCCATGGCCATCCGCTACCGGGAGGGATCGGAGGCCGTAGCCACCTACCTGGGAGAAGGCGCCACCAACGCCGGGGCCTTCCACGAGTCGCTGAACGTGGCCAAGCTGTGGAGGCTACCCATCATCTTCATCGTGCTGAACAACCAGTACGAGATGGGGACTCCCGTGGCCAAGACCTCGGCCGTGCCGGAGCAGTACAAGAAGGGCGCGACCTACGGGATGCACGGCGAGCAGGTGGACGGCATGGACGTCCTGGCCGTGCGAGAAGCCACCCTCGCGGCCCTGCGTCGCGCCCGGGAAGACGAGGACCCTTCCATCCTGGAGCTGGTGGCCTACCGGTTCCGGGGCCACTCCGTCATCGACCCGGCGCGCTACCGCACCGAGGAGGAGTTGCGCTCGTGGCTGGCCCGCGACCCCATCGAGAGCTTCCGCCAGAAGCTCTCCGCTGCCGGCCTCCTGACCGAAGACCACATAGAGGCCGCCGAGCAGCGGATCGGCCAGCAGGTGGCCGAAGCCGTCGCGTTCGCCGAGGCCAGCCCCTTCCCCGACCCGTCCACCCTCTTCGACTACCTCTACGTCGGGGAAGGAGGGCGGTAGCATGGCGATCATCACTATGCGGGAGGCGCTGAACCAGGCGCTGCGGGAGGAGATGCAGCGGGACCCCGAGGTCTTCATCATGGGTGAGGACATTGGGGTCTTTGAGGGCTCCTACAAGGTCACGGCCGGCCTGCTGCGGGAGTTCGGCGAGAAGCGGGTGATCGACACCCCCATCGTGGAGGAGTTCATCGTGGGGGCGGGTATCGGCGCGGCCATGATGGGGCTGCGCCCGGTGGTGGAGATCATGACCATCAACTTCATCCTCCTGGCCATGGACCAGGTGGTGAACCACGCGGCCAAGATCCCCTACATGTTCGGCGGCACGGTGCGGGTGCCCCTGACCATCCGGACGCCGGGTGGTGGCGGCCAGCAGCTCACTGCCCAGCACTCCCAGAACCTGGAGGCGCTCTTCGCCCACGTGCCGGGGCTAAAGGTGGTGGCCCCCGCGCTGCCGGGAGACGCCAAGGGCATGCTCAAGGCGGCCATTCGGGACGACAACCCGGTCTTGTTTATCGAGAACATTTCCATGTATAACACTAGGGGAGAGGTGCCGGAAGGGGAGTACCTGGTGCCCCTGGACCGGGCCGAGGTGAAACGGGCCGGCTCCGACATCACCCTGGTGGGGCACTCCAAGGGCACCCTGCTGGCCCTGGATGCGGCCCGCCGCTTGGCCGAAGAGGACGGCATCGAGGCCGAGGTGGTGGACCTGCGGAGCCTGCGGCCCCTGGACCGGGAGACCATCATCGCGTCGGTCAAAAAAACGAGTCGGGCAGTCCTGGTGGAGGAAGGCTGGCCCACCTACGGCGTCAGCGCCGAGGTGTCCGCCTCTATCATGGAGGGCGCCTTCGACTACCTGGACGCGCCGGTCAGGCGGGTGGGAGGCAAAGAGGTGCCCATGCCCTACTCGAAACCCCTGGAGAACGCGGTGATCCCCAGGGTGGACGAAGTGCTGGCCACCGTTCGCAGTCTCTTCAAGCGCTAGCGTGGCGGCCCCGAAAAACGTCGCCCATGTCGCCCTGAGCGGCGGCGAAGGGTCTCCTGGCCCCGAAGTAGATGCTTCGGCGCAGTTTACCCTGAGGCCCTCGAAGGGCTCAGCATGACAGGTCAGACATAACCCGCGCCGGAAAATCCAGACACTGAAGGAAGACTCATGCCCACGGAGATCGTCATGCCCCGCCTGAGCGACACCATGTCCGAAGGCACCGTCGCCAAGTGGCGCAAGCAGGTGGGGGACAGGCTGGCCAAGGGCGACACCCTGGTGGAGATCGAGACGGATAAGGCCACCATGGAGCTGGAGGTCTTCGAGCCGGGCGTCCTGGGGCGTATCCTGGTGCCCGAGGGCCAGATGGTGCCCGTGGGCGTTCCCATTGCCCTGGTGCTGGCTGCTGGTGAGGAGCTGCCCGCAGAGCAGGCCGCCCCTACGGCGCCCACCAGCGCTCCTACTGCCGCTCCCGCGGCTGCGCCGCCTCAGGCCACTGGCCTAGCCCTCGCGCCCGATGCGCCACCGGAGGCTCAGCCTCCGCCCGCGGCGGGCCGGGTGCGGGCCTCACCCCTGGCCCGCCGGTTGGCCGAGGAGCAGGGTGTGGACCTGAGCCGGGTGGCGGGCACCGGCCCTGACGGGCGGGTGACCCGGGAGGACGTGGAGGCCTTCCTCCAGCGCCCTGCTGCGGAGCAGGCGCCGACCCCGGAAGTGGCTCCCACCCCGCTGCCGGTTGCCGCGGCGGCCTTCCCCGGCCTGGTGGAAGAGGAGGAGCTGGTGCCGCTCTCCACAATGCAGCGCACCATCGTCGCCCGGATGCTGGAGAGCAAGGCCGCCTCACCCCACTTCTACGTCACCAGCGAGATCGACATGGCGGAGGCGGTCGCCTTCCGCCGCTCCCTCAACGAGGCCCTGGGCGAGGGGCAGGGCGCCACCGTCAACGACCTGGTGGTCAAGGCCGTGGCTCTGGCCCTGCGGCAGCACCCCGACGCCAATGCCGCCTACCGGGACGGCCAGATGGTGCGCTTCAAGCACGTCCACGTGGGCATCGCCGTGGCCGTCCCCAACGGGCTGGTGGTGCCGGTCATCCGCCACGCCGACCAGAAGAGCCTGCGCCAGATCGCCAGCGAGGCCAGGGAGCTGGTGGAGAAGGCGCGTAACCGCCGCCTGACCATCCAGGAGATGGAGGGAAGCACCTTCTCCGTGACCAATCTGGGCATGTACGGGGTGGACCAGTTCACCGGGATCATCAACCAGCCCAACGCGGCCATCCTCGCAGTAGGGGCCATCGTGCGCAAGCCCGTGGTGAAGGAGGAGCAGATCGTGATCTCCGACCGGATGCGGGTCACCCTCTCGGTAGACCACCGGGTGTTCTACGGCGCGACGGCCGCGGAGTTCCTGCGGGACGTGAAGAGCATCCTGGAGCACCCGCTGCGGCTGGTGCTCTAGTACTTACTTGCGAAAAAACGCGCTAAAAGAAGCCGCTCGTGGTTCGACAGGCTCACCATGAGCGGCTCTCCCTTCGACAAGCTCAGAGTCTGTGAATCTTTCCCTCTCCCTTGACGGGAGAGGGTTAGGGA
>JACPQN010000008.1 GCA_016190485.1 Chloroflexota bacterium
ACGTCCCCCGGCCGAGCACGGAGCCGACCCGGGTCACCATTGTCACGGTGGGTTTTGCAGGGGGTGGCACCTTTGCAGGAGCCCTGCCGGTGTTCCTAGTACTTACTGAGTTAAATCTCGATACATTAGTCTAAGGGGGCCTGGGTACACGATCGCTGTCCAGCCATTAACGTAAGCAAGTACTAGCTGCCCAGCACCGGGTCCGGCAGGAAGTGAGGTCGGACATCCTGGTGGACAGAGTGCTCGTCATCACAATGCCCAGCCTCTACGACGTTGACCGCAGGGCCAAGGCGGCGCGGGCGCTGGCCTTGTTGGGCGGGCTGGCCGCCATCGAGCTGAAAAAGGATGGGGTGGACGTAGGTGGCGGATACCTCCTTAAGGCCCCGCTTTTCGAGACGGCCTACCTTTTCGGCACCATACCGGAGCAAAAGGGAGTCGAATCGAGGCTCGAGCGGCAACAGCGATACGTCGTCCAGACAGTACGCGCCTTACTGGAGCAACGGCTCCCCACCAGCATCGGGTCGGCTGTGATGGGATGGCGCCGCAGTCTCGGGGCCCCGGAGTGGAAGGACCTGGGCGGGCTACCTTACCAGTTCAGCGCCGCCGGGGTGGCGGAGCTACTATTCGAGCGAGATGCCGCCACCGACCTACTGGCCGCGGCCACTATCCACAATATCCACCAGGCGCTGGCCGAAGGCCTCGCCAATGGCGCTCAGACTGCCCAGGAGGGGCGCGAGTACGACCCTGAGCGGAGAACCAGGATCTATGCAATGGGGGCTGAGGCAAGGAGCGCACTTCAGACCACCCTCGCCCCCCGTGAGATACCCACGCCTGCTGCGCTGATTCAGGCCGGCGACGGCTGGCAAGGGGTCGCCGATGCTCTGGAGAGGGCCATTACCAGCCAGGTGACGCTGGACATTCCGGCGCAGTTTGCCCGACTCCAGGGGAGGCTGGATAGCGACCTGACTGAACGCTACAGAGGGCAGATAGAAGGCAGCGGCGCACTGCTTTCTGGCGAGTGCTATGACGCAGCGGTCGCCGAGTGGGAGCGGGCGCGCGAGCCCAGGCGTCCCAATGTCGCAGTGGACCGTGGGAAGCAGGCGCTTGCCCAGGCGGAAGCCGGGCTGCGGAGGGCGATGGCTAGCCCGTGGGATTCTGTTTTCACCCCCTGGCCTGCGGCTCTATTGGCCGTGGGGGTAATCCCGTGGCTAGTCTTCCTGGTGGTGAACCTGGCTACCTTTCCGGCAGCAACTCCCTGGTACACGTACCTCTTTTATTGGGCGCCTTGGCAGTGGTACGTGAATCCGTGGATTGTCGGCCCGTGGCCCTGGTTCCTCCCTTCTCTAGGTTTTACTCTTTTCTGGGCCTGCGTGTACGCAGCCCTGATTAGCTGGGCAATATTCTCGAGCCCGCTGTTCCACCTGGATAGAGTGGGGAAGGCCTCCAGGGACCTGAACGCGCGAGCAACTCGACGAATCAATGCTCACCTGGATTGGGCTGCTGATTATGTGGGCCACTTATTGGATCTCTATTTTCGGGACGAGGCCGCCAGGCGGGGCCGGAGCATGGAAAACAAGGAGCACGCCATCAAGGAGGCGCATTGCACCCAAGAACGGCTCGACGACGCCCAAAGGGGATATGAGTCTCACCCCCTATGGCTGGGATACTCGGTATCTGGCGGCCACCGCGCCGCTCTGTCGCCTCTGCGGGGGCCTGAGTGGCTTGCTTTCGCAGCGGCGAAGCTCCCTTTGGGGGCCGGCTCAGCTACCGAGCGTGGGCAAGCAGCCTGGCGGCAGTTTGCCGCCTATGTGCTCCGAGAGGGCCGGGTGGCCGAGCTGGAAAGTGGAGATGCTGGGCACTTCCACGACATGCTGGCGGCGGGTGTCAGGGAGGCTATTGTGGGGCCCGCCGTCCGCCAAGTTCCCCACCTGTTTGAGGTCTTGAAGGCTGGCAAGGTGGACCTGGAGCTAAAGGCCAGCGAGTTGCTGGGAGGGGCCACCCCACCCATCCTCCTTCAGCTCTATTCCCAGAGTCGGACTGAGCTTGAAAGCCACACGCGACCCTTTGTCGAGCTGCCGCGGGGGTGTTCCGACGACGACGCAACCGAGGTGCAGCGTGTTTTTGGACTGGGCGCCCAACCTTCCATGGGCGAAGATAGAGACCGGCTGCTGGTGCTGCGGGTGACGGGGGCCTATATCTCGTATCGTATGGTCGCTGACAACGGCAACCCCACCCACGATGAGGTCCTGCGGTCGGACTTGATCCTCAGAAGTTGCGCATCGCCTCAACTTAGGAAGGCGCTAGCAGACCCTGACATTGATATCCGAGGTCGCGTACTGGGGCAGCCATCGCGAAACGAGCCGAGCTAACCGCGAGCAGGCAGGCGCCGCTACTGGGAATGTTGTTTCTGAGTCCACATGCTCCGGCGTCGCGCTGCACCGCCTGGGACGCGCATCAGCTTGAGCAATCAACTACTCGCAGCGCTTCTGCTCTCGGTGGCCTGTGCGCTGCCTGTCAGCCTCGTGCTGGGCTCGCTGGCCCTTTTGGCGGCGGCGCCAGTCGTCACTGTTGTCGCACTAGTTGTCAGTCTTGTTGGTTCCGGGCTCAACCTCGGGCTGTTCTTGCGGGCCACGCGCGGCCCGCCGTCGCTGCCGCCAGGCGCGGTCGAGATCGCCCCGGGGCTGCTGGACGAAATCTCCCGGAGGTGGCCCGGGGCGTCGCCTGCGAGCAAAGCAATTAGCAATGACATCACAGGAGTCTATCAAGACGCTGTGGGAAATGCCTTGGGAGAGACCGTACGTCAGGAGGAGGATCGAAGATGGTGGATCAGGGTTCTACGGAGGATCTTAAAAAAGAGTTAACTGAGATAGTAGAGCGTCTCGTGTCGGCGCTGTTGATCCTACCCCGCGATGCGTTCGACAAAGAGGGGGGATACATTGCCTTCCAAGATGCTATTGCGACGTATATCGGCGAATTCACCAAGAAGTGCTTTGATATCGCTGACATCGGGTCGAGGAGAACTGGGGCTGCGAAGATCATCACAAAGAGTTACGTACGAGACGCCACAGAATCCATGGCGTCCCCCGCGAGGGCCCAATGGAAAACACCGACGGGCACAGCGCTCCTCGGGGGCGTAGTGTTCACTACCTTTAACATGTGGCGAACGAGCGCCGATTTCACTATTGTGGAAGTCGTGGTACTGTTGAGCCTGGGAATCGCGGGCGCCGGCTTTTTCTTCTCCGGGGGGTGGACGCGTTGAGACTATCGCGGTACGACACCACGGCTCTTTGACACTCCCTCACGGCAGCTCCACCGGGGTGAAGTCCGTCAGCACCAGCACCGTCTCCAGGGCGGAGGCGCTGGCCGCCGGCAGGATGCGGACCTCCTTGAAGAGGTCCTGGTCCCGGGCTTCCACATGGGAGACCTTCCCCAGCAGCAGCCCCTTGGGATAGGCGCCGCCCAGGCCCGAGGTGAGCACCAGGTCGCCCTCCCGCAGGTCGGCGGCGCGGTCCACGTACTGGAGCGCCAGGCTCCCGTCGGCGCGGCCCGCGGCCACCCCCTGCACCCGGGAGCGCTGCGCCACCGCGGTGATGACGCTGCTGGGGTCTGTGACCAGGAGCACCCTGGCAGCGCGTGGAAAGGCCTCCACCACCTTGCCCACCAGCCCCAGGTCGGAGACCACCACCATCCCCTTCTGCACGCCGTGCTCCCGCCCGCGGTTGATCATCACAGAGCGCCGCAGGTTGGAGGGGTCGTACGCGATGACACTGGCGGGCTGGTACTCCCGGCCGGGGTTGTCCCGCTGGTAGTTCAGCAGCGCCCGCAGCTGCTGGTTCTCCTGGGCGGCCTCCTGCGTTCGCAGGACCTCCGCCTGGAGGCGGTCCACCTCCCGCCGGAGCTGCTGGTTCTCCCGGGCCAGGTCGCCCGCATGCCGGGCGCCCTCCAGCAGCTCTTCCAGCGCGACCACCAGGTTGTGCAGGCCGCCCTGCACCGGTGCAAGGGCTTCCACCGCGGGGGACTTGAGATCGGTGGCCATGCCCGTGCCGGAGAAGCTCAGCCCCAGCACCCCGGTGATGGTGAGGGCCAGCAGCCACAGCCACCAGCGTCCGGTCACCGCTCCTCCTTCCGGGGCGATAGCGCTAGGTGATGCTCAGGATAGGGAGGCGGGCGGGCGGCGGTAGGTGAGCTGGGCCAGGACCGAGGCGAGCCGGTCCAGCTCCTCCAGCACCTCGCCCGTGCCCCGTACCACGCAGCTCAGGGGATCCTTGGCCACGTAGACGGGGAACCTGGTCTCCTGGGCGATGCGCCGGTCCAGCCCCTGGAGCAGGGCGCCACCGCCCGCGAGGGCGATGCCCCGCTCCATCAGGTCAGCCACCAGCTCCGGCGGCGTCACCTCGATGGTGTCCCGCACCGCCTCCACAATGACATTGGTGGAGGCCGAGAGGGCGTCCCGGATTTCGATGGTGCTCAGACTCACCAGGCGGGGCAAACCCGTCACCAGGTCCCGCCCCTTGACCTGAAACTCGTACTCCTGGCTCAGGGAAAAGGCGGAGCCGGCCTGGATTTTGATCTGCTCGGCGCTGCGCTCCCCGATGAGCAGGTTGTAGTTGAGACGCACGGCATTGATGATGTCCTGGTCCATTTCGTCGCCGGCCACCCGAATGGAGGTGCTGGCCACGATGCCCCCCAGGGAGATCACCGCCACCTCGGTGGTGCCGCCGCCGATGTCCACGATCATGCTGCCCGTCGGCTCCATGATCGGGAGGCCCGCGCCGATCGCGGCGGCCATGGGCTCTTCGATGAGATAGCACTCCCGGGCGCCGGCGTTCAGGCTGGCGTCGTGCACGGCCCGCCGCTCCACCTCCGTCACACCGCTGGGGATGCCCACCACCACCCGGGGGCGGGGGATCATGAAGCCGTTTTGCTGGTGGACCTTGTGGATGAAGTAGTTGAGCATCCGCTCCGTGGTGTCAAAGTCGGAGATGACGCCGTCTCGCAGGGGGCGCACGGCCACGATGCGGGCAGGCGTGCGGCCCACCATCTGCTTGGCCTCCGCGCCGATGGCCTGCACCTTGCGGGTCTCCCGGTCTATGGCGACGACGGAGGGCTCGTTGATGACGATCCCCTTCCCCTTCACCATGACCAGGGTGTTGGCAGTGCCCAGGTCTATCCCGACGTCGTAGGAGAAGAGCCCTAGCAGCGCGTTAATGGGGTTAAACACACCGACCTCCCTCGCCACCGCCGCCCGTAGCAATCGTTCGTTTTCTCACAATCCCAGGCCCAGTATACCAGATGACTCACCCCTTTACCCCCGCCTCCTCCAGCAGGTGGAGGAACTCCTCCTCACTGAGCACCTTGGCGCCCAACTGGCGGGCCCGGTCGGCCTTGGAGCCGGGCTCCTCGCCCGCCACCACGTAGCTGGTCTTGCGGGTCACGTTGCTGCTGGCGTTAGCGCCCAGCTCCTTCACCAGGCTCTCCGCCCCCGTGCGGGTGAAGCGCTCCAGGCGCCCGGTAAAGACAAACTCCAACCCCTGGAGGGGGGTAGCACGCGGGGCCGTGGGTGCGGCCTCCAGCGCCACCCCGGCCTGCCGCAGCTTCTCCACGATGCGCAGGTTCTCCTCGTCCGAGAAGTAGGCGGCAATGCTGGCGGCCACCTTGGGGCCGATGCCCTCCACCTGCATCAGGTCCGCCTCGGAGGCCGCGGCCAGGGCAGCCAGGGAGCCGAAACGCTGCGCCAGCAGCTCCGCGGTCTCGCCGCCCACATGGCGGATGCCCAGCGCGAAGAGGATGCTGGCCAGGGGCCGGGCCTTGCTTTGCTCTATTGCGCTGATGGCGTTGCCAGCCCTTTTCTGGCCCACAGCTATGTCGTTTCCCGTTCTTTTGTTTTGTCCCATTACCAGGGCCTCAAGCTGCTCCGCCGTCAGGTAGTAGATGTCGGCCACGTCCTTCACCAGCCCCCGTTCCAGGAGGGCCGCGCACAGGGCCTGGCCCATGCCCTCGATGTCCATGGCCCCTCGGGAGACGAAGTGCTTCAGCAGCTCCAGCCCCTGGGCCGGGCACGCCCGGTTGGGACAGCGGGCCATGGCCTCTCCCGCAGGCCGCAGGATGGGCGTCTCGCAGACGGGGCAGCCTTCCGGCAGGCGGAACTCCCGTTCCTGGCCGGTGCGGCGGCTCACCACAGGTCCCACCACCTCCGGGATCACCTCCCCCGCCCGTTGCACGATGACCACGTCGCCGATACGGATATCCTTCCGCAGGATGTCCTCCTCGTTGTGCAGCGCTGCGTGGCGGATGGTGACGCCGCTCACCTGTACCGGCTTCAGGATGGCGTAGGGGTTCAGGCTGCCCGTGCGCCCCACGTTGATGCCGATATCCAGGAGCCGGGTGGTGCCCTGGATCGCGGGGAACTTGTAGGCCACGGCCCAGCGGGGCTCCCGCCCCACCACACCCAGTTGCTGCTGGTAGCCCAGGTTGTCTACCTTCACCACCACCCCGTCCGCCTCATAGGGGAGCGTGTGGCGTCGCTCCACCCACTCCTCACAGAAGGAGGCGACCTCCTCGATGCTCCCGAGGCGCACGCTCAGGGGGTTGACCCTGAACCCCAGGTCCTTCAGGAAGCCCAGGGTCTCCCAATGGGTGGCCGGCATACCCGCTCCGTCTTCTGCCCAGCCCAGCGCGTAGACGAAGATGTCCAGCGGGCGGGCGGCGGTGATGCGCGGGTCAAGCTGGCGCACGGAGCCGGCCCCGGAGTTCCTGGGATTGGCGTAGAGCGGCAATCCCTGGCGCGCCCGCTCCTGGTTGAGCTGCTCAAAGCCCGCCTTGGTGAGAAAGACCTCGCCCCGCACCTCGAAGCGACGGGGCGCGGCGCCCTGGATGACCAGCGGGATGCTCTTGATGGTCCGGAGGTTCTGGGTGATCTCCTCGCCATGGTAACCGTCGCCCCGGGTCGCGCCCGTGGCCAGGCGGCCCCCTTCATAGACCAGCGCCACAGCCAGGCCGTCCATCTTCAGCTCGCACACCATGTCGAAGGCGCGACCATCCAGCAGTCCCGTGACCCGGCGGTGCCAGGCCAGCAGCTCCTCCCGGTTGAACACGTTCCCCAAGCTCAACAGGGGGACTGGGTGGTCTATGACCCCAAAGGCCTCTACCGGCGCGGCGCCCACCCGCTGCGTGGGGGACTCCGGCGTGACCAGCTCCGGGTGCTGGGCCTCCAGCGTCCGGAGCTCCTGCATCAGGGCGTCGAACTGGGCGTCGCTGATCTCCGGAGAGTCCAGCACGTGGTAGCGGTAGTTATGGTAGTTGATCTGCTCTCGCAGCCACTCAACTCGGTCCCGGGCCACCGGGTCAGCCATGGAGGAGCCTCGCAGAACGCTGGACAGGCGTGGTGCATCCCAGTATAGCATCAAGCGCCCAGCCCACGGACGGGCCTTCGGGTTGTGCTACAATGAATGGTCTACTCGCTCAGGAGTGGCCACTCCCCATGATCGCCATCATCGACTACGGGGCCGGCAACATCCGCAACGTGCTGCGGGCCCTCACCTACCTGGGCCACGAGGCCAGCATCACCGCCGACCGCGCCCAGATCCAGCGGGCCAGGGCCGTGGTGCTGCCAGGCGTGGGCGCAGCGGGCGATACAGTGCGGGCGCTGCGGGACCGCGGGCTGGACGACCTGGTGCGCCGGACCATCGAGGAGGACCGACCCTTCCTGGGCGTGTGCATCGGCCTCCAGGTGCTCTTCGACACCACCGAGGAGGGTGGGTTCCAGCCCTGCCTGGGCATCCTGCCGGGCGCCGTGAAGCGCCTGCCCGCTGGCCTCAAGGTGCCCCACATGGGCTGGAACCAGGTGCAGCAGCGGGCCGAGAGCCCCGTCTTTCTCAACCTGCCCGACGGTGCCAACTTTTACTTCGTCCACAGCTACTATGTCGAGCCCGCCCAGCGGGAGCTGGTGGCCGCCGAGACCAGCTACGGGGTGGATTTCTGCTGCGCCGTGGCCAGGGGCAACCTCTTCGCCACCCAGTTCCACCCCGAGAAGAGCGGCCCCCTGGGCCTGCGGGTCTACGATAACTTTCTGAAGGCCACCCTTGGACGTCATACCCGCCATTGACCTGAGGGCCGGCCGCTGTGTCCGCCTCTACCAGGGCGACTACGCCCGGGAGACCGTGTTCTCCCAGGACCCCGCAGGCACGGCTCGCCGCTGGTACCAGCTCGGCGCGGCGCGGCTGCACGTGGTGGACCTGGACGGCGCCGCCGGCGGAGCCATGGGCAACGCCGAGGCCATCCGGGCCATCCTGCGGGCCGTACCCATCCCGGTGCAGGTCGGCGGGGGCATCCGCACCACCGCCGCCATCGCCGAAGTCCTGAGCTGGGGCACAGACCGCGTTATCCTGGGTAGCTCTGCGGTGTTGGACCCCCAGATGGTGGCGGAGGCCTGTCGCGCCCACCCCGGCGCCATCGTCGTCAGCATCGACGCGCGGGACGGCCAGGTGGCCATTCAGGGCTGGCGAGAGGCGACATCCCTGACCGCTCTCCAGCTCATGCGGCAGATGGCGGAGTTGGGCGTGGCGAGATTCATATATACCGATATCACCAGGGACGGGACCATCACCGAGCCCAACTTCCAGGCCCTCCAGGAGCTGTGCCGCGCCACCGGTAGCCCGGTCATCGCCGCGGGCGGAGTGAGCAGCGTGGCCCACCTGAGCCGGCTGCGCCAGATCGGCGTGGAGGGCGCCATCGTGGGCCAGGCCCTCTACACCGGCGCCCTGGACCTCAAGGCCGCACTGGTCGCGGCCCTCCCGCGCTAAACCCCGACCAAGGAGCCGCCTGCACCGTGCCCGTCAGCAAGACCGACCTGAACCTATGGAGCGCCTTCATAGGAGAGGCGAAGGCGAACCGCCTCTACGTGGCCTATGCTATGAAGGCCATGGAGGAGGGCCTGCCAGAGGTGGCACAGATCTTCATGGAGGTCTCGGGGGCCGAGACCATCCACGCCGTGAGCCACCTGAGAGCCGCCGGAGAGGTGCGGTCGACGGTGGAGAACCTGGTAGCCGTCATCCGCGATGAAGCCATGGAGACGGATACCATGTATCCCCGCATGGCGCAGGAGGCGGACGCGGAGGGCCGACCCGAGGCCGCGGCCAGCTTCCGCCTGGCGGGCGAGCGGGAGGGCCACCACCTGGAGGCGTTCCAGCAAGCGCTCCAGGGCCTCCTTGAGCGCCGGCCCGACCTGCGGCCCCTGGCCGCCCGGGCCGCGCTGCCGCCCACTGCGATGCCTCCGGCGGAGCGTGGGGCACCCGTGGCGGCTCCAGAGCTGGGGGAGCGGGCCGTGCAGGAGGTCCTGGGTGAGAAGCAGCGCATCAGCACCCTCCAGCGACTGCGGGAGGTGATGTTCGGCGCCCAGGACGGCCTGGTGAGCACCGTGGCGGTCGTCTCCTCCGTGGCCCTGGCCACCGGCGATAACGGCGTGGTCTTCATCGCCGGCGCCACCTCCGGGCTGGCGGGCATGGTGTCCATGGCCGCTGGCAGCTACCTGGGGTCCCGGGCTGAGCAGGAGGTGCAGCTCTCGGAGCTGGAGATCGAGGCCCGAGAGATCGCCGAGCACCCTGCGGAGGAGCTGGCGGAACTGGTCGAGATCTACCAGCGAGAAGGCATGGGACGCGACGAGGCCATCGGCCTGGCAGAGCGGGTGGCCTCGGACCGGCAGCTCATGCTCAAGACCATGGCCGAGAAGGAGCTGGGAGTCACTCCGGAGCCCCTCCTGAGCCCCTGGAAAGACTCCCTGACCATGGGCCTCTCCTTCATCTCCGGGGCGGTCTTCCCCATGCTCCCCTATGGATTCCTGCCGGCCAGGGCCGCCGTAGTCCCCGCCATCGTCCTCACGCTCTTCGTGCTGTTCCTGGTGGGCGTGGGCAAGGGCATGGTGCTGCACCGACCCTCGCTGCGCTCCGGCCTGGAGGTGGTGGCCGTGGGCACGGCCTCCGCCGCCCTGGGCTATGTCATTGGCTCGATGCTGCCCAGCCTGCTGGGCATCGGCGGCCTGGCGCCCTAGGCGACTCATGAGCTATCAGCGCTACCAGGAGGCAGTGGCCTACACGGAGTCCTTCATCCGTGGCCCCTCGGACGCGCCCCGGAGCCGGGAAGAGCAGGAGGCCGCCTGGCAGGCGCGGTTGCCCAGCATGGCGCGCCTGCTGGCTCGGATGGGCGACCCCCACCTCCGCTACCCCACCGTGCATGTGGGTGGCACCTCCGGCAAAGGCTCCACTAGCGCGATCATGGCCGCCATCCTGCGGGCTGCGGGCTACCGGACAGGCCTGCACACCAGCCCCTATCTTCAGACGGCGGCGGAGAAGGTGTGCATCAACGGTAGTCCCATCCCTCCGCAGGACTTCGTCGCCCTGGTGGACTGGGCCAGGCCATGGCTGGAGTCCACCGGCGGCGAGCACCTGAACTACGTGCAGGTGTGGACCGCCCTGACCCTGGCCTACTTTGCCCAGCGGCAGGTGGACGCGGCCGTGGTGGAGGTGAGCCTGGGCGGGCGCTACGACTACACCAACGTGATCACGCCGGCCGTCACGGCCATCACTAGCGTGGACTTCGACCACACGACAGTGCTGGGGAACACGCTGGAAGAGATCGCCTGGCACAAGGCGGGCATCGTCAAACCCGGCGTCCCCGTGGTCACCGGCGTGCAACCACCCGAGGCCCTGGCCGTTGTCGCCGCAGAGTGCCAGATCCGGGGCGCGCCGCTGTACCGCCTCGGGCAAGAGGCGGGGTACACCCTCAAGCGCCTGGACCTCTGCGGCGCCGTCTTCGACTGGCGTGGTTTCGGCCGCTGCTACCTGGACCTGGAGCTGGGGCTGCTGGGAGAGCACCAGGTGCGTAACGCGTCGCTGGCTGTGGGCATGGCCGAGGTCCTGCGCGGGCAGGGCTGGCGCATCACCGAGGACGCCATCCGGCAGGGGCTGCGAGAAGCCAGCATCCCCGGCAGGCTGGAGGTGATGCAGCAGCAGCCCCTGGTGATCCTGGACGGCGCCCATAACCCGGAGAAGGGCCGCACCCTGCGGCGCGCGTTGGAGCAGCTTTTTCCGGGCCGGCCCCTGGCGCTGGTGCTGGGCATCGGCGCGGCCAAGGAGTCGCCTGAGATCATCCGCACCCTCGCGCCAGGCGCCAAGCTGGTGGTCTGCACCGCGGCCAGCGTCACAGGCAAGCCGGCCATCTTGCCCCAGGAGCTCCTGGAGCAGGCCCGCTCCCTGGGTGTCCCGACCACGGCTCATGCCGACCCCCACGCCGCGCTGGACCTGGCCCTGGCCGCAGCCACGGACGACGCCGTGGTGTGTGTCACCGGCTCCCTCTTCCTGGTGGGCCAGCTACGGGAGCGCTGGTATCCTTCCCAGGGCATCCTCGACGCCGCCACGCAGCAGGGCGCGCCCCCGGCGGGAGGATGAGGCGCTGATCGGCATCCTGGTGCCCCTGGGCATCCTGGCCTTCGTGGCGGTGCTCGTCGCCCTGGGGGTGTATGTGGCGCTGCGGATGCGGGCGGGCCAGCCCGTGGGCTTTACCTTTCGCACCGTCGTCCTGGCCTACTTCTCCATGATGAGCATTGCGAGCTTCCTGGTGCTAGCGGCCGGCCTCACCTCCGGCGCCAAGGCCGGCCTGTCTGATGCCCTCGGGCGGGAGTTCAGCTACTTCACGCCGCCCAAGCTCCGTCCGGCGCCCCCGGAGGGTCCGGGCAGCGGCAGAGGGGGCGAACTGCGCCCCCCCTCCGAGGAGGAGCAGGCCCGCAACCAGCGGCAGGTGGAGCGCCAGTACCAGGAGGACTGGATCCAGGCCGGCAGCCTGGTAGCGGTGGGAAGCCTGCTGTGGGCCCTGCACCTGTGGGGCCGGCGCAAGGCGGAGTCCCAGGACGAGGCCTCCGCGCCCTTCTTCCGGCGGGCCTCCACCACCATGCTGCTGGCCATCGCCGGTATTGCGGGCATCATCAGCCTGCCCACGGGCATCTACGAGCTCCTGCGCTACCTCCTCCTCCCTACCGACGACTTGTTCTCCCGCCAGCCCCCCGGCAGTACCCTGGCCATGGCGCTGGTCTTTGTCCCTATCTGGCTGTACTATCTCCTGCAGGCGCTGCGCCGCAGCGGAGCGGAAGCGTAGCTATGCTCACCAAACGCATCATCCCCTGCCTCGACGTGAAGGCCGGCCGGGTTGTCAAGGGCGTCCGGTTCCGAGACCATCGGGACGCCGGCGACCCCGTCGAGCTGGCCTCCTTCTATAACAGCGAAGGGGCCGACGAGCTGGTCTTCTACGACATCACGGCCTCCAGCGACGAACGGCCTATCATGCTCCAGGTGGTCGAGCGGGTGGCTGACCAGGTCTTTATCCCTCTCACCGTGGGCGGCGGCCTGCGCACCGTTGAGGACATCCGCCGCATGTTGGAGGCCGGCGCCGACAAGGTCTCCATCAACACCGCCGCGGTGCAGAACCCCTCCCTCATCACCCAGGGCGCGCAGCGCTTCGGCAGCCAGTGCATCGTCCTGGGCATGGACGCGCAGCGGGTCCCCGGCGCGCAGCCGGTCTGCTGGGAGGTCTACACCCATACTGGGGCAGACGGCGGCCGCCGAACGGGTATGGACGCGGTGGAGTGGGCGCAGCGCTCCGTGGAGCTGGGCGCGGGCGAGATCGTGGTGAACAGCATCGACGCCGACGGCACCCAGGTCGGCTACGACCTGGCGCTGCTCCGGGCCATCTCCGAGGCGGTGACGGTGCCGGTGGTGGCCAGCGGCGGCGCGGGTACGCTGGACCACCTGGCCCAGGCCATCACCCAGGGCAAGGCCGACGCCGTCCTGGCCGCCAGCATCTTTCACTACGGCGCCTACCGCATCCGCCAGGCCAAGGAGTACCTGGCAGAGCAGGGCATTCCTGTCCGGCTGTGAACCTGCCCGATGCCTGTGGGCTTCCGGTACCCCAGTTCTTTGGCACAGAAGCTTGAGCAGCGTGGCATAAGTTTCGAGGAAGTCCAAAGGGTGCTTGAAACCGGGAAGGAAGCAGTCGCGCACTCCGACCGGAAGGGGAAGGTAGCAGTTTTCCCTTACAACGCTTATCGTAGGGGCAGGTGGTTCGAGGAAAAAGAAGTCCGTGTTATCTATAGGGAAGATCCTGATGGCTGGCTCTTTGTGTTTACGGCCATCGCCCGTTACGGGAGGTTCTCATGAAGGTGCGTTACGACAGGAAGTTCGACATTGCCGATATCATTCTAAGCGATGACCTCGCCGGGCTCACCAGCGAACTGGTGCGAGACAATTTCGTGTTGGATTTTGCTGAAGAGATCCTGGTGCGGATCGAGGTGCAGCAGGCATCGCAACACCTGGACTCGCGCCTGTTGGAAGGCGCGGAGACGTATCAGAGCACGGTGGGGACGAGAAAATAGAGGAGCGCACCATGGCTGAGCAGATATTCACCATCGCTGCCATCCAGGCCGCACCGGTCTTCCTCGATCGTGAAGCTACTATCAAGAAGGCGTGCGACCTGGTGGCCGAAGCGGCCCGCCACGGGGCACGCCTGGTGGTCTTCCCGGAAGCCTTCGTCCCCGCCTACCCGGACTGGGTCTGGGCGGTGCCGCCGGGCCAGGAAGGCCTCCTCAACGACCTCTACGCCCGACTCCTGGACCAGGCGGTGGCGGTGCCCGGCCCGGCCACGGAGCAGCTCTGCCGGGCGGCGCGCCAGGCCAACGCCTACGTGGTCATCGGCATAAACGAGCGCAACGTCGAGGCCAGCGGCGGCAGCCTCTACAACACCCTGCTCTACATCGACCCTCAGGGAAAGCTGATGGGCAAGCACCGGAAGCTGGTGCCCACAGGGGCCGAGCGCCTGGTGTGGGCCCAGGGCGACGGCAGCACCCTGCAGGTCTTCGACACCCCTCTGGGCAAGCTGGGGGGCCTCATCTGCTGGGAGAACTACATGCCCCTGGCCCGCTATGCCATGTACGCATGGGGCACGCAGATCTACGTGGCCGCCACCTGGGACCGGGGCGAACCCTGGCTTTCGACCCTCAGGCACATCGCCAAAGAGGGTAGAACCTACGTGGTAGGCTGTTGCTCCATCCTCCGCAAGGGCGACATCCCCGATTCCGTCCCTTTCAAGGTGCGCTTTTACGCCGACGCCGATGAGTGGATTAACGTCGGTGACAGCGCTATCGTGAATCCCGACGGGGAGTTCATCGCCGGTCCTGTCCGACTGAAAGAAGACATCCTCTACGCTGAAATTGACCCCCGCCAGATGCGCGGCCCCAAATGGATGCTGGACGTGGCCGGCCATTACGGGCGCCCCGACGTCTTCCAGTTCGGCGTAAACCGCGTAGCGCACCCAATGATAACGGCGGTCTCAGCATCGCCGACATCTCGTGCCCGCGGGACGCCGTAACCGGGAGAAGCGTCCCCGGCACATCAGCTTATGGCTGCGGAGGCAACCATGGAACAGCGCCCCCTGGGGAGTACCGGCATCCGCGTCCCCGTCCTGGCCCTGGGCTGCGGCCGCCTCTCCATCACCGCTATGGAGGAGCAGGAGGCCCTGACCCTGCTGCAGCGAGCGCTGGAGCTGGGCGTGACCTACTGGGACACCGCCACCTCCTACGGCCAAGGGGAGAGCGAGCGGCGCATCGGACGCGTGCTGGCCGCCCGCCGCGGAGACGTCTTCCTGGCCACCAAGATCGACGCCCGCAGCCAGGATGCCGCCGCGCAGGAGCTGGAGGAGAGCCTGAACCGGCTGGGCGTGGACCACGTGGACCTGCTCCAGCTCCACGGCGTCAACGATAACGCGACCCTGGAGCGCGTGCTGGCCCCCCAGGGCGCCCTGCGGGCCCTGGAGGCCGCCCGCCATGCCGGCAAGGTGCGCTATATCGGGATCACGGGGCACCAGAGCCCGGCGGTGCTGGCCCGTGCCCTGGAGTCCTACGCCTTCGATACCGTCCTGATGCCCGTGGGCAGCATGGACCACCTGTACGGCGACTTTCTGCCCGTGGTAGGCCCAGCCGCGGCCCGCACGGGCGCGGCCATCCTGGGCATGAAGGTCTTCGGCCACGGGGCCTACCAGGGGCCCAGCGGCCTCGCGCTGCGCCACGCGCTCCAGCAGCCCGTGGCCGCCGCGGTGGTGGGCATGAGTTCTGTGGCGCAACTGGAGGAGAACGTGCGGATCGCCGAGGCCTTTACGCCCCTGAGCCCCGCGGAACAGGCGGAGCTGGCCGCGGCGGCCCGCCAAACCGCCACCCTGGAGCAGATGTGGTGGCGCCAACCGGTGGCGGCTCGATAGCATGCCCGAGCGCAGCGCCGACTGGCTGGCCCAGGCAGAGCGAGACCTGGAGATGGCCCGCCTTGCTTTACAGGGGGGAATTTATGAGTGGGCCTGTTTTGTGTCCCAGCAAGCCGCGGAGAAGGCGGTCAAAGCCCTGTACGAGTCTCTCCACGGCACGACCAGAGGTCATTCGGTGAGTCGGTTACTGCAACTGCTCCCGGCCGAAGTTGCTCCTCCCGTTGAACTGCTCGACAAAGCCCGGACCCTCGATCAGTACTACATCCAACCTCGCAATCCCAACGGATTCGACGTAGGGGCCCCGAAAGATTACTATACCCAAGAGAACGCGACTCTAGCCCTGGAACATGCAAAAACGATCGTTGAATTCTGTAGAGGTATGGTTTCTCGACGGTCCTGAGGTCGTTGCGCAGCTGCGGCGGGCTGCCCAGCGCCTGGTGGCCCAGAACTCGCGCGTCCGCTCCGTCATCCTCTTCGGTTCACTAGCCCAGGGCAACTACACGGCTCGCAGCGATGCCGACATCTGTATTGTCCTCCGAGATAGTGACGAAGCTAGACCCATCGACCGGATACCCACCTACCTCGGCCACTTCCTGGGCGCGCCTGTCCCCGTCGACCTCCTTATTTACACGCAGCAGGAGCTGGCAAGCATGCGCCAGCGCGGGATTAAACTCGCGAGAGAGCTGATGGACCGGAGTGTCCTGCTGGCTGGAGCGACGCTGGAGTAGCGTCCGAATCGCCTATCTCTCTGAGGAGATCCGACTCGCACACTGGGAGATGGCTGTTCATGCAGTGCCATTCGCCCGAGAGAGGAGGCCCACGATGTCGGAAGATGCAGCCTCCCTGCTTGTTCAGGGGATCGCCTGGGCAAAGGAAGGCGATAAGCGGCAAGCCCGAGACTACCTGGAGCGAGCGCTGCTCTGGGACCCCGACTACGACCAGCGGGCCAAAGCCCTGCTGTGGCTGGCCAAGGTCTCCGACGATCCCCAGGAGAAGCGCAACTTTCTCGAGGGCGCGCTGGCCATCAACCTGACCAACCCGGAGGCCCGGCAAGAACTGGCCATTCTGGAAGGCCGCCTCACCCCCAAGGAGATCATCGACCCCTTCCGGCCTCCGGGGCCGGCTGATGCGGCGCCGGGCCCGGAGGTGGCGCAGGGGCAGTCCCTCGTCTGCCCCAACTGCGGCAGCTCCCTCTCCGCCCCCCCAGGGCAAACAACCCTGGCATGCCCGCGCTGCGGCTACCAGCAAGCCCTGTCCACAGTGGGAGGAAGGATCTCTTCCCCTCAGCCACAGGACTTCATTGCCACGGCCCTGACCGCCCGGGGCCACCAGTGGGAGCTACCCCACGAGCGCGTCCTCACCTGCGGGGGCTGTGGCGCCACCTTCACCCTGCCACCGAGACGCATTTCCGGCGCCTGCCCTTTTTGCGGCTCCAACCAGACAGCGGTGGCCTCGAAAAGGACCCAGCTGATCCAGCCCGGGGGAGTAGCTGCCTTTCAGTTTGATGTGCTGCGAGCGTTGGCTCACACACGCCAGTGGCTCCGGGAGCAGCGGTTCCGGCCAGGAGACCTGGACACAAAGGCGACCTTCCGGCGGCCCAGTCCCATGTACATCCCTTGCTGGTGTTTCACCGTAGGTGGCGCCGTGGACTGGCAGGGCATGATGCCGCAATCCGCCGGCGATGACACCGTCCTGGTACCGAGCGCTGGCGATTATCCGGTATCGGCGGAAGACGTCTTAGTCTCGGGAAGCCGTACCCTGCCAGAACAGCTCATGGCGGCCCTGCTGGTCAGCTACGACCTGAGGGCACTGGCCCCGTACACTCCAGACCTTTTGGCGGGCTGGCCCACGGAGGTCTATCAAGTAGCGCTGGTGGAGGCGTCGCTCACGGCCCACCAACACGCCTTCGAGCGGACGAAAAACGAGGCGAGCAAGAGCACCCTCCTTGCCGGGATGCGGGACCTGCAGTTCACCAGCGCGAATGTGACAGTCCTCAGCTTCAACTTGCTGCTGCTCCCCGTCTGGTCTACGGACTACACATACCAGAACCAACACTACCCCGTGCTCGTCAACGGGCAGACCGGGGCAGCGCAGGGAGAGGTGCCCCGCAGCGGCTGGCAAAAAGCCTTGGGAGGTCTTTTCGGAGAGCGGTAGCTTTAGGTGGATTCTTCCACCTTGGCGCCGCAGCGGGAGCAGAACTGGGCGCCGGCCGGTAGCTCCGCTTGGCAGGCCTGGCAGCGGGTCAGCGTCTCCAGTTTAGCCCCACACCGGAGGCAGAAGTTAGCGTCGGCGGGGTTCTCAGCGTGGCAGGATGGACACGCCAGGGCGCTGGCGTGAGGCGGCAGCAAGGGCGGGCTTTCGCTATCCTGGGCGCTAGGCCCCGCAAGGGCTCGCCCCATGGCACTGGCCAGCGCCCCCCCGAGACCCAGACCAGCCACCAACCCAACGCCAGTGCCGGCGAGTCCGGGGCCGCCTTCTCCTTCCTGATGCGCGGCGTCGCCCAGGGCCTGCGCGGCCTTGAACTGCAGGTAGGCCTGGAGGTTACCCACAGCCCCCATGGCCGCTCGCTCATCCAGCGCCTTCTGGACGTCCTCAGTGGGAGTGATGGCTTCAATGTACATCGTCCCCATTTCGATGCCCAGGTTCGAGAAGTCGCTCTTAACCTTCGCCTTGAGGGCAGCGCTCAGCTCGTCAAAGTTCGCAGGAAGATCCAGCAGCGTCGTCAGCGACGTGCCCATGAGGTCCGTGAGCCGGGATACGATGATGCCCCGCAGGAAGTCCTCAATATCAGTTGTCTGGTAGAGCCCGCGCGCACCGGCCACCGTCCCCACGAACATACGTGGCCCAATGATCTGCATGGAATAGGTCCCAAAGGCCCGCAGGCGCACCAGCCCCAGCTCCCGGTCCCGTAGGGTCACGGCCTGGGGCGTGCCCCACTTCATGTCGATGAGACGCCGCGTGTTGACGAAGTAGACTTCGGCCGTAAAGGGGCTTCTGCCGCTAAACACCATGCCGATGGCGTTCACCAGCAGGGGGATGTTTGCTGTGGTCAGTGTGTAGCGGCCGGGGCGGAAGACATCAAGCGCTTTGCCGCTACGGAAGAAGATCGCCGTCTGGCCTTCCCGCACGATGAGCTGTGATCCAAGCCGAATGTCCCCGGCGCCGACCTCGGGCACCCGGCGGACCAGCTCATTCCCCTCGACGTCGGGGTACTCGATGACATCCAGCACACGTGGCATCGGCTCCTCCTTTGCTAGAGGGAACCCCTCTCTCCTCTGCTGAAGCCACCGGTAACGCGGTACACCCAGCCCGAGACATGGGCGAGAGTCGTGCCCGGGCGCTGTCGGCCCAACCTATCGGTCGGTACGTAGTATATCATAGGTCTAGGCTAAGGCTCCGCAGCCTCCAAATGTTACTAAACCATCGAGTCCGTAGATATGAGGAGTGAGCCATGGTGAACTTCACCTCTTCCCCCCTGCTCCCTGCCATCGCGCAGGACGCCCGCACCGGCCAGGTGCTGATGCTGGCCTACATGAACCAGGCGGCCCTCCAGAAGACCCTGGAGACGGGCCAGGCCTGGTTCTGGAGCCGCTCTCGCGGCGAGCTGTGGCACAAAGGGGCTACCTCAGGCAACTACCTCCATGTGCGGGAGGTCACGGCCGACTGCGACGGCGACGCCATCCTGCTGCGGGTGGAGCCGGCTGGCCCCGCCTGCCACACCGGCGCTGTCTCCTGCTTCTTCAATCAAGTGCGGTCCGGGGACCAGACAGAGCGGGACCTGGAGGTCATGGCAGCCACCCGCGGTGCCCCCATCAGCGGCCCTGCTCCGGAGGTAGAGGAGGTCCACCCCGTGGAGCTGCTGTTCCACACCATCGAAGACCGCAAGGCGCGCAGGCCCCAGGGCAGCTACGTGGCCGGGCTGCTGGAGCAGGGTACGGAGCGGGTGGCCAAGAAGGTGGTAGAAGAGGCGGGCGAAGCGGCCATCGCCGCGGTGGGGCAGAGCGACCAGCGATTGATAGAAGAAACGGCTGATCTCTGGTTCCACTCCCTCATGCTGCTCTCGGCGCGAGGGCTGACGCCCACCCAGGTGTGGGCGGAGCTGGCGAAGCGGCGGCGGTAAGCGCTAGCGCCTTCCCTGCCGCACGTGGTGCACCTTCACAAAGTTGGTGCGCCCCCGGGCCGCAACGGGCGTCGACCCCACCAGCACGATGGTGTCGCCAGGGCTGACGGCCCCCCGCTCCATCAGGAACTCCTCGGTCGCGGCGATCATCTCCTCGGTGCTGCGACGGAAGGGCAGCAGGTAGGGCTGCACGCCCCACCACAGAGCCAGTTGCCGGCATACCGCCGGATCGTCGGTGATGGCCAGGATGGGCGTATTAGGCCGCGCTTTCGAGATGAGGTGCGCGGTGCGCCCCGAGGTGGTGAGCACCACCAGCGCCGCCACCTCCAACTCTCGGGTCAGATGGCAGGCCGCGTGGCACACCGCCTCCGAGTGGCTGGAGGGCCGCGCCTCCCAGGCCGGCTGGAACCAGCCGGGCGCCTCGGCCTGGTGGATGATGCGGGCCATGGTGTCGACCGTCTCCTGTGGGTGCGCGCCCACCGCGGTCTCCGCGCTCAGCATCACCGCGTCGGTGCCGTCCCACACGGCGTTGGCCACGTCGGAGGCCTCTGCCCGGGTCGGCCTCGGCTTCACCACCATGGATTCCAACATCTGGGTGGCGGTGATCACCAGTTTGCCCGCCTCGTTGGCTCGACGGATGATCCGTTTCTGCCACACCGGCACCTCTTCCGGCGCCACCTCTACTCCCAGGTCACCTCGGGCCACCATGACGCCGTCGAAGGCCCGCAGAATGGTGTCCAGGTTCTGGAGGGCCTCCAGCCGCTCGATCTTGGCGATCACCGGGACGTGGGCGTCCCGGGCCCTGAGTACCTTCCGCACCAGCTCTGCGTCGCTGGCCTGCTGCACGAAGCTTAGCGCGATGTAGTCCACCCCCAGGTCCAGGCCCAGTGTCAGGTCCCCCTGGTCCTTCTCGGTCAAGGGCG
The DNA here is from genome assembly GCA_016190485.1 of Chloroflexota bacterium. Taxonomy (GTDB): domain Bacteria; phylum Chloroflexota; class Dehalococcoidia; order SHYD01; family SHYD01; genus JACPQN01. Next base: position 20,338 of record JACPQN010000008.1, read on the forward strand.
GAAGGTCCAGCGCGGCGCCGGGCAGGATAACGCCTTTGTGCTCCCCCAGCGGCCCACCCACGGTCACCACGCACAGGATGTCTGTGGTCGAAACGCTCTCCACCCGCAGCTCAAGGTTACCGTCGTCCAGCAAGAGACGCTGGCCCGGCTGCGCTGCGGAGGGGAGGCCAGCATAGTCCGTGGAGACCGCAGCGGCGTCGCCCAGCAGCGAGCGGGTGGTTACGGTGAACGGCTGGCCGGCCCGGAGGTGGATAGGCCCTTGTGCCAGCGCGCCGGTCCTGATCCGGGGGCCCTGGAGGTCGGCCAGCACCGCCGGCACGCGGCCGCACCGCTGGCTCACCTCCCGGATGCTCCGGACGACCTGCGTGTGCTCCTCGGGCGTACCATGGGAAAAGTTGAGGCGGAAGACATCCACGCCAGCCCGGAGCAGCGCCTCCAGCATCTCGGCGCTGCTGGTGGCCGGCCCCACGGTGGCGACGATCTTCGCCTGGCGTTGGCTGGGTCGCGTCTGCACCGTTTTTCACTCCTCTCCCCCCAGACTTTACCATAGACGGGAGATTATTGACCTCTCTCTCACACCAAGCTGGGGCCGGCTGAGCTCCGGTTGCTGCGAGTCGCACAGAGGCGCTGACTGGTTCCCCCATCCTGGGGCGCGTGCCATTCCGAGACCGCCGGCGTCGCGTTACTATGACCTCTACGCATCGTGCCCAGGGCGGCTTCACAAGCACCGAACATAGTGCTAACCTACTGAAGGCACCCTTTTCCCAAGAATCCCCCTATGCCATCCAACCCTCGCCTGGCAAGTGCCCACCAGGTCCTGGGCCGCCTGCACTAGCCAGGAGGAAGGTCGAAGGGACTCAAAGGTATGAAAGGTGCGTTGGAAGGCGTTCGAGTGCTGGACCTGACCGGCTTTCTCGGCATGTATTGCACAAAGCTGCTGGCGCTCGCGGGCGCAGAGGTGATCAAAGTGGAGCCGCCCACGGGGGATCCGGGCAGGTCCATCGGCCCCTTCTTTGGGGAGACTCCCCACCCCAACGAAAGCCTCTTCTTCTTCCACTTTCACCTCAACAAGAAGAGCATCACCTTGGACCTGGGCACGCCAGAGGGCGTAGCGCTCTTCAAGCGTCTGGCAGACCGGGTCGATGTGGTGGTGGAGAGTTTCGCGCCCGGCTTTCTGTCTCGCCTGGACGCCGGTTATGAAGCGCTGAAGCGCTCCAATCCCCGGCTCGTTTACACGGCCATCACCCCCTTTGGACAGGAAGGCCCTCGGGCGCACTGGAAGGCCTCCGACCTCACCCTCCAGGCCATGGGTGGCGTCCTCACCCTCAACGGGGAGATGGCTGGCCCGCCCGTGGGACTGGGCGCCCTGCAGGCATACCACGCTGGGGGCGCTTACGCCGCCGCGGCCACCGGCGTGGCCCTCTACTATCGAGGCCTCATAGGCGAGGGGCAGATGGTGGACGTGTCCATCCAGGAGTGCGTCGCGCCCGGCCAGCAGGAAGCGCTGCCTTCTTACCAGACGTGGGAGCGGGTCAAGACCCGGCGCGGCAGCCAGAAGGCGAGCCTCGGCTTCGGGATCTACCCTTGCAAGGATGGCTACATCTTTCTGCAGCTCATCGGAGACGTCTGGGGAGCGCTCACCGCCTGGCTTGGGGAGCACGCATTGGGTGAAGAGCTTGCGGAAGAAGCGTGGTCTGATCCGGAGTTCCGCAACAAGCCGGAGAGCACCCAGCGCTTCGACGTGGTCTTTGCAGACTTCACCGCACGCTTCACGCGCGAAGAGCTATTCCTGGAGTCCCTCAGGCGACGGATCCCCATGGCGCCGGTGCAGCACGCGCAGGACCTGCTGGCGGACCCCCAGTTGCAGTTCCGACAGTTCTTTGTACCTGTGAGCTTCCCGGAGCTGGGCCAGGAGGTGCTATGCCCCGGCCCCCCCTTTCGCTTCTCGGAAACCCCGGCTGCCCTCCGACAGCGAGCGCCCTTGCTGGCCGAGCACAACGGAGAAGTGTACAAGGGCCTGCTAGGGCTGACTCGTGAGGATGTGGCGGCGCTGCGGTCCACAGGGATCATCTAGCGGAGGAGAGCATGGACAGCCCCAGGGCCTTGGAGGGCATTCGGATCGTTGAGATATCCCGCTGGTTCGCCTGCGGGATCGCTATGCGCCTGCTGGCGGCCTTTGGCGCAGAGGTGATCAAGGTCGAATCCACCACCAGCGTGGACTCGGCGCGGGGCATGGGAGGCAGGGAGAGCCGGCCCGACGGCAAGACCGGTCCCAACGTGAACGGTCTCTTTAACAACACCCACTCGGGCAAGTATGGGATTACCCTGGACCTCCACCATCCTCGGGGCGTCGAGCTGGCCAAGAGGCTCATCAGCAGGAGCGACGTGCTGGCTGAGAACTTTCCCGACGACTTCCTGGAGCGCATGGGCCTCGGCTACGAAGAGGTGCGCAAGGTCAAGCCGGACCTTATCTACCTCTCCATGCCCATCACAGGGCACCATGGCCCGCGGCGCAACGTGCGGGGCTCGGGCTACCACATCGCCGCGTTGGCGGGGCTGAACTGGATCTCCCGGGCTGGCGACGAGCCCCCCGCCGGCCCCTCCACCGCCTGGTCCGACTGGACTATCGGTCCGGCCCACGCCGCTTTCGCAGTGCTCTGCGCTTTGCGCCACAGGCTGCACACTGGCCAGGGCCAGTTCATTGAGCTGTCCCAGTACGAGTCCACTATCAACATCACCGGCGCCATGATCCCAGAGTACACCGCCAGGGGCACCGTTCTGGGCGGGCACCACAACAGTGCGGCGGACGCCCTGCAAGGGGTCTTTCGGTGCCTGGGGGAGGACCGCTGGTGCACCATCCGTGTGGCCACTGACGACGAGTGGCGAGCGCTGGTCGAGGCGCTGCATGCGCCTGACTGGGCCCGTGACCCAGCCTACGCAACGGTTGCCGGGCGCAATGAGCACGAAGCCACCCTGAAAAACCATCTGGCAACGTGGACGTTGGCCCAGGAGGCCGGCGCCATCGTCGCCCTGCTGCAGGAGCAGGGCGTGGAGGCGGGCTTGGTGGCCAACATCAGAGACGTGCTGGAAGACCCGCAGATGCAGCTTCGGCAGCACTACACGCCCCTGGAGCACCCGGAGGAGGGGCTACAACTGTATGAGGCTCCCCCCTTCAAGCTGTCCCGAACGCCGGGGCGCATCCCCCGCCCCGCGCCCCTGCTGGGAGAGCACAACGACTACGTGCTGCACCAAGTGCTGGGGCTTACGGAAGAAGAGATAAACGAGTATATTGTGTCTGGCGCCGTCGCCTGAGATCCTGCGGCGCCGCATCCACCACGGCCAGGTAGCTCGGAATGCGTGAGATTGTCTTCGTCCACAGCTCAGACCTTCACTTAGGGACCCACCCGGACAATTCATTAGCTTCCTTACTTGCGGTGCTCCGTACGGCGCGCACCCTGGCCGCCGATCTGGTGTTGCTCGCCGGCGACGTCTTCGACCACAACCGCCTGCCCAAAGACCTGCTGGAAAAGGCGGCCGACCTGATCGAGAGTGCGGCGCTGCCCGTGGTGATCCTTCCTGGGAACCACGACCCGCTCACCCAGAACTCGGTCTACCGCAGGGGCCGCTTGGGAGTCCTGCCCAAGGTCGCTATCATCGGGCTTACGGCCGAGCAGACCGTGGTGCTACCCCATCTGGACCTCTCGGTGTGGGGCCGCCCCCACATCAGCTACGAAGACATGGCTCCTTTAGAGGACCCTTCGCCCCGGCAGACTCACTGGCAGATCGCCATGGCCCACGGCCACTGGATGGCAAGCCCCGCGGACCACGGACGCGCCTGGTTGCTCACCAGTGAGGAGATCGCAGCCACGGGCGCGGACTACGTGGCCCTGGGCCACTGGGATTTGGCCTTCCGCGCGGGAAACGGCCACGTGCCTGCCTACTACTCCGGTTCCCCCTCCTTCGCCAAGACGATAAACCTGGTGCGTTTTTCGTCTACCGCCGACGCCCTCGTAGACGTCGTACCCCTGTAACCGAGGCGCGTGCCTTTGCGGCGCAGGGAGATGGCTTGTCCTTCATGGGTATAGTCGTGACCTATGTGCCTTGCATGTGGCCCTTGAATGGTTTACAGTAGGGCGTCCGAGGGCGGGCCTCTGCTCCCACTCTCGGCAGGACGAAGGGTTACCAGGGTTGAAGGCAGGGGGCACGCAGCAAAGGAGTAAGCGTTATGAAGCGACTCAGGATACGGCAAACTCGGATGAACGATAACCGGCCCCTAGCGTCACTCGGAGCCTTCGCGGCGCTGGTGGGTCTGAGCCTCCTCCTCACTGCCTGCGGCGGCGCGGCGCCGGCCGGACCTTCGGGTCAGGGGGTCGGGCCTCAGGCGCCCAGCGAGGGGCTCACTGGCAAGCCCAAGCAGGGTGGTACCCTGGTCATTGGCGTTAACATTGACGTAGACTCCATGGACCCCAACCGCACCTCGGGCATCGTTAACCAGCTCATGTGGTTTTCCATCATGGACATGCTCCTCTACGAGGACAGGGATAAGAAGCTGACGCCGGGCCTGGCCGAGTCCTGGGAAATCTCTCCCGACGGCCGCGAGTACACCTTCAAGCTCCGCAAGGGCGTAAAGTTTCAGGATGGCGCCACCTTTAACGCCGAGGCGGTCAAGGTGATGTTTGACCGCATCGGCAAGCCCGACAACGTCCGCGCGCTGGCCTACAGCTACATGAACGCAGCCGACTACGCGGGCACCGACGTCGTCGACGAGTATACCGCGCGCCTCAGGATGAAACAGCCCAATAACACCCTGCTTACCCGGCTGACCCGTGGCTACTTCTCCGTCCCCTCGCCCAAGGCGGTGCGGGAGATGGGCGATCAAGAGTTTGCCAAGAAGCCCGTGGGCTCGGGCCCGTTCATTTTCAAGGAGTGGGTGCCGGGCGACCGGATGGTCGCCGACCGCTGGGGGGACTACGCCTGGCCGTCGTCCATCTGGCAGGAGAAGGGTCCAGCCTACCTGGAGCGGATCGTCTTCAAAATCGTCCCGGAGAACGCCGCCCGCGCCGCCGCGTTGGAGACCGGCGAGATCCAGGTGGCCCAGAACCTGACCCAGCAGGACGTGGCCCGCTTTCTCACCGACAAGAAGTACAACGTGGTGCAGGCGGTGCAGCAGGGGATGGCCGGGCTGCTCTACGTGAACACCGAGAAGTCACCCACCAACGAGTTGGTCGTCCGGCAGGCCATCAGCCACGCGGTGAACAGAGAGGCCATCATCAGGACCCAGTGCTCCGGGATTCCCAAGATCGCCAGGAGCGTGCTCAGTAGCTCCACCTACGGCTTCGATGAGAGCCTGCCGGACAAATACCCCTTCGACCAGGCGAAGGCTAGGGCGCTCTTAGACGAGGCCGGCTGGAAGCCGGGCCCAGATGGCATCCGCACCAAGGGGACCCAGCGCCTGACCCTGGCCGTGCCCACCGTGGCGGCCGCCACGGGTTGTGACACCAGTCCCAGCAATGCCGTGGGGGAGCTGGTCCAGGCGCAGCTCCGAGAGGTGGGCATCGAGATGAAGATCGAGCCCCTCTCTGGGCCCGCCGCCACCGAGTTTGAAATCCAGGGCAAGCACAACATGACGCTGGGTGGCTTTATCAACGAGGACCCCGATGTGGTGCGCACTCAGTTCCACTCCAGCTACATCGACAAGAAGTCCCAACCCTCCCGTTTCCGTAACCCACGGTTTGACGAGGTGCTCACCAAGCAATACGAGACGCCCAAGGGACCGGAGCGGCTGAAACTCTTGCAGGAGATGCAACGTCTGGTGCAGGACAACGCCCTCGTGGTGCCGATCTACCAGCCGGTGGCCAGTTGGACCACCAGGAACAACGTCGGAGGCATCTGGATCGGGTCCGCCAACTACTATCCCTACTTCCGGTACGCCTATTTCTTTGACAACTAGGCAGCCCGGCGCAGGAGGGTAGCGGATGCAGGCCTACATTCTGAAACGCCTCTTGACCAGCATCCCGGTGCTGTTCGGGGTCTCCATCATCGTCTTCGTGGTGATGAACGTGCTGCCGGGCGATCCGGCCCAGATCCTCCTGGGCAGCCAGGAGGTGACGCCGCAGCAGCTTCAGCGGCTTCGGGAGCAGCTCCATCTGGATGATCCGCTGCACGTCCGGTACCTCACTATGATGGGGGGCGCCCTGCGGGGCGACCTGGGCCGCTCTATCCGGAGCGACCGGCCGGTGATTGAGATATTCATGGACCAGTTCCCCAGCACCCTGGAGCTGACCATCGCCGCCCTGATCGCATCCATCGCCATCGGCGTGGTGGCTGGCATCATTGCCGCGGTGAGGCAGTACTCCGCGCTTGACAACCTCTCCATGCTCGTCGCGCTCCTGGGCGTATCCATGCCCAGCTTCTGGCTCGGCCTCCTGCTCATATTCGTCTTCGCGCTGGGACTGGGTTGGCTGCCGGCCACCGGTACGGGGGGCCCCGAGCGGCTGCTGCTGCCCGCGCTCACCCTGGGGGTCGGCGGCGCTGGCGTCATCGCCCGATTGGTCCGGTCCAGCATGCTGGAAGTGCTGCGCATGGAGTACGTGACCACGGCTCGCGCCAAGGGCCTGAGCGAGCATGTGGTGGTGCTGCACCACGCTCTGCGCAATGCGCTGATTCCGGTGGTGACCGTGGTGGGCCTTGAGGTAGGGCGCCTGCTCTCCGGCGCCTTCGTGGTGGAGGTGGTTTTTTCCCGCCCCGGCATCGGCCGGATCGCCATCCAGGCCATCAACTTCAAGGACTACACCATCGTTCAGGGGATCGTGCTCTACGCCGCCGCGCTGTACGTGGTGGTGAACCTGGCGGTGGACATCGTGTACGCGTACCTTGATCCCCGCATTCGGTATAGCTAGGGGCAACCAAGCCGTGAACCAGCAGTCCTCCACCGCAGTCCTGACCCCACTGGTCCGGCGCGGTTCGCCGGCGCCAGGGACGGAACTGCTGCGGCGGTTGCGGCGCAGTCGGGCATCGGTGGCCGGCGCCGTCGTGATTCTGGTCTTCACCCTCGTCGCGGTGTTCGCAGCCGCCCTGGCTCCATACGATCCCATTCAAACGGATACCAGCGTGGCCTTTGGGCCACCATCGGTGCTCCACTGGTTCGGCACCGACAATCTGGGCCGGGATATCCTCAGCCGGATCGTCCATGGCGCGCGCATCTCCCTGTGGATCGGCATCATCTCCGTCGCCATTGGCGCCGCCGTGGGGACCGTGCTTGGACTCCTGGCCGGCTATTATGCCCGAGTGGTGGATAGCGTGATCATGCGCCTGACCGACGCCATGCTGGCCTTTCCCGGTATTCTCCTGGCCCTGATCTTTGTCGCAGCTCTGGGGTCCAATCTGGTGAACCTGATGATCGCCGTAGGCATCTCCTCCGTGCCCAGGTACGCCCGCCTGGTACGGGGCTCGGTGCTCTCCGCCAAAGAGAACGTCTATGTGGAAGCGGCCCGGGCCATCGGCTGCGACAACCCCCGGATCATGTTTCGGCACATCCTGCCAAATGTCATCGCTCCGGTCATTGTGGTTTCCACCCTGGGCGTGGCTGCGGCTATCCTCGCGGCGGCTTCCCTCAGCTTCCTGGGCCTGGGGATTCAACCTCCCACCCCCGAGTGGGGCGCCATGCTCAGCGGCGGGCGGGACTACCTGCGGACGGCCTGGTGGATCACCGTGTTCCCGGGGCTGGCCATCACCCTGGTGGTGCTGAGCACCAACATGCTGGGCGATGGCCTCCGGGATGCCCTGGACCCCCGGCTCAAGACCTAGCTGGGCGCTGCCCAGCCCACTGCTGCGTCAACGCGCGATGCCCGAGCAACAACTCAAGGAGGAAGCGATGGATTACGAGAACATCGTGGTAGAGAAGCGGGATGGGATCTGCAAGATCACCATGAACCGCCCCGAGAAGCTGAACGCGCTGAACGGGGGCCTGTTGGCGGACCTGTGGGACGTCACTGATGAGATCGAGCGCGACCAGGAGGTCCGCGTGGTGATCCTCACCGGCAGCGGACGCTCCTTCTCCAGCGGCTTCGACTTGACCCCCGGCCAGGAACGCCACGAGGTCCCACCGACGGGCCGGTGGCATCAGACCCACCTGGCGCCCCGCACCCTCCTGAAGTTCTGGTACCTCCGCCAGCCCACCATCGCCGCCGTCAACGGCCATGCCCTGGCTGCAGGCAACGTGCTGGCCCTCTCCTGCGACCTGGTCATCGCATCAGAGCACGCGCAGTTCGGAGAGCCGGAAATCCGGCACGTGGCCCACTCGCCGGCTACCATCATGCCCTGGATCATCGCCAACAAGCACGCCCGCTGGCTCTACTATACCGGCGACACCATCGACGCTCACACCGCCGAGCGCTGGAACCTGGTGAACAAGGTGGTGCCTGCGGAGAAGCTGGAGGAAGAGGCCTGGCGGGCCGCCCAGCGCATCGCTCAGGTGCCTCCCTTCGCCGTGCAGATGATGAAGCGAAGCATCCTGCAGGACTACGACCGTATGGGGTTCTCCGAGGCGGTCGAGGGCCATCTGATGCTCCGCATGATCGAAGGTCTGGTTCCAGGGGTAGAAGAGCGGGAGCACCTCGGCCAGGTCCGCCAGAACCAGGGAATGCGAGCCTTCCTCGAGGCACGGGACGGCCCCTTCCGGTAAGGGCTGCCTCCCATGTCCGTGGCCTTCAGGAGGGATAAGGCAAAACCCCATTCGCTCCGGTCCTCGACCTCGTTCCGGTCCTGACAGGAGCAAAGGGGTTCTGGATGAGCGTATTGGCGACCCCGATGGGGGTCAGGGCAGGCAATACCTGTGGAGCCAGCAAAGCTAAGAAGCACCCAGCCCTTACCTTCCGCGGCAGGTTCGAATCCCGCTCGGCTCCCCAAGACGCCCGAAACCGCGACTTTCGTGGAATGGGATCACTCGGCACCCGAGGTGGGAGACAACACAAACTTCCTGGTTTACGACCATGTTTGTGCAACTGAGCCGAGAGGGGGAGGGCGGGAAGCCGCAGCTGGATCATAGGGTGCTGCCCACTTTGTCCCGGGCTTATGACCTGGTTCCAGGACGTGAGGAGCGGAGAGGACACGGACGGGAGCTTTCTTGGGCGCCACCGCTTTTGGCGGGCTGCCATAATGCAAGCAGTCTAATATATAGGTATAATTTACTACAATTTGACGGCCCAAACGACGGGTAGTACACTCTCCTAACCGCGACGGAGCGTCACCGTAGCAATCCAGTAACCTCGTGGCATAGTTCTTCGGTGCTGTAGCAGCGCAACGCGCCTCGCAGGACAGGCTGAAATGACTGAGTACCTCTTTCGCCGGTTGTGGCTTCTCCCCCTCAACTTCATCATGGTCACGATACTGGTCTTCGTGCTTATCCGCCTGATGCCGGGAGATGTCCTGCTGGTAAAAGCTGGTGAGGGCTTGTTCGCCGGGCAGAGGGAGCTGGAGGACCTGAGACGCCAGATGGGCTTCGATAAACCCATTTACGTCCAGTATGGCGAGTTTATCTGGGGTGTTGTGCGGGGGGATTTTGGCCGCTCTTTCTGGACTGATAGGCCAGTCAGCGCCATGATCCTGGAGCGCTTGCCGGTGACACTAGAGTTGGCCTTCTTTGCCATCAGCGTTGCAGTAACAATCGCCATTCCTGTGGGTATAATTTCCGCGATTCGCCAGGACAGCGCCTTGGATTATCTGCTGCGCGGGGTCGCGATCGCGGGGATCTCCGTCCCGGGATTCTGGTTGGGTACGTTGGTTATTGCGTTTCCGGCGATCTGGTGGGGCTTCTTGCCACCCCTGCGATTCACACCGTTATTAAGCGATCCGATACGGAATATTTCCCAATTCATTCTGCCAGCACTCGTCCTGGGCACCTTGCTCTCGACCACTACCATGCGGATGACCCGTTCCATGATGCTTGAGGTACTACGCCAGGATTACGTCCGCACGGCGCGGTCCAAGGGCCTGGGTGAAAAAGTGATTATCATACGTCACGCGCTGAAAAACGCGCTCCTGCCAGTGTGGACTGTAATCGGACTCCGGATCGCTTTCCTGATAGGCGGCACCGTGATCATCGAGTCTATCTTTGCCTTGCCGGGCATGGGCACGTTGCTTCTGGATGCCATCAAAACGAGAGACTGGCCAGTTATCCAGGGCATTAACATCGTCTTTACCGTCTGGGTACTGGTCATCAATCTTATCGTCGACGTCGGGTACGGGTGGATTGACCCTAGGATACGCTTTACAAAGGACTAATAGTTCATGGAGCAGCCACCAGTTGCGCTGAGCACCGACATCATCCAGCCCTTGCCTGGCCTGCGTCGCCGTGAAAAAGGCTTTGGCGCCATCGGTGGCTCGACACGCTTCATTCAAGAAAAGCCCGTAGCTGCGGTGGGCGGCGCTTTGGTGCTTTGCATGGCTTTTTTGGCCATCTTCGCGGATGTGGTAGCGCCCCACGACCCGCTGCTTATGTATGACGGTAAAGCATTGCTTCCCCCTAACAGCGAGTTCTGGCTGGGTACCGATCCCTGGGGAAGGGATCTCGTGAGCCGGATCATCAAAGGGGCGCAGGTATCCATGAGTGTGGGGTTGGGGGCCGTGATCATCAGTGGCATCGGGTCGACGTTTCTTGGTTCTATTTCGGCGTATCAGGGCGGTCGGCTTGACACCTATTTCCAGCGAGTTGTGGATGCCGTGATGGCCGTTCCTTCCCTGGTGATGCTGCTGACCATCATGGCAGTTCTCGGCCCTGGCGTTACCAACATCATCGTGGCTCTGGCGTTCCGCCAAACCTTCACTGAATCGCGCATTGTGCGAAGCGCAGTCCTGGGCATTAAGGCTCAGCAATACCTCGAAGCCGCAAGAGCGGCGGGCGCGTCGGGACCAAGGATTCTTCTGGTTCACATACTCCCGAATATCATGGCGCCGGTCATCATTCTTGTTAGCGTGGCGTTGGCAGACAATATCTTGTCCGAAGCCTCCTTAAGCTTCTTGGGGTATGGCGTTCCTATCCACATTCCAACATGGGGCAACATGCTTTCGAGGGAGAGCCGAGAATTCATGCTTCGGGGACCGTGGATCGCGTTCTTCCCAGGCCTCGCCTTGAGCATCGTGGTCTGGGGGATCAACATGTTCGGTGACGGTCTAAGAGACGTGCTCGATCCCCGACTCAGGGGCGCGGGCGCCCAGCAACGTTAAGATTAGGAGGCTGTTGTAAAAGGAGGTGATGCCGTGTTCGACTCAGGCATAGTGCTATATAGGGTTAGTTGGTCAAAAGGAGCCAGAAGCATGAAGCGATGGATTACCAGCAAGATAGGGCTGCTAGCAGCAGCGGGCACCCTGGCGTTTGTCCTTGGATGTACGCCCGGGACCCAGCCGGCTCAGCCGGCTGCACAGCCTGGCGCAGAGACGCCCAAATACGGGGGACTGCTGGAGTTGGCGCAGACAGCGACCCCCGCGGACACCGACGTGAACATGTACTCTTGTTGCCCCGCATACTGGCCGCTAGTCAGCAAGCGGCTCATTGACTCTGAGCCGTACAACCTCGTATTGAAACCAGGGCTGATTGAAAAGTGGCAGCTAGCGTCCGACGGCCTCTCGTACGAATTCAAGATCCGCCAGGGCGTCAAATACCAGAACGTGCCTCCCGTCGATGGCCGCGAGATGACCGCCGAGGACATCGCCTTTAACCTGCGTAGGGCGGCGGGAATGGAAAACCCCAAGAACCTGAGCATCACCAACTGGCCCCGAGCCAGCATATTGGGGGCCATGAAGGACGCCGTCGCCACCGACAAGTACGCGGTGAAGGTAACCTTGAAGCAGCCAGACGCCGGGTTCATCGTAGGAGTTGCCGATTTTCGCAACATGGTCTTCGCGCCCGAGGTGGTAAAGCAGTATGGAGACCTCCGCAACACGGAAAAGGCGACCATAGGGGTAGGGCCTTTTATCCTGACAAAGTGGCAATCAGGCGTGGTGACCGAGTTCAAGAAAAACCCGGACTATTGGGAGAAGGACGAGCGGGGAAACCCGTTGCCCTATCTGGATGGAGTCCGCTACACCATCATCCCGGATAAGAACACTACCATGGCGGCGCTGCGGTCAAAGCAGTTGGACCTTTGGGTCGGTGGGATTCCCCAGAACCACGAGGACCTCCAGAAGACGAACCCAGAACTGCAATGGCATATGTCCTTGGGCGGGTGTTGCGCAAACGTCGGACCAGGCCTGATGGTGCGGAAAAAGCCAATGGACGACGTCCGTGTACGTAAGGCCTTGCATCTCCTTCTGGACCGCCGTGCCATCAGCGATGCAGAGTTTGGCGGGAAGGACACCTACAACAAGTATTGGTTCTACGCGGCTCCCGTGGGGATCTACCTCCAGGATTATGCCCTCTCCCAGGAAGAGATAAGCAAGCTCCCGGGCTGGCGGCAGCCTAAGGACCAGGATGTGGCCGAAGCGAAGAAACTGCTGGCAGAGGCGGGCTATCCCACAGGTTTTACCTGGATCATGGATACCAACCCGGCCGCCACGGGCGGTTTGAGCGGAGACGGTGATGGCTGTCCGTTGGTCCAGGGGCAGTTTAAGCGAGACTACGTGGACACCAAGATCCTTCCGGATATGAAGGTGGAGTGCTTCCCCAGGGAAGGGCCACTTCAGTTCAAAGCCAATGTAGAGTTCGACCATCAGATGTCCTACTGGTGGAGCTATGCCCACGAGTTCGACCCGGGTTTGCAGTTGCACCAGATCTATGGCTGCAATGGCAGCCGCAACTACACTCAGGGGTGTGACGACAAGTGGACGCAAAAGTGGGAGGCACAGCAGAAGGAGTTCGATTCTAAGAAGCGCGCTGAGCTGCTCAGGGATTTGCAGCGGTACACCATCGAGCAGTACTGGACCCTTCTTGTATGGTCTTACAACCAGCACGTGTCCGCACAGCCATATGTGAAGGGGATACGGGACTGGATCGGCCCGTTCTCTGGCTCATCTGGCGATTACTACACCGCCCGGCTGTGGCTGGACAAGAAGTAGGATCACTGTAGTTGGGCGAAGATTAGGAAGGCAAACGAGGCATGAACCGGCTGCTTATGTAGCCATGCCTGGTCAAGTGTCCGCCGGAAAGGCCTTTGACGGCTGTGTCGTTCTTAAAAGGGACTAGAGTTTTGGACCTTACTCAGGGCAGGGGTGGCCCGTACTGCACCCTCCTGCTGGCGGCCTTCGGCGCCCAGGTCATCAAGGTGGAGCCGCCGGGTAGCGGCGACGTGACCCGGCGAGAGGGGCCTTTCCTCAAGGACGAGCCTCACAGAGAGCGCAGCGCGCCCTTCCTTTACTTGAACCGCAACAAATTGAGCGTGACGCTGGATGTGAACAGCGAGTCGGGCCAGGCGCTACTGCAGCGCCTGGCCCGGATCTCCCACGTGGTTGTGGAGAGTTTCGCCCCTGGAGCGTTGTCGTCTCTCGCTCTCGGCTACGACGTCCTCCAGCGCGACAATCCAGCGCTGGTGCTGACCTCGGTGACAGACTTCGGCCAGACAGGGCCATACCGGGACTATCGGGGGTCAGAGATGATCCTGGACGCCCTGGCGGGGTGGGCCTATGTCACCGGGTACCCCGATCGGGAGCCGCTCCGTTCGGGCCTGTTCCAGGCGCAGTACGCGGCCGGCCTGAACGCCGCCATTCACACCGTCGCGGCGCTCAATGTGGCCTTGCTCACGGGCCAGGGGCGGCATGTGGACGTTTCCGCGCTGGAGACTGCCGCGCACTGGGTGGGCAGCGCCGTCGCTATGTACACCCATGGTGACGGCGATCGGGTTCGGGCAGGCAACTGGACGGGCATGGTGCGGGGAGCGGCCGGACCGCGCAGCCATCCTACTGAGATTTACGCGTGCATGGACGGCTATGTGGGCGTAGCGGTTCAATCGCCCCAGCAGTGGGAGATGTTTTCCCTCCTGCTCGACCTGCCCGAGCTGCGGGATGACCCACGCTTCTCCACCGACTACGCCTCGCGCGGGCAGCACGCGCGCGAGCTCAATGAAGTTGTTGCCCCCTGGTTCAAGGCCCGGACCCGCGAGGAGATCTTTCGCCTCTGTGGTGAGTACCGGGTCCCCGCGGGGATGGTCTACGATGTGTCCGAGATCCTGCAAGACCCCCAGCACGAAGCTGCTGGCTTCTTCACCTGGATCGCTCACCCTGACGTGGGAGAACTACCCTACCCCCTTTCTCCCATCAGAGGAGAGGGCGTCCAGTGGGACATGGAGCCAGCGCCCCGGCTGGGACAGCACAATAAAGAAGTTTACTGCGGACTGCTGGGCTGCGCTGAGTCAGAGTTGCTCCTTCTCCACACCATGGGGGTGGTTTAGCCATGTTATTGACAGGAATACGGGTTCTGGACCTGACCACGGCCATCGCGGGCCCCACTGCCACCCAGGTGCTGGCTGACCTGGGCGCGGACGTGATCAAGATCGAGGGACCACGCCATGCCGAGAGGATGCGCCTGGTCAATACTCCCGCGGCTCAGTTGACCTCCCGGCGGGTAACCGGCAGCAGCTGGTTCAGCAACCTGAACCGTAACAAGCTGGGCGTATCGCTGGACCTGTCGAAGCCCGAAGGTCAGAAGGTTTTTACGGCCCTGGTGCGCATTAGCGACGTGGTGGTAGAAAACTACACCCTTCGGGTGATGCCCAACTTTGGACTGGACTACGCAGCCCTGAAAGCTGTGAATCCCGCCATCATTTACATAGCGATGCCCGGCTACGGGCCCGTAGGGCCCTACAAAGACTACCCATCCTGGGGGGAAACCATCGAGGCGACGGCGGGCCTAGCCTACCTAACAGGATACGAGGCCGGGCCACCGCTGCGCTCGGCTATCATCATGCCCGATGGTCTCGCTGGTCTGAATGCCGCTTTCGCGACAGTCATGTGCCTGCACCAACGTATTCGGACCGGCAAAGGCCAGCACTTGGTCTTGAGCCAACTGGAGGGCGCAACGCAGCTCGTCGGAGAAGCCATCCTAGATTTCGCTATGAACGACCGGATTCCGATCCGCAAAGGCAACAGCGACGCTCTATGGGCTCCCCATGGGATCTACTCCTGTGCCGGTGAGGACAACTGGGTGGCCATCGCCGTCGAGACTCAAGAGCAATGGCTGGCGCTCTGCGGGGCTATGGGGACTCCAGAATGGTGCGGGTCTCCCGACTTCGAGACGGCCGCCGCCCGGCTTAACCATAGGCAGAAACTAGACGAGCTGGTGAGCGGCTGGACCAAGAGCATTGACAAGTACGAGGTCATGCACCGGCTGCAACAGGCCGGCGTGCCGGCGGGAGCCGTCCTCAAAGCGAGTGACCTGTCTCAGGATCCTCACCTGAGAGCGCGAGAGTTCTTCTGGGAGTACGGCGAGGCCCTTGGCGATGAGACGGCCGTCTTCCCCTACCCAGGGGGCCGCGCCAAGTTCGAGGGCAGCTTCCAGCAAGCACGATACCGCGCGCCCGCTTTCGGGGAGCACAACCAGCTAGTGCTGGAGCAAGTGCTGGGTCTATCCTACTGGGAGGTGCAGGCGCTACGACAGGCGGAGGTTGTCTGCGACGCCCCCATCTATGCCTGAAAACCGCGAGGCTGGGCTGGCCGAGGAGTGTTCCTGCTGCGGGAGCCCAGCTAGTTAATCCGCGAAGAAACGTTGTTCGGCAGCCGGGAAACATATCCGGAGAAAGGGAAAACTTATGGCATTCGTGGAACTGGAAAAACGGGGAACGGTGGCCTGGGTGACCATCAACCGCCCGGACCGCATGAACGCTCTGGGACGAGAGGTCAATCAAGGGCTGCGGCAGGCATGGCTTGACTTTGAGGCCGACCCAGAACTGCGAGTGGCCGTGCTTACAGGTGCCGGCGACCGGGCCTTCTGCGCCGGAGCCGACCTGAAAGAGGCGGCTGCCCGTGGCGGCGAAGGCGGTCTGGGCGGCCAGCCGCCGGGAAGCCTGCCGGGCCCCAGCGTGGGGATAACCACCAAGCCTGTGATCGCGGCCATTAATGGCTACTGCCTCGCGGGGGGCTTGGAGCTTGCTGATGCCTGCGATCTTCGCATTGCATCCGAGAACGCCCAGTTTGGCTGCCCCGAAGTGAAGTGGAACCTTCTGCATGGTTACGGCGCGATTCGCATGGCCCATTCAATCCCCCACGCCTACGCCATGGAACTGTTAATGACCGGGGACTTTATCGACGCTCAGGAGGCCCTTAAGATCGGGTTGGTGAGTAAAGTGGTGTCGCAGGGCCAGCTCGTCGCCAAAGCCCAGGCTCTGGCCGAGGTTATTGCGTCGCGAGCCCCACTGGCAATCCGTGCGACTAAGCAGCTTTTCTATGCGAGCCTCAACATGCCACTCCATCAAGCACTCACGTACTACGGCCCAGTAACCCGGCTCAACTCCCTGAGCGAGGATACCAAGGAAGGGCCGTTGGCGTTCAGCGAGAAGCGGACGCCGCAGTTTCAGGGACGGTAAGTCGGGGGAGGGATGGATTATGCCTGACATCAGCGAAGTAATCCAGGAACTGCGGGCCCAGATCGGGAAGGAGTACGGGCACCGCACCTCGCTCCCCGTAGACAAGTCGGCGATTCGCCTCTGGGCCATCGGGACCCGCTGGCCAGAACCGCCCAAGCGGCTGTACTGGGATGAGGAGTATGCCAGAAAGACACCTTGGCAAGGCATCATCGCTCCTCCGGGATTCAATCCCTTCGCCTATCACGTCGACGAAGAGCGTATGCAGGGCCCTTCTACCTATGGCTTGCTGCGCACCGGAGAAGGCAACCGAGGCATTAACGCCGGCGGCGAAGCGACATATCACGCCCCGATTAGGCCCAGCGATGTCATAACCTCGGTGAGCAAGATCGTAGAGGTTTCCGACTTGAAAACGACTCGGCTCGGCCCTTCAGTCTTCGTGATAACCGAGACGCGCTGGACCAACCAGAAGGGGGAGGTTGTTCGGGTCTACCGCGGGATGGGGATGCGTTACTAGGCTGGCCCAGCCAGCATGTTGTATTAGGAGTCGCCGCATGTCAAACGAAACCGTGTACTGGGAAGATGTCCCAGAAGGGATGGAAATCCCCCCATTTGTGCGCAAAACCGGCCTTATGGAGTGGAACCGTTTCGCAGCCGCCAACGAAGAGCATTTCGAATACCACATGGATCACGTAGCGGGAAAGGCCATGGGCTTCCCCAACGCCATCGGCATGGGGAACCTCAGATTTGCCTACCTGAACAATCTGCTGGAAGACTGGGCCGGTGAGCAGGGCCGGGTCAAGGTCGTGGGTTGCCAGTACCGAGGCATGAACTTGGAGCACGACACCCTGACCTGCTGGGGCCAAGTGATCCGAAAATTCGTGGAAAACGGGGAGCACCTGGTCGAGTTACATATTGGCGTGCGAAATCAAAAGGGGGAAGAGACGGCACCGGGTCGAGGAGTAGTAGTGCTACCCTCCCGCGAGGCGTAGCATGGCGCTAACCGTGCAGTGTGGGGCTTAGTGGGAGGCGTCACTGCGCCCCTCGCGGGCGCCATCCACCAGATCAATGCCGGTCTGGCGGCGTGATTCCTTAGTAGCGGCAAGGAGGACCTGGACATGGCAACTACTCGGACCCGGTCGGCTGGCAGCGGCACGATCACTGTGCTGAATCCCCAGGGTTATCCGCCTAGGATCACGGCGGCGCCCATGGCGCCACGCCTCGATGGACTGGACGGCAAGACGGTCTATCTGGTGGATCCGCGCTTTGATGACTCTGGGATCTTCCTCAAACAGCTCCAGGCCTGCTTCGAGGAGCACCTCCCGCGCGTCACCACCAGGTACGTGCAGATGCGTAGCGTCTACACCAGGGATGACCCCGAGACCTGGGAGGAGATCAAGGCCAACGGTGACGCCGCCATCATCGGGGTGGGCCACTGAAGCACCTGCGCGCCGGCGGTCGCCGCGCATGCGATAACCCTGGAGAGCCAATACGGCGTCCCAACCGTAGCTATCCATACGGACATCTTCCGGAAGCTGGTAGAGTCGGTCACCCGTGTCCGAGGCATGCCCCAGGCCCGCTACGTCTTCGTTCCCCAGCCGGTGATGGGCAAGTCTCCCCGGGAGCTGCGCGGTTACGTCGACGGCAAAGATCCCGTAACCGGCCGCCCCGTCATGCAAGAGATCATCGAGGGTCTTACGGTCCCGGTTGAAACTGACCTGAGAGGGATCACGTTCGAGAGGTTGACGCCCCGGCTGGTGGAACCGGGGACCGAGGAAAACCTCCACCGTCTGTTCCGGGAGAACAATTGGACCGACCAGCTGCCCATCATCCTCCCGACAGAAGAGCGGGTGGCAGCTATGCTGGCCTGCACCAGCCGTAAGCCGGGCGAGGTTGTGGGACACATGCGGCCCACGGCCTTCCGTGAGGTATGGGAGTACACCGTCGAAAAGGTAGCGGTGAACGCGGTGATGTCCGGGGCTCGTCCGGAGTATTTCCCGGTGATCTTGGCCCTGGCAGCCAGCGAAGCCAGCGCTCGCGGCAGCACCACGAGTTCGGCCGCGGCGATGGCCGTGGTGAACGGTCCCGTCCGGCACGAGATCGGCATGAACAGCGGCATCGGGGCCCTCGGCCCCTACAATCATGCCAACGCGACCATCGGGAGAGCCTATGGCCTTCTCTCGCAAAACCTTCAGGGCGGCTCCGAACCAGGGCTCACCTACATGGGCTCTTCAGGCAACAACTATTCGTACAACAGCGTCACCTTCGCTGAGAATGAGGAACGCAGTCCCTGGGAGGCCCTCCACGTCCAACACGGCTTCAGACCGTCCGACAGCGCCGTCAGCGTCTTTGGTGGCTGCCGGTCTACCGCCTTCACCCTCGGGCTCCCCGAAAAGCACTGGCGGGAGCACGTGCGGAACATGCTTCGGGGGATGGACGCCCACAGCGCCCCCACGCTGCTCCTTGACCCAATCACCGCACGGCAGTTCATAGACCGGGGAGGCTTCGATACCAAGGAGAAGCTGATCCGCTGGGTCTACGAGAATGCGTTGATGCCGGCGGATGAGTACTGGGACTACCAGCTCATCCAGAACTACATCTATCCCCGCGCCACTTTTGGGGAGGAGCCCTACGCCTCTAGGCTCAAGGCCGCCCCCGACGAGCTAATCCACATGTTTACCCCCGAGGAGGTTCAGGTCGTCGTGGTGGGTGGCGAGACCAACGGGTACTGGCGCATCATGGGCGCCCCGTACCGGACCACCGTGTCCGTTGACCAGTGGCGGTGATGCAGGGCACGCCCGACTACGACCTTATCGTCGCCGGTGGAGGCCTGGCGGGACTGACGGCCGCGCTGTTTGCTGCGCGCTACGGACTGTCCACTCTGGTACTGGAGGCCGTTGCGCCAGGCGGGCACCTGGTCAATGTCGAGAGGATCGAGGACTTCCCTGGCTTTCCTGACGGTGTGGCAGGCTACGAGCTCTGCCCGACCCTACAGCTGCAGGCAGCGAACCAAGGCGCTGATTTCCGCATGGCAGAGTTCAACGCCCTGGAACCACAGGGCAAGTCATGGCGTGTGGTGGCAGGCGATGAGAGTTGGTCGGCCCGTACGGTCATCGTGGCTACGGGCTCGACCATGAGGGAACTGGGCGTCCCCGGCGAAGCCAGATTGCGCGGGAGGGGTGTCAGCACCTGCGCGACGTGTGATGGTCCTCTCTTCAGCGGTCAGGCCGTCGGCGTGGTCGGAGGAGGCGACTCGGCCTTGCAGGAAGCGCTCACCCTGGCCGACCATGCATCACAGGTCACCATTCTCCACCGCGGGGCGCAGTTCTCCGCCCAGCACGCCTTCCAGGGGAAGGTGATGGAACACCCGAAGATCGGTGTACAGCACAGGGTTGCCGTGGAAGAGATCCTGGGCGACGAGGCCGTCACCGGTGTGTGCTTTCGGGAGGTGGGGAGTGGTAGCGGGGGACTGCTGGAAGTATCAGGTGTGTTTGTCTACGTAGGATTAGTGCCCAACACATCCGCGCTCCGAGGCATCGTCCCTGTCGGGCCCAACGGGCACGTTCCCACCGATAGCTGGATGCGGACGCCGCTTCCCGGTCTGTTCGCTGCAGGCGATATTCGGGAAGATTCCCCGGCGCAAGCCATCACCTCTGCCGGAGATGGAGCCGCCGCTGCCATTGCCGCCCACCGGTATCTGCAGGACGGTACCTGGCCTGTGCCTTCGTAGCCGTCTGAGACAGGTTTACCTGTCACTCCCTGCTTACCGACCTGAGCGTGGGCCTCCCTACCTCCCCCGCAGGCGCGGGTCCCAGACGTCTCGCAAGGCATCGCCCAGCAGGTTGAACCCGTAGATCGCGAGACTAATGGCCAGGCCAGGGAACACCGCGACCCAGGGGGACACCTCGAAGTAGCTCCGGCCGGTGGAGGTCAGCATCCCGCCCCAGGAGGGCGTGGGCGGTGGTGTCCCCAATCCAAGGAAGCTCAACGAGGCCTCCGACAGAATGGCGCCACCGAGGCTGGTGGTGGCGAGGATGATAATGGGGGCGGCCACGTTCGGGAGCACGTGCCGCAGCATTAGCTGCAGGTCGCCACAGCCGATGGCCCGCGCGGCATCGATGTACTGGTGCTCCTTGACCGCGAGCACCGTTCCACGGATCACCCGGCAGGCGCTTGGGGAAATGACGATGGCGATGGCAATCATGACGTTGGTGATGCTCTGGCCAAGGGCCGCCATGATGGCCAGGGCCATGACGATGGTGGGCAGGCTCATGATCATGTCGACCAGCCGCTGCACCGCGAAGTCGAACTTCCCCCCGACGTAGCCGCTCAGGATACCCAAGAGGGAGCCGGAAGTGGTCCCCAGACCCACGGCGACGATCCCCACCCAGAGCGAAATGCGCGCCCCATAGATGACACGGCTCAAGATGTCGCGGGAGATCTCATCCGTACCCATGAGGAATTGGGGACTCGGGGCCACAAGAGAATGGCCCTGGTGGATTTTGTAAGGATCATAGGGGGCGAGGACGTCCGCGAAAACCGCGGTGAATATCAAGGCCAGGAGCAACACTGCGCCGAACGCTCCCAGGGGCTTGGTGCGCATGAAATGGCCCAGGGTTCCCAGGCGATTGGGACGGGCCACCCGTCCCACCAAACCCGCCCCTGCCAGTCCTCTGACGCCTCCTACATGTGCCATCTGCGCCCCTCCTGCTCTCGAGAGTGTTTAACAACGTGTTTGGCCGCTCGTGGTGAGCTTGTCGAACCACGGCGCTCGCCCTTCGACAAGCTCAGGGTGAGCGGATTCTTAAACACTCTCGCTTCCTGCTATTTGACAAAGCAAGGGGCCGTACGCCGCTCCCGCTATGTATAACGGATGCGTGGGTCCAGCCAGGCGTACAGCAGATCTACCACCAGGTTCACGACGGCGAACACCGTGCCAAGGAACAGGACGTTGCCCTGGAGTTGCAGATAGTCCCGGCTGGTCACTGCGTCCAGGGTCAGGCGGCCAACTCCGGGGAGGTTGAAGATGGTCTCCATGATTACCGTCCCCCCCAGGAGATGGCCGAATTGAATGCTCATGATGGTGATGACGGGGATCATCGCGTTCTTCAGGGCATGGCGGTAGATGACCACTCGCTCTCTCAAGCCCTTGGCCCGGGCGGTGCGGACGTAGTCTTGCCGCAGGACCTCCAGCATCTGGGACCGGGTCATGCGCATCACGCTGGCAGAAAGGCCTACTCCCAGGGCCAGCGCAGGGAAGGCGAACTGCTGCAGGTTGGCCAAGGGGTCCTCGAAGAAGGGGACGAACCTGATAGGAGGCAGCCAGTTGAACCAGATGGAAGGGAACACGATAAGCAGGGTCCCGATCCAGAAGCCGGGGACGGAGAGGCCACCAATGCTAACGGCGCGGCCCACGTAGTCCATCCAGGTATCCTGGCGCGCCGCTGAGATCACCCCTACAGGGATCGCGATGCTCAGCCCCACCAACATGGCCAGCACTCCCAGCTCGGCGCTCACGGGGATCCTGCGCTGGATCTCATAGGTGATCGGCTTGCCGCTCCAGGGCGAGACCCCTAGGTCCAGGCGAGCGGCGCCCAGCACCCAGGTCACGTACTGCTCGTGGAGGGGGCGATCCAGCCCCAGGTGGGCCCGCAAGGCGTCCAGCTGCTCGTTGCTGACCTTCCTTCCCCCAAAGCCTACCTGGCCCTGACCCGGTAGGCCCGCCGCCGACCCGGACTCCGCCAGCATGATCAGGGCCGCGTCGCCGGGCACGACGCGGATCAGGGCGAAGATGAGCAGGGAGAGGGCCAGGATAGTGGGGATAAAGACCAGGATGCGCCGGATGATGTACTGACGCATGCAAGCCCCCTTTCGAGGGGACCCTGGTGGCGCCAGGGCCCCCCTCGTCACGCTACTTGTCCAGCCAAGCGTTCTGCCACATGTCGGTCGTGTTGCTCGTCCACCCCTGAGCAGTGGGATGGACACCCCTCAGGTAAGGCCACCAGGCGACCCAGTTACTGCGGCCCGCCGTGGGGATATGGGTCAGCAGATTGGCTGAAGCGTAGCGCTGGGCCTCCAGGACGATCTGCTTACGCTTTTCGAGGTCCAGTGCTCGCCGTTGGCCCAAGAGCATCTCGTTAAGTTTGGCATCGTTGGCGCTGACATAGTTCCGCTCCGCACCCGGGTAGAGGCTCCCGTAGAGCCAGCCATCGGGGTCGGAGAAGTTGGTGCTGGTCGCGATGATCATCCCGAACTCCGAGGTGCCCCGGACGGTGTAGAAGCCACCGGCGTCCAGGGGCTGGAGCTCGACGTCGATGCCCACCTTCGCCAGCTGTTCCTTCAGTACGGCTGCCATGCCCTGCCCGCTGAAGTGGCCGGTATCGGTGCGGAAGTAGAGTTTCTCTTTGAGCCCACTAGAATACCCGGCCTGGGCCATCAGCTGTTTCGCCTTGCCGGGGTCGTAGGGATGGAGCTTTTTCAACTCGTCCTGAGGGAGAGTCCATTCCCCCAGGCTTGCCGTCACCATCCCGTGGTACGTCCCCTTCCCCTCGGCCAGCACCTCGATGATCTGGTCCCGGTCTACGGCCACATTCACGGCCTGTCGCATCCGGAAGTCCTTCCACGGGTCACGGTTCAGGTTGAGCAGGACCATGAGCCAGCCCCCCAGGCTCTCCCACTCCCTGAATCCCGCCGCGCTCTGCCGCAAGGCCTCCAGCTTCTTGATACTGTCGACGTCTACGATATCAATGCGCTTGGTCCGGAACGCGGCCAGACGGGTCGAATCGTCAGGGATGATATTCACCACCACCCGGTCCACCAGGGGGCGATCGGGGAGGTAGAACTCTTTGTTCTTCTCGAACACGAGACTCACGTTCCGGTTGTACTCGCCGAGGACAAAGGGCCCTGTGCCGCTGTTCTCCGCTTTCAGGTCTTTGAACTGCTCTACGGCCTCTTTGGCCACGACCATAGGGTAGGGGGAAGCGATGTAGTTTAGAAACGGTGCGAATGGCTCCTTTAATACTATCTTGACCGTGTAGCGGTCCAGCGTCTCGATCTTCGCGATCTGGTCGAACATCCAGCCCTGCGGCATGCCTTTGCTCATCTGCCGCTCCAGGCTGTACTTAACGTCCTCGGACGTCATCTCCCGGCCGTTCGCGGGGGGCTTGTTGTGGAACTTGATCCCCTTCCTGAGCTGGAAGACGTAGGTGGTGTCCCCTTCCTGCTTCCAGGACTCGGCCAGGTCCGGCACGGGCTTCAAGGAGTACGGGTCGGTGCTTTCCCCCGTCTCCCATTTCAGGAGCCGGCTATAGGTCATGCCTGCGACGCCTGTTGTGGCGTAACCCGCCGAGAGGTGAGGATCGAGATTCACCGGGTCGGCGCGCTGGTATAGGTTGAGCGTGCCACCCCGTTTCACTTGTGTTTGGACCCCGTCCTGGGTAGCTGGCCCGCCCCCGCCAGGAGACGCTGGCGCCCCACAGCCGGTGGCTACAAGTCCAGCAAGAAGGGCTGCGCCTATCACGGTACCGATCCGGAGACCGCCTGGGACCGGCCGGCGCGGGTTGCCCGTAGTCATCTCTCTGGCTGCCATGGGATCCTCCTTCTCGGGATTCCTGCCTTCATAGCAGAGGCAACTCCACCCAGCGGCCTTCCCGGGCCGCGAGCATCGCCGCCGCGGTGAACTCCGTGTACTTCATGCCCTCATAGAAGGTAGGGTGGGCTTCGTCCAACTCGCCGCGCACCAACCGGATAAAATCGGCTTCGACCTGCCAGGATTCCTCGAGTTCCGGCGGCAAGGGCAAGACCTGAAGCGATACATTTCCCTGGCTTCCCGGAGGCTCGTCGCCATACGGCCTTCGCACAGGACGTGTTTGCCCGCGTCTAATGCGGCCAGGACTGCCGTGTGGTGAAAATAAGGGGGCGTGCCGATGAGGACGGCGTGGATGTCTGCTAGGGCGATTACCTCCCTCCAATCGGTGAAGACCTGTGGGATGTGGAACTCACGGGCAACCCGTTGGACGGACTCCGGAGTGCGGTTGCATACCGCCACGATCTCCACGCCGGGGATCTCCTGGAGCTTGGGAATGTGGCGTTGCTGGGTGAAGGCGCCCGCCCCGATGATGCCGATGCGCACTGTACTGGCCATGTTGGGCTCCAAATCGGGGATGCTGGTCCACCCAAACAGTGTGGCGGAGGAAGCCGAGCCGTATTGGAGCATAATATAAGGCTAGTGCAATGCTGTCAAGCTATTCATGAATCTGACCTATGGATCATCCTGGAGCGTCTCGCTCAATTCTTCGTCCCTGGCGACGCCATCTATCTGTTGGGATTGGGGTAACCTCGGCCACCTCCCGGTGATGTTGCAGGTACCTGCACCAATATCGGGGTTCATGCAAGAACATACCGAGAGGCGGAGCCCATGTTTCTTGGCCAGATCGCGAAGGCAGTCGTAAGTTTCGACTCTTCGAGCCTCGGACAGGGCGACCACCGATGAATACTGGGCCCGGACAGGAATCCGCCTCGCGCCCTTGTAGGAGCCAATTAATGTGTTCCAGCGTTCCCGATGGCCGATAGACCGTTTTATTAACTCCCAAATGACGGGGCGCAGGAATAACGTGCTTGTGGTAATATGCCGCACCCCCGTCGCGGCGATGCCTGCTAGCAGGCGGTCCAAAGGCTCTGGCGCGTCGGTAAGCCCAGCGAGAACGGGGGCAAGTCGGGCAACCGTAGGCACGTCAGCACCGATCAACGCGCTCATTTGACGTAACCGGACCTCAGGGCTGGCCGCATTGGGCTCAAAGATACGCAGCAGGTCCCTGTCCAGCGTGATAAGCCCGATCTGTGCGCGCACTTTGTCTGGGTTGGCGAGGAGAAGCTTCATGGTGTTCTCCGGAATTCTGCCTTTCGTGACAAAAGCCACCCCGATGTCTTGGGACAGCAAGAAGTCCAAGATCTGGTGGCCAAGTTCAAGGACTTCAGGAACCGGCTGGAAGATGTCGGTGGACGGACTGAAGTAAACTGCCCTCGGTTTGCTCCGCTTACGGGCCAGCTCAGCTCGCAACTTGTCCAAAGTGTTTACGTTGAGGACGACCCGACCTTCGCCAGGGTTATGGGGATACCCTAGGGCATAGCAGTAGATACATCCGATGGCGCAACCCGCAGTTAGGTTAATGGTAGGTATGCGGGAGAGGCATTGTAAGCTTGAAGGCGTGAGCACGGCTGACTTGCGTTCCGCTCTGAGGACTGTTACCACAGCTCTTCTCCTCCCGTGTTTAGGTCTTTACTCTCAGCCTTCGCCCAGAGAACGCAGGCATGATTGTCGCGGGTCGCAGGACTCTGGTCACGTCTCTAACGTTTGTCAAATCCTGAGCAACCTGCGCCATGTGCGAGTTGCGCTCCTCTCTCCATAATCTTCGCAACTCCTCTGGCGCAAGGATGAGCGCGAACTTAGAGGGCCAGAACAAATGTACTATTATTGCGCGGCGCGATCCTCATGTCAACGGGGATTTGTGGAGCAACTCTTTCACAGTCGGTGCGTCCAAGCTGGCCACTCGCTGTCGAATCGCTCGGTGCCCCTGCGGGTGGAGGTTAGGAAATCAGGCTAGCCTGTCCCCTTTTATCCGAGGCAAAAGATGACCGCGCCGGAGCAAAACGTAGGCATAGTTTCCGGTGAGTCGCATACTTGTAAGGGGTGCGCCCGCGGCAGTTACGTCAGGACATCAACCAAGCCATCGAACAGCTCTGGCAACAGGCCGACCAAGGAAAGGAGGCGGCTGTCCGATATCTCCTGACCCAGTACATGGGGTTCGACAATCCAGAACGGATAGTGTATTTTTGCGACGTACGTTCGTGCTCGCGACTTTCGTCGAGACGAGGAGTGAGCGGCATGAGTTGGTTGCGCCACCTGGGCCTGCAGCGACGTATCATGCTCTACGTGACTGTAGGGCTGGCGCTGATGTTAGGTAGCGGCGCCGTTGTCGGCCTGGGATCAGTGGAAGAGGCAACGCAACTCATCTACCGGGAACGGCTGAGCACTGCCTACATCACGGCGGGAATCCTTGAACGGGATTTTCTCCACGTTGCCCGGGACGCGGAGGAAGTAAGCCTCGATCTCTTGAGGGGGGAAGCGGCGGACCCCGCTACGGCGGCCCGCGCTATGCTCAAGCACCTCTCCCAGACCGACCCTTTTCCCTTTTTCCAGGTCACGGGTGTCTGGGTCCTTGACGGCCAGAGTGGCGCCGTAGCAACAGCGGGCAGCCCCCAAACAACCCGGGGCAGCTCGACGCCGCTTCTATCTCCAGCGGCCAAGCTGCCACGAGGTGGGTTCGCCGTGCTCTCCGCACCGGCTATGGGTGCGGAGGGTGTTCCCTTCGCCACCATTCTCACTCGCGTAGAGGAGCCGGCTCGCTCGACTAGCCTTGTGGTTGCAGTCCATACCATATCAGTCAATAGCCCGCTCCCGTACAGTCCCACTTCCTACTGGCGGGGTGGGCTTGCCGAGGCGTTGCCACCGACATCTTCGGAGGACCCCTCTGAGGCAAAGTATCACCTGGAGGTTGTGAGACCCGATGGCGTTACAGTCCTGGGGATCGGAGAGGACGAGCAACCTGGGCAAGTGAGCCGCCATTGGGCTTCCCTTCGCAGCATCGTGGCGCAGGGGAAGGCATCCGCCCTCCTGCACCAGCCCGCGTCCGGAGACTCCTTCGAGGCCCACGTGATGGCAGTGGTGCCATTGCAGCAATCCGACTTCCACGTCGTCCTGGAACAGCCTGTCGATGTTGCCCTGGTGCTACCAACGCAGATCCGACAACGGCTCGTTTTCCTGACGACGTTGGGCTTCCTGGCCTCGCTTCTGGTGGCGTGGCTGACGACGCGACACGTGGTCAAACCCACGGAGCAGTTGACCGCCGCCGCCCGAGGCATCGCTGAAGGGAAGGTTGAAACCCCCATCACCGTGGTCGCCGAGGACGAGATCGGCATTCTTGCGGAAAGCCTTGAAATTATGCGTCAGCGTCTGCAAACCTGGGGCGCGGAGCTGGAGAAGGAGGTACAGACCCGGACCGCGGAGCTCGAAGCCCGTAACCAAGAACTGCGCGAGCTGTACAGGACGCTCCAGCAGAAGGAGGAGCAACTGCGGTCGCTCTTGGGGAAGGTGCTCGTCGCCCAGGAGGACGAGCGTCGCCGCATCTCGTATGAGCTACACGACGAAATCGGCCAGGGGCTAACTGCGATGCGCCTGGAGATGGAGCGGCTCGCGAGGTCCTCAGCCGATGCCGGGGTGCGCGAGCGCTCGATCCTGGTCCAGGAGATGGTGAGCGGGGCCGTGGATGATCTGCGACGGATCATTGCGGCACTGCACCCGGGCGTGTTAGACCAGTTAGGCCTGGTTCCCGCACTCCAATGGGTGGCGGATCGCACGCTGCATCCGGCTGGCATTGAGTTCAGCATGGAATCGGACGAGGGTCCACGGCTGGCGTCGGAAACCGAGCTGGTGCTGTTTCGCATCGCTCAGGAGGCCTTGCACAACGTCGCCCGCCACAGTGGCGCGCGGCACGTTGTCATACGCCTGACGCGCCTCCGCAGCGAGGTCGTCTTGACGGTGCAGGACAATGGAGGCGGTTTCGATGCCGCAGCCATTGTGCCGGATACCGAGAGCGGTCGGGGGCTGGGGCTTGCCGGTATGCGGGAGCGGGCATCGCTCCTCGGCGGCAACATACGCATTGAGAGTGGCTTAGAGTGGGGCACGATCGTGGAGGTTGCCGTTCCGCTGACACAGGTGGCAACCGGCGAAGCCCGGATAGCGCCAAGCCCAGCGAGTGAGGTGTGACATGACGGTTCCGCCATCAGGCGCAGGGAACGCGCCCTCGTTTGAGAGGGCTTCGCGGCGGGTGCGTGTGGTGGTAGCCGACGATCACAAGCTCGTGCTGCAAGGCCTGGTCTCGCTCCTTAAAGAGGATGAGGGGATAGAGGTCGTCGGTCAAGCAGTGAACGGTAGAGAGGCGTTAGAAGAGATTCAACGGCTCCGCCCCGATGTTGCCCTGCTGGACATCACGATGCCCGAAATGAGCGGTCTTGAGGTCACCCGCCAGGTAGCGGGCCAATTCCCTGATGTGAAGGTACTGATCCTGACAATGCACGAGGAAGAGGCGTTTTTCTTCGAGGCGCTGCGATCAGGTGCGTCGGGTTATGTGCTGAAGGGAGCGAGCAGCGACGAACTGCTTGCCGCTGTTCTGGCAGTGGATGAAGGCGGCGTGTATCTCCCGCCGAAGTTGGCCGGCATGGTGCTGCGCGACTACATTGAAGGCGGACTGACACGCGAGGCCGAGCCGCTGTGTGAGCCATTGACGCCTCGGGAGGAGGAGGTGCTTAGGCTGATCGCGCAAGGCTTAACGAACCAGGAGATCGCCGAGCGCCTCGTTCTTGGCCTGAACACGGTAAAGACCCACCGCTTGCACGTCTATCAAAAACTTAGTCTCCATACTCGTGCAGAACTGGTCGCCTATGCCCTGCAGCGAGGGTTACTCCGGTAAGCCCAGGCGCTGAGCTCCTGGAACCCAAGCTAGTACCTAGTGTCCTAAATCAGCGTTACAAGACCAGTCCAATCCCGCTCACCCTGAGCCTGTCCTGAGCAACGCCGAAGGGCTTGTCG
>JACPQN010000007.1 GCA_016190485.1 Chloroflexota bacterium
CGTAAGGACCTGCCGCTCGTGGTGAGCCGAGTTTACCCTGAGCTTGCCGAAGGGAACCATGAGCGGCCCACCCTTCGACAAGCCCTTCGGCGTTGCTCAGGACAGGCTCAGGGTGAGCGGGATTGGGCTGGGCTTTGTGACGCTGATTTAGGATACTAGGTACTAGTAGGAACCGGTCTCGGGCGCGGCCGTGGTCGTGCGTGTGGTGGTGGGCGAAGGTGTTACGGCTGGTGTGGGAGTCCGGGTCGCCGTGGGAGTTGCCGTTGTCGCGGCCGGGCTGGCGGTGACGGTGGCCGTCGTGGTTGCCGCCGGCGTGCTGGTGGCCGGGGTTGCGGTAGCCGTCACCGTCCCCGTCGTGGCCGGGCTGGCCGTGGCCCTAGGTGTCGCGGTCCCCGCGGCGGGCGCGGCCACGGGCGTGGTCGTGCCGGCAGGGGCCTGCCCCAGCTTCACCAGGAGCCACACCACCCAGGCGCCGTCGCTGCCCAGATCATCGTCCCAACGGGCGATAGCCAGTGCCCGGTCACCCACGGCGAAGGTTGCGCCGGTGGGACGCCGCGCCGTTTGGGCATCCAAGACACCGGCATGCGCCTCCCCTTCTCTATCCTTGATAGTAATGCTGGTCCCGCTGAGGGCCGTGATCTCCCCGATGCGATGGGCGAACTTGGGCCGCAGCCGGGGCAGGAGCACCTTAGACGCGCGCCACTGCTCTCCCGCAGCCGTCGCGCTGACGCCGCTGGTGGGGGTCGGCGTGCTGGCGGCCTGACCGTCCACTCGAAGGGCATAGACAGTGACATTCATGCCTACCTTGAGGTCGGCGAAGGTGGGCTTGTTCCGGCCGCTGCCCTCCCGCTTGAACTCTGTCCTGGCGTCTACCAGAAGGGTGACCACGCGACCGTCCCGGGTGCGAAGGGTGAAGTCGCCCGTGCCCTTGGCCGTCACCGTCCCAGGTCGGGTGACCTTGCGCTCACGCTCTCGCCGCTTCTCCTTCTCCCGCTCCTCTTCTTTTTCTTTGTCTCGGTCGCGGTCCCGATCTCGGTCTCGGTCTCGGTCCCTGTCACGCGGGCCGGGGGTCACGGTTGAGGCGGGTGAGCGGGTCGGTTCCGGCGTGGGGGTGTCGGCCGCGAGGCGGCGCTCTCCCACCGTCGCGCCCTGAGCGGAGGTCGAGCGGTTGTCTTCCCACAGGCCCAGGGCCAGGACCGCGGCCGCAACGATTATGGAAGCTCTCAGAACGTTCATGGTCATCTCCTGGCCCTTAGGGGATGTACGTGACGACCAGGGTGACCATCAGGACGTTACCCGCGTCGTCACTGGCGATGATATCGATGACGTTGGGCCCTTCCAGCAAAGTCACCGTAACCGCAAAGCCACCGGCAGAGTCCACAGAAGCTATGGTCTCGTTCACCGTCACGGTGGCGCCACGGGCCGTCTTGCCCGTCACCTGGGCGGTGGCGCTATTGACGGTGCTCTCGTCGGCTGGAGCGGCGACCTCCAGCAGCAGGGTGTTCGCGGCCGGCGTCCTGAAGGAGGCTACGGCAGGCCACTCCACCGGCGTGCCGTCTCCCTGGACCCGGGGCCGCACCCGCCAGTAGTAGGTGGTCCCCGCCTCCAGCGGAAAACCGCCGGGGATGGCGTAGCTGTTGAGGGGGGTGGTAACGGCTCCGTGGCGCCGCTCTGAGTAGAGGAAGGCGTTAGGGCCGAAGGCAGGGTCTTTGCTCACCTCCACCTCGTAGTAATAGACTGCGGAGTCGCTGTTTGACCAGGTGAGGGTTGGTGTCAGGCTGGTGGCCAGGGCGCCGCCCGCAGGGCTATCCAGGCTGACGGTGCCAGACGAGACGGTGGGCGTGCGGAAGGAGCGTGCTTCGGTCCAGGGTCCCCAGCCGCTATCCGTCTCCGAGACGGAGACGATGGCGTCCGTCGCCCTCACCCGCCAGGTGTAGCTCATGTCGGGCAACAGCCCATACCAGGAGGGCGGCGCCGGGATGGCGAAGGAGGTATCGGCGCTGCCGATGATCAGGTTCACGCCCGGCCCGTCGTTGTTGATGGGGATGACCTGGAGCTGGTACTGGGTGGTGCCGGCGGGGTTTGCCCACTGCAAGGTGGGGCCGAAGGTGGTGATGGTTTCGTCGTTGGCGGGTGCAATGAGCTGTGGCGCATCCACGATGGCTGCGGCCGCGCGCTGGGGATGTGAGGCGGCCACCCAGAGGCCAGCCGCAGCCAGGGCAGCCAGTATCCCCAGGGACGCGGCGGGCACACCAGGGATCGTGCGCATGATAGCCCCTCCAGTCACAGGAACACGCAGTAAGGAACGGAGTACCCTTCGTAGGTGGTAGTCTCGCGCTCCCCGGGCGCCCGAGTCAGTGACCCAGATCACACAAGACCAAGAATACCAATCTTGCCAAGGGTAGCACGCCTGCCGTCCCGGTACAACCGGTCGCCGCTGAAGGCGGTTCATGGTGAACAAGACCCCCAGTCCGGTTGCCAGGGCCCCCTGCGACTTGCAGCGCCCAGGGGTTATTCTCTATCCTACGGGCTAACAACGGCGGCGGTTCCGCCCCGTGTCAGGAGGAAGCGATGACAAGCCCCTGTGACGGCCTGAGGGTGGTGGACTTTAGCATGGGTATGCCCGGCGGCATGGCCACTATGATCCTTTCAGACTTCGGGGCCGAGGTCATCAAGGTGGAGCCGCCAATGGGAGATCCCTTCCGAGCCTGGCCGGCGGCCCTCCTCTGGAATCGGGGCAAGAAGAGCGTGACCCTGGACCTGAAGACGCCCGAGGGACGGGATCAGGCCCAGCTCCTGTCAGAGCGGGCGGATGTGGTGGTGGAGAGCTTCCGCCCCGGCAAGGCCGCGGCGCTGGGCATCGGCTGGGAGGAGCTCTCCCAACGCAATCCAGGCCTGGTCTACTGCTCCATCACCGGCTTCGGGCAGACGGGACCTTACAAGAACTATAAAGGCTACGAAGGAGTGGTGGCCGCCCGCACAGGGCGCATGCTGGTCTTTGAAGGGCAAAAACCCCGACCTGGCCCGGTGTATGCCGCAGTGCAGACAGCTTCCCACTCCACCAGCCAGGCCGCAGTGCAGAACATCCTGGCTGCGTTGCTGGTGCGGGCCAAGACCGGCCGGGGCCAGTGGGTGCAGACCAGCCTGGTCCAGGGCATGATGTCCTACGACATCCGGGACCTGGTCATCCGGCAGCTCTCCCGCAGAGACCCCGTCACCTTCCCGCTAGACCTCCTCGGATCGCGGGGCCGGCTGCCCACCCTCACCTACTTGCCGGCCCAGACCAAGGATGGTCGCTGGATCCAGATGGCCAACGGCATGGAGCGGCTCTTCCACGCCTGGGTGCAGGCCCTGGACCTGTGGAACCTCTATGACGACCCTCGCTTCATGGAGGCGCCCCAGCTCACCGAGGAGAACCGGGAGCAGATGCGGGACATCCTGCTGGCCCGCATGCGGGAAAAGACCCTGGATGAGTGGATGGACATCTTCATCAAGAACGGCAACGTCTCTGCGGAGCCCGTGGTATCCACCCAGGATGGCATGGAGCACCCCCAGGTGCTGCACAACCGCCACGTGGAGGAGGTGGATGACCCGACGGTGGGGCGGATGCGGCAGCTAGGCGTGCTGGCCGATCTTCAGGAGACGCCGGGCCGCATCCAGGGGCCGGCGCCCACGGTGGGACAGCACACCCAGCAGGTGCTGGCTGATCTGCACCACCGCGCTCCCGTGGGGCCGTCTGCCCCGGCCGGCAACGGGCGTCTGCCACGCCACCCCCTGGAGGGGATCACGGTGCTGGAGTTCGCCTCCATCATCGCTGGCCCCTACAGCGCCTCGCTCATGGCCGACATGGGCGCCCGGGTCATCAAGGTGGAGCCGCCGGAGGGCGACCACATCCGGGCTATGATGGGCATGCGGGGGACGGGCGCGGTGAAGCTGACCCAGGGCAAGGAGAGCATCTGCATCGACCTGAAGCTCCCCGAGGGCCAGTCCATCGTCCACAAGCTCATCGCCAAGTCCGACGTGCTGCTCCACAACTACCGTCCGGGAGTGCCCGAGCGCCTGGGGATGGACTACGAGACGGCCAAGGGCATCAACCCCACTATCGTGTACGTCTACTTCGGCGGCTATGGGTCCACGGGACCCCACTCCCTCCGGCCCGCTTTCCATCCGGTGCCCGGCGCGGCCATCGGCGGTGCGCTGCTGCAAGCAGGCGCGGGCATGCCCCCGCCACCGGAGCAGGAGCTTTCCTGGGAGGAGCTGAAGGAGGTCTCCCGCCAGCTTTTCCGGGCCAACGAGACCAACCCCGATCCCAACAGCGGCGTGGTCATCGCCTCTACCATGATGCTGGGCCTCTACGCTCGCCAGACCGCGGGCAAGGGCCAGTGGGGGCAGGTGAATATGCTGGGATCCAACGCCTACGCCAACGCCGACGACTTCTTCTGGTATCAGGACAAGCCGCCCCGGCCCGAGCCGGACACCGACGGCTACGGCCTCTGTGCCACCTACCGGCTGTACCCAGCCAAGGAGGGCTGGGTCTTTCTGGCCTGCCTCTTCGAGGAGGAGTGGCAGTCCTTCTGCGCCGCGGTAGAGCGGCTGGACCTGTTGCAGGACCCCCGCTTCGCTACTGCCGAAGCGCGCGCCGCCAACGATGCCGTCCTCAGCCAGGTGTTGAGTGAGGTCTTCAAAGGCTGCACCGCGGACCAGTGGGAGGCGCTGCTCACGGCGGCCGATGTGGCCTGCGTGCGGGCAGACGGCAACACCCTGGGAGAGTTCTACGAGGAGAGCCAGCACTGCCAGCAGAACGGCTTTGTCCGAGAGACGGATCACCTGCGCTTCGGCACCTACTGGCGCCACAGCGGACTGGCCCACTTCTCCCTAACGCCCGGCCGCTACGGGCCGGGAGTTATCGCCGGGCAGCACACCCGCCAGCTCCTGCGGGAGCTGGGCTACACCCAGGAGGAGATTGACGACCTGAAACAGCGTGGTGTGGTGAACTGGGAAGAGCCGTAGCGAGGCGGAAAGCCGGTCAACCGCTCAAAAGTGCCCAGGGGCGGGTCTCAGACCCGCCCCTGGGCTTATCAGCGCTATTGCTAGGGGAGGAGCGTCCTTCAGGCTCGCTCCTCTCGGGTCTCCGTTTCTTCGGTCGCGTCTGCCCGGTCTTCTTCCTGAGCACCCCGCCGGGCCACCACATGGGCTACCAGTTGCTCCGGATCCGAGGCCAGGGCTACCCCGGGGGGCAGCGGGATGTCCTTTGCCAGGATGGTCTGCTGCTGGTCCCCCAGGACGCTGACATTCACCTCCACGGAGGAGGGGATGGCGCCCGGCAGTCCCGACACCCGGATGGTATTGATGCTGTGGGTAAGAGTGCCTCTGGCGGACTCCACCACCGGCGATATGCCGGTGAACGCGATGGGCACCTCGGCCTCCATCCGCTCGGTCATCTCCACCCGGTAGAAGTCCACGTGGAGGATCTGTCCACTGATGGGATGGCGTTGGATGTCCCGCACCATTACCTGATAGGCATCGTCACTGGCGCTCCCGCCCCCGACAGATAGCCGCAGCAGCGCATTGCGCCCCGTATGCTGGAGCGCCTGGTGCAGCGCCGGGGTCGGCACCTGCAACGCCAGTGAGGCCATGCCCCTGCCAAAGAGGTTGGCAGGCGTATGGCCCTGCCTGCGCAATGCCTTGTTCTTCTTCCCGAAGTCAGCCCGTTTTTCCGCTGTGATGTCCACTTACTTCAGTACCTCCCGAATCCGCTGGGCCTCTGCCTGAAACCGCTCCTCGCTCACCATGGGTGTTAGGGCTCCCAGAGGGAGGCCGTCTCCCAGCTCCACCCAGGACTTGCACCCCGCAAAATAGGGCGACACCGGCACCACCACCGGGTGCTCCAGCCGGTATGCCCGGACTAGGAGGATCTCCAGCGGCTTGCGAGGGCGCCAGTGCAGCCGCTTCTCGGCGTAGTCCGTGGTCCAGATGTAGAAGGGTGACAGGGCCGTCACGTGCGCCGGGTCGGTCACTTCGATGACGTCCCGGACACGGGCAAAGTGAGTGAAGGTCACGCTGGAGGGCGGTTCGGTGGGAGCCTGGCCATTCCACGGAGCCAGGGTCGCCCGCAGGTCCTCCTGGTACTCGTGCTTCAGGAGGTCGCTCCGCTGGTGTTCGAAGGTGGGGTAGAGGAGGAACTCCTCGTGCTCCACCTTGAACTCCTTCTCCCGGATGCCTCCCTTGCGCAGCAACAGGTGCTGTTTGCCCTCGTCCAGGGCCTTGATGGTGACGGCCCATTCCTTCAGGGCGTCCTTCATGAGGGTCTGGAGCATATATCAACCTCGCGGCGGCGCAGCCGAACAGAATCGTGGGCTCTAGAAACTCATTGTACAGGGGCGCTCAGGGGATGGTCAACGTGTGTGGCCGGGCTCACCCTCTCCCTAGCCCTCTCCCCCTTCGACTTCGCTCAGGACAGGCATCAAGGGAGAGGGGACATTTCCTCCCTCCCCTGGTGGGAGGGAGATAGACCTGTCCTGAG
>JACPQN010000090.1 GCA_016190485.1 Chloroflexota bacterium
CAACCCGCGCGCCCACTACGAGACCACCGGCCCAGAGATCCTGCGGGAGCTGCCAGAGGTGGACGTCTTCATCGCCGGCCTGGGCACCGGCGGCACGCTCATGGGCACCGGACGCCGCCTCAAGGAGCACAACCCCCAGACCCGGGTGCTGGCCGTGGTGCCCCACCCCGGCGACCTGGTACAGGGCCTGCGCAGTCTGGAAGAGGGCTTCATCCCGCCCATCTTGGACCAGTCGCTGCTGGACGGGCGCTTCGTGGTGGCCAGCAAGGACGCCTTCGCCACCACCCGGTTGCTCATGGAGCAGGAGAGCATCTTTGCCGGCATCTCCTCCGGCTCCGTGGTCTACGCGGCCATGCGGGTGGCCCAGCGCATGGAACGGGGGAACATCGTGGCCCTCCTGGCCGACGGCGGCTGGAAGTACCTGAGCACGGGCCTCTGGACCAGTGCGGAATTCGAGAGCCAGCCCGGCCTGGAGAGCAAGATCTGGTGGTAAGATGGCTGCCGTAGCCGGCTCGTCGCGCGCCGCCATCGCCTCTCCCTGGCTCACCGGCACGACGCCCCTGGGCCTCCTGGCGGTGGCCATCGCGGCCGCCGCGGCCCTGCTCCTGAGCCGCAACAGCCCCAGCCTTGCGGTCATGTGGCTCTTCGGCTTGGCCTTCGGGTTCACCCTCCAGCGGGCGCGCTTCTGCTTCGCCTCCTCCTTCCGGGACCTCTTTCTGCTCCAGGACGGCCGGGTGGCAAAGGCCATCATCGGGGGCATGGCCGTTGCCACTGTAGGGTTCGCCCTGGTGATGTACAACATGGTGCCCAACCTGGCCTCCGGCAGCCTGCCACTGAACGCGGCCGTCGGACCCGTGGGCTGGCACACCTTGCTGGCGGGCACGGCCTTCGGGGTAGGCATGGTGCTCGCGGGAGGATGCGTGTCCGGCTCCTGCTATCGCGTCGGAGAGGGCTACGTGGGCTCTGCGGTGGCCCTGGGCGGCATCATGCTGGGGCTTGCCCTGCTGGGCCACACCTGGCCCTGGTGGTGGGACAACGTGGTGCGCTTCCAGCCCCGGGTCTGGCTCCCCCAGGGCCTCGGTTGGGGTGGCGCCGTAGCCCTGACCCTGGCGGCCCTGGCGGCGCTCTACCTGTTGGTGCTCTGGTGGGAGTCCCGGGGCGGGATGGTGGTCTCTCCTCGCCCGACGGCCGGCGCGCCAGCCGTGTCGTTCTCGGAGCGCCTGGAGGAGATGCGCCGGGCGGTGCTGGTGCGGGCCTGGCCCGTGGGCCTAGCGGGCCTGGGCCTGGGGACGCTGAACGTACTGGAGTACCTCTTTTCCCGGCCCCTGGGGGTGACCGGGGAGATCATGCGCTGGGCCGACGGCCTGGCGGGCCTGATGGGGCTGGGGTTCTCCGGCCTGATGGCCGTGGGCGAGGACCTGGGGGCCTGCGCCCTGCCCACCTCCGGCAGCCTGCTTACGGAGCAGCTCATGATCACCGGAGGCCTGATCGCCGGCTCGCTGGTCGCGGCGCTCCTGTCCCGGGAGTTCAAGCTGCGCGCGCCGCGCCAGGGCATCCGCTACGGCCAGTCGCTGGCAGGGGGCATCCTCATGGGCTACGCCGCCGGGCTGGCGGCGGGCTGCACCCTGGGCGCCTTTTTCTCGGCCATCCCTGCCCTCTCCCTGGGTGGCTGGGTCTTCGGCCTGGGGCTGGCGCTGGGCGCCGTGGGCGGGGTGGAGCTCATCAAACGCCTGAGCTAGCTGTGGCGCCCACCGCAGCGGGCGGCCCGGCGTCAGGCCGGAGCCGCTACATCGTGGATATGCCGCCGCCAGATGGTGATGGTCACCTCCGGGATCTTCCCTTCCACCAGGCCATGCTGCTCGCACCCGTGAATGATGGCCAGATGGATGATCTCCTCGATGGTGGCAGCAACTATCTCGTGCCCGCAGTACATGGGGCTGACATCGGCTCAGCGCAGGACCTTCACCGCCTTCTCCTTTCGCCGACGCTCTTCACAAGTCTGCCCACAAGGGTAGACGGTACTGCCCGGGTGGTCAAGGGCCGGCCTGCTCAAGGGTGTTTGTCTAGCCGCCACCTCAGGCGCAAGCCTGAGGCATGCTGAGCGGCTATGCTGCAAGCTTCAGCCTGCAGTGCAGAGTTAAGAGACGGTCTCTCGCGTATCTGCCTTGAAATACCGGCTACCTGCCCCATTTTCATTCGCGGTGGTGGCCTCTGGCCATGACCTACTGTTCAGTCTTGAGGGGACATGAGGAGTTGGCGGCCGCGCCCGTAGGGTGGGGGCTTGTCCCCCGCCTCACGATCTCGGCGTGGTAGACGGCGGGCCACAAGGACCCGCCCTACGGGAAACGCCCGTCCGCATACCCTGCCCGCAGATTCAGCACCTCGATTGTGGACAGTTACGGCTCGGCTCCGTCCTTGACTCTCCAGCATTAAGTTGATAAAGTGAATCTAGTTCCCCTCCTGGAGGCCCCATGAGCACCGAGACCCCAGCCCTCACCATCGTCGAAGTCGACGTGCGCGGCGAGATCTGTCCCTTCCCCATGATGAAGGCGGTGGAGGCCATGAAGAAAGCGGAGCCAGGTGAGGTGATCCACATGCTCATCGACCACGCTCCCGCCCTGGAGACCATCCCCACCCAGGCGGCCCGCCTGGGCTGGCAGTGGCAGGTGGAGGAAGTGGATGCCGCGGAGTGGCTCATGGTCCTCACCCGCGAGGCCCCATCCTCTTAGCACCCCCTTGGAGGTATTCCCGTGACGATAGGAGCCGCGCCACGCGGCCTGATACCCCTTCCCCTGATCCTCGGCGTGGTCGCAGCCAGTGCCCTGGCTTGTGCTAGCCCCCAGCCTATCGCCCAGCCGACAGCACCCCAACCCCAGCGGGAGCCGGCAGCCCAGGTCGCGGGCTACGCCCGGCCGGAGCTGCTGGTGGAGGCCGATTGGCTGGCCAAGAACCTGAATGACCCCAAGCTCCGCGTCGTGGACCTGCGCCCGGCGGACAAGTACCAGGCCGGCCATATCCCCGGCGCCGTGAACCTGAACTCTAACCTGCTGGACCAGCGGTACGGCGATGTGCAAAACGTGGCGCCCCCGGAGAAGGCGAGCGAGGTGCTGGGCAACCTGGGGATCGGCAACGAGCACAGGGTGGTGCTGTACGACGACAGCAGGACGCTCACCGCCGCCAGGGTCTTCTGGGTGATGGATTACTTCAGCCACCCTTCGGTGAGCATCCTCAACGGTGGCTATCCCAAGTGGGAGACCGAGAAGCGGGAGGCAACCCGGCAAGCGCCCAGGCTGGAACCGGCCAAGTTCCTGGCCAAGGCGGACCCCAGCAAGGTCGCCGACGCCGAGTACGTCAAAGCCAACCTGGGCAAGAACTCCGTGGCCTTGTGCGACGCCCGCACGCCCGACGAGTACACCGGCAAAGACGTCCGGGCTGCCCGCGGCGGCAACATCCCCGGTGCCAGGAACGTCAACTGGGAGCTGAACGTCACCAGCAACGCCACCCCCGAGATGAAGGCAGCCGCGGAGCTGAAGAAGCTGTATCAGGACGCCGGCATTGTGCCCGACCAGGAGGTCATCACCTACTGCCAGACGGGAGTGCGGTCGGCCCAGGCCTATTTCACCCTCAGGCTCATCGGGTATACTAAGGTGCGTAACTACGATGGGTCCTGGCAGGAGTGGGGGGGCGACCCTGCCCTCCCCATCGAGAAGAAAAACTAGCACCCCGCCGTCTGGCCAGGGAGAAGGAGCATCTCTTGGCGGGCTATCCCCGTGCGGAACTGCTGGTGAGTCCCCAGTGGCTCGCCGACCATCTCAACAACGCCGACCTGAAAGTGATCGACGCCCGGGGCGCAGGCCGCTACACCGGTGGTCACATCCCCGGCGCCGCGAACCTGCCGGTGGCACGGCTGGATGACCCCACCAGCCCTATCCGCTCCGCGCTGCTGCCGGCGGAGCGCTTTGGCACCCTGCTGGGTAATGCCGGCGTCAGCAACCAGGACCGCGTCGTCGTCTACGACGACGGCCCTGGCCTCATGGCGGCCCGCCTCTTCTGGGCCATGCACTACTACGGCCACGAGCAGCTCGCCATCCTGGATGGGGGTCTGACCCGCTGGGCCGAAGAGGGCCGCCCCCTGGCTACGGACAGCCCCAGCATTCAGCCCCAGCGCTACACCGCGCGCGCGCAGCTTGACCGAGGCGCCACCAAGGAGGAGGTGTCGCAGCGGCTGGGCAAGGAGGGCACTCTCCTCCTGGACGTGCGGTCCTTGGACGAGTACACCGGCGCCATGGTCCAGGCTGCCAGGGGCGGCCACATCCCCGGCGCCAGGTTCCTGGAGTGGTCCACTGCCCTGGCCGACGGCGCCTCGCCGGCCCTGAAGAGCGCCGAGCAACTCCAGAAGCTCCTCACCGCCGTGGGCGCCACGCCGGACAAGGAGATCGTCACCTACTGCCAGGGCGGCGTGCGGGCGGCCCACACCTACTACGTGCTCCGGCTTTTGGGCTATGATAGAGTCAGAAACTATACCGGCTCCTGGGGCGACTGGGGGAACGACCCGGCGCTGCCCGTGGAGCAGGGAGAAAAGTAGGCTACTTCAGGCACAAGGAGGCAAGCATGCCAGAGCTGGACCTCACCGTCCGTCCCCTGAGTCTCACAGTGGCAATTGACGAGGACATCGACCTGCGGGGCGAGGTCTGCCCCTACACCTTCGTCAAGTCCAAGCTGGCCCTGGAGGAGATGGAGGTGGGACAGGTGCTCCGCATTATCCTGGATCATCTGCCCGCGGTGGACAACTGTCCTCGCAGCTTCACCAACGAGGGCCAGGAGATCCTCGGCGTGGAGCCCATCGACGAGACCGACTGGGCCGTTACCGTCCGCAAGGTGCACGACTAGAGTCCATCACTACCCAAGCCAGGCCCCCCGAAGCCATCCAGGCCCGCGACGCGCCGCGGGCCTTTCACTTTCCTATCAGTATGCGGCCTGCGCATGCTTAATAGACCGTAAGGCGCCAGACAAGTATACTTTGAGCATCCGGCGAGATCCGTCCGCGACGTGGAGCGGACGCCGGAGCAGGAGGTGCACCATGGGAGACCGCCAGTCCATACGCCTGACCTCCCTGGCTAGCTGCGCCGGCTGAGCCGCCAAGTTCAGCCCCGGCGCGCTGGCGCAGGTGCTGCGCCAGTTACCACAGATCACAGACCCCAACCTCCTGGTGGGCTATAGCACGGGCGACGACGCCGCCGTCTACCGCCTGACGGATGACCTCGCCCTGGTGCAGACGGTGGATTTCTTTCCGCCCGTGGTGGACGACCCCTACCACTTCGGCGCCATCTCCGTGGCCAACTCCGTCAGCGACATCTACGCCATGGGTGGGCGCCCCCTCACGGGCCTGAACATCCTCTGCTTCCCGGTAGAGGGCCTTCCGCACGAGATCCTGCATGAGATCCTTCGGGGCGGCACCGACAAGGCCGCCGAGGCTGGCCTCATCATCGTCGGCGGCCACACCATAGACGACCGGGAGCCCAAGTACGGCCTCGCCGTCACGGGGCTGGTGGCGCCGGGCAAGCAGGTCACCAACGCCGGCGCTCACCCCGGCGACCAGCTCTTCCTCACCAAACCCCTGGGCATCGGCATCCTCACCACCGCCATGAAGGCCGGCGTCGCCTCGGAGGAGAGCATCGCCCAGGCCATTCGGGTCATGAGCGCCCTGAACAAGGCCGCGGCCGAAGCCATGGTGCAGGTGGGCGTCTCCGCCTGCACCGACGTCACGGGCTACGGGCTGCTGGGCCACCTGCTGGAGATGGCCCAGGGCAGTGGCGTCAGTGCCACGGTCTACCGCTCTCGGGTGCCGGTGCTGGAGGAGGCCGTGGGCCTCGCCGACAACGGCGTGGTGCCCGGCGGCACCCTGCGCAACATGAAGTACCTGGAGGAGTACGTGGCCTGGAATGGTGGTCTGGACGAGCTGGACAAGATCATCCTGGCCGATGCCCAGACCTCCGGTGGGCTACTCATCGCCGTCCCCAGCCACAAAGCCGCGGCGCTGGAAGACGCACTGCGAGCCGCTGGGGTGGAGACCATCGCCCACATCGGCCAGTGCACGGCGCGGACAGAGATCCCCATCCTGGTCGAGCCGTAACCCCAGCAAGCCTTTCCACCACGCCGCTTCCCCGAAACTTTTTGCCCTTCCCTCTGTAGTGAGAAATAACTAAACTGTAGGGCACAGTGACCTCGCGCACCGGTGGCGTGTCACCCTGATCATTGACCGGCGCCCATGCCACCCCCAAGATGGGGGCAGCCGGCCGCATTGGGCACGAGAGAGGAGGAGCGATGAGCACAGCCCTCGACCAGCGAACGCCCCCCAGCACAACGGCCTCCCGTCGCAGCGCGCTGGCGGCAGGCCTGGCAGCCACCCTCAGCCTCCTGGCAGGCGCCCAGAGCCACGCCGCAGCCTCCGGTGAAAGCGAAATCCCCATAAGCAACCCCCGCCTGCGCATCGCCCATCTGCTGCGGCGGGCCGGCTTCGGGGCCACCAAGGAGCTGCTGGACCAGTTCGAGCCCCTGGGTTACGAGGCTACCGTCGACTACCTGGTCAACTACGAGCACATCGAAGACCCCATCGAGGAGCGGCTTGCCGCGCTGCCTCTGGACCTGGCCAAGGGCGAAGACCTCAGGCGCTGGTGGTACGTGCGCATGGCCCACACCAACCGGCCCCTCCAGGAGAAGATGACCCTCTTCTGGCACGGCCTCCTCACCAGCGCCCTGAGCAAGGTGCCGGCGCCTCTCATGCTGCGGCAGAACCAGTTCCTGCGGGAGCATGCCATGGGGAGCTTCCGCCAGCTCCTCCAGGGCATCTCCACCGACGCTGCCATGCTCATCTGGCTGGACGGCCGCAGCAACCGTAGGGAGCACCCCAACGAGAACTACGCCCGGGAGCTCATGGAGCTCTTTACCATGGGCATCGGCCACTACACGGAGCAGGACGTGCGGGAAGCGGCCCGGGCCTTCACCGGCTGGACCGCCACCAGAGAGGGCGAAGTACGCTTCGTCCCCCGCCTCCACGACAGCGGGGTCAAGACCTTCCTGGGCCGCACCGGGCGTTTCGGGGCCGAGGAGATCGTGGACATCCTGGTGGCCCAGCGCGCCACCGGCGAGTACATCGGGCGGCGGCTCTTCTCCTTCTTTGCCTACCGTAACCCGGAGCGGGAGATCGTGCAGGAGCTGGCCGACGTCTACTTCCTCAGCGGCTACAGCATCAAAGATGTGGTGCGCCACATCCTCCTCTCCGACGCGTTCAGCTCCGCCAGGGCCTACCGGAGCCAGGTGCGCAGCCCGGTGGAGTTGGTAATCAGCGTTCACCGGCTCCTGGGGCTGGAGACCGATGGCGCGTCCCTGCCCTACAGGAGCCGCCTCATGGGCCAGGACCTCTTCAACCCACCCAACGTGGCAGGCTGGCCCGGCGGCGCGGCGTGGCTCAACAGCTCCACCTGGATCCAGCGGGTCAACTTCGTCAACGCCGTGGCCAGCCAGCGGAGGGCCACCGCGCCCGGCTACCTGGACCTGGCGCAGTTGGTGGAGAGCCACGGCATCACCCAGCCGCAGGAGCTGGTGCAGCTCTTGATAGACCATCTGCTGGACGGCAACCTCTCGCCCGAGGCCCGGGCCGTGGTGGAGAGCTACCTGGCCTCAGGGCAGACCTTCACGCTGGCTCCCGCCTCCCTGAACCGCAAGGGGAGAACCCTGGTCTACCTGCTCCTGGCAAGCCCGGAGTTCCAGCTCATCTAAGAGGGGGACAGCATGCTCACCCGTCGCGATTTCCTACGACGCAGCGTGGTGGTGGTCTCTGCGGGGCTCGCGCTGCCTCCCGTGTTCACCAGGGCCGTCCACGCGGCCACCAACAACCAGGGCCTGGACCCGCTCTACAGAGACCGCATCCTAGTGGTGGTGCAGATGGCCGGCGGCAACGACGGCCTGAACACGCTGGTGCCCTACGGCAGCGGGCTCTACCACGACGCCCGCCCCACTATCAAGATCACCGAGAGCGACCTGCTCCCCCTGGATGG
This sequence comes from Chloroflexota bacterium, assembly GCA_016190485.1. Classification (GTDB taxonomy): domain Bacteria; phylum Chloroflexota; class Dehalococcoidia; order SHYD01; family SHYD01; genus JACPQN01. The sequence continues at coordinate 8,058 of JACPQN010000090.1, forward strand.
CCATGTAGGCTTCCACCCCAGCCTGGCCCGGCTGAAGGAGCTGTGGGACGAAGGCTCCCTGGCCGTGGTGCAGGGTGTGGGGTATCCCATCCCCAACTTCTCCCACTTCCGCTCAATGGAGATCTGGCAGACGGGGAACATGGAGCAGAACCTCACCAGTGGCTGGCTCGCTCGCCTCTTTGAGAAGGTCATCGACGAGGAGGGGCACCTGCTGGACGGCGTATCCGTGGGTAACGCCCTGCCCCTGGCCATGAGCGGGCCAAAGGCCGATGTCGCGGTGGTCCAGAGCCTGGACACCTACAAGATTCAGGGGGACCCCGGCAACGCCAGAGACACCGACGCCCGGGTGGACGCGCTCCTGAAGCTGTATGCCTCCTACCCCGTCAAAGCGCCCTACGCGGCGCTGCTGGACAACGTCTCGGCCGCGGCCCACAAGAGCGCGGCGGAGATCCAGCGCGCCGCGGCCGAGTACAAGCCCGCGGCCGAGTACCCCAAGTCACCGCTGGCCAGCGGGTTCAAGCTCCTAGCCCAGGCCATCACCCAGAACATCGGGGTGCGGGTGTGCCACATCGGCATGGGTGGCTTCGACACCCACACCTTCCAGCCAACAACCCAGGCGCGGCTGCTCAAAGACCTCTCCGAGGCGTTGCACGCGTTCTATCGGGACCTGGAGGGCCACGGCAAGGCCAGGGACGTGCTTATCATGACCTGGTCGGAGTTCGGCCGCCGGGTGCAGCAGAACGCCAACCAGGGCACCGATCACGGCACCGCGACCCCTATGCTGCTCCTGGGCGGCCGGGTGCAGCGCGGCTTCTACGGGGAGGCGCCCAGCCTCTCCCGGTTGGAGGACGGCAACCTGCGCTACACCACGGACTTCCGCTCGGTCTACGCCTCGGTGCTGGAGGACTGGCTGGGCGCGCCCGCCGACGAGATCCTGAGCGCCCGCTTCGAGCGGCTGCCCTTTGTGGCCAGGGCCACGGGGGCGCGGGCCCCGGCGCTGCCGGTGGGATAAAAGCTACAACCCCCCAAAGCTTCCTTGGACCCTGCCCTGAGCGCAGCCGAAGGGCCCTCTCCCCTTGCTCAGCGCGCGTATCTGTTCAGGCATGAGGGGATTTCGCCGCAGGCCGACCCTCGGCAGCGCCCCGCGGGAAGTGCAGAAGGGCGGCAGCCCTTTTGCCAGGGAGCCCGAGGGGTGTCTCCTCGAAAGATTTCTCTCTCCCCCTCTTCCTAGCCAGGAAGAGGGGGACAGGGGGTGATGGTCACGGGGTGGTCGGGTGAAGCTCGCCTCCGCAAGTCTGAACAGCTACCAGCGCGCGCTGCGCTTGCCGGCGTCTCCCTCTATTTGATAATATGGATTAACAACTCTACAATTTCGGAGCGATGTCTTGAGCAATACAGCGGTCGCCCAGGTCCTGGACACCAGCGGAGAGCTGTGCCCCCTGCCCGTCATCAAGACCAAGCTGGCCATGGACAAACTGGCCCCCGGCCAGGTGGTTCAGCTCATCGCCACGGACCCTGGCTCCAAGTCCGATCTGCCAAGCTGGGCCAACAGCACCGGTAACAGCATCCTGGAAGCCAGAGAAGAGCAGGGGAAGTTCGTCTTCCTCATCCAGAAGACATAGGGAGGCAGCATGACCACCACCGCTCCACGTCCGGACCTGGCCTCCCTGCTGGACCCCGAGCTTTTCCGCCGCCTGCACGAGGAGACCCACAAGGCCACGGAGATCCGCCGGGTGGCCCTGGTGGCCTCCAAGGGCACCCTGGACATGGCCTACCCGCCGCTGATCCTGGCCACCACCGCGGCGGCCATGGGCATGGAGTGCGGCATCTTCTTCACCTTCTACGGCCTGGACATCATCAACAAGAAGAAGCTGGCCGGCCTCAAGGTCTCCCCCATCGCCAATCCCGCGGCGCCCATCCCGGTGCCCAATATCCTGGGGATGATCCCCGGCGCCACTTACCTGGCCACCTTCATCATGAAGCGGATGATGGGCGCCCAGCGGATGCCCACGGTGCCCCAGCTCCTGGATATGTGCCAGCAGCTCAACGTGAAGCTCATCGGCTGCACCACCACCATGGGCGTCATGGGCGTGGCCAAGGAGGACCTGCGGGACGGCGTGGATCTGGGAGGCGCCGCTACCTTCCTGGACTACGCAGCCAAAGCCCAGGTCACCCTTTTTGTCTAGTGCCCGCCGCCGTGCTACACTGCCCGTAGGAGGCTCCTACGGGCATTTGCTTTCCCCGATAAGCATCGGGACGGCCCTGGAGCAGTTCTGTCGCCGGATCGCCGGAAGGGAGGACACCGTGGCTATCTCAGGGTATCAGCGCTACTGCCTGAATATGCAGGGGTATAGCCAGTTGACCGACGAGGCTAAGGCCCGGATTGACCTGGCGCAGCGCTTCAAGCCCGCGATCTGCGCCGCGCTCACGGTGGCAGCCTTCTTCAGTCAATCCGCCCCCTTCGCCTTCCTCTTGGCCCTGCTGGGTTACTGGGCCGCCTTCTTCCCCAACCATCCCGTGGACCTGGTCTACGCAGGAGTCATCCGACCGGCCTTGCGCGCCCCGGACCTGGGGGCTGATCCCGTGCCCAGACGCTTTGCCTGCGGCATGGCCGCGACGCTGATCCTCATAGGAGCCGTGGCGTGGCAGGCAGGAGCCACCATCGTGGGGTCCATCTTCGTCGGGATGACCGCGCTGGCGCTCCTGACCCTAACCTTCGCGGACTTCTGCGTCGGCTCCCTCTTCTACTGGCTCCTGGTGCGGAGACAAATCTTTCGAGGAACCTAGTACTTGGTTGCGTAAGTTCGTGTGCACTGAGTCCGTCCCAACCCCGCTCACCCTGAGCTTGTCGAAGGGAGAGCCGCTCGTGGTTCGACAAGCCTGTCCTGAGCCTGCCGAAGGGCTCACCATGAGCGGCTTCTTTTAGCGCGTTTTTTCGCAAGTAAGTACTAGCCCGTGTTCCGCCTGGAAAAACGCTTCGCTGATGTGATGATCGCCCATGCCCTGCAGGAGGACCCCAATGAGTGCTGTGGCCTGCTGGCCGGGCAGGACAGCAACGTGGTGGGCGTCTTTCCGGCCACTAACGCGGCCCGCAGCCCCTTCCGGTACGTCATCGACGGCAAGGACCTCCTGAAGCTGTTCAACCAGATCGAGTGGGGCCAGCACCCCTGGAAAGTCATGGGTAACTACCACTCCCACACCCACTCCGAGGCCTACCCTTCGCCCACCGACGTGCGGGAGGCGCACCTGGGCCCGGAGGCCATCTATCTGGTGATCTCCCTGCGCCAGCCGGAGCGCCCCGAGATCCGGGGCTTCCGCATCGACGAGGCCACAGGAGTCATCACCGAAGAGCCCCTGGAGATCGTGGACGCGGGCTGAAACCTTTTGGCAGGCGGCGCAGTAAAAGAGTACAAGATGACTGGAAGCACCGGGAAGGTATGGCCGAGCTAGAGAGCATCCTCATCGAGGAGGCCAAGCAGGACTCCAGGGCCTTCGGAGAGCTGGTGCTGCGCTACCAGGACCGGCTCTTCAACTTCCTCTACCGGATGACCGGAAACCGCGAGGACGCCCAGGACCTGGCCCAGGAGGTGTTCCTGCGGGTGTATAAGGCGCTGCACCGCTTTCGTCCGGACGCTCCTTTTCGCCCGTGGCTCTACAAGATCGCGATGAACCTGGCCATCAATCACGCCAAGGGGCGCCGGCCCACAGCCCTGCTAGAGGAGGACGTGCCCAGTCACGGGCCTCTGGCCTCCCCCGAGGGCACGGCGGAGCAGCGGGAGACCCAGCAGGCCATCCGCCAGGCCATCCTGGAGCTGCCGGAGGTGTACCGGGCAGTGATCCTGCTGCGCCACGTGGACGAGCTCTCCTACGAAGAGATGGCCCAGGTCCTGGAGGTACCCCTGGGCACCGCAAAGGTGCGTCTGCACCGCGCCCGCTCCCTGCTCCAGGAGAAGCTGAGAGAGGCGGGGATCAAGGGTGGAGACCATGAACTGCAACATCGCGCAACAGCTCACCCAACACTTCCTGGATAACGCCCTCTCCCAGGCCGAGGCCCGGACCCTGGAGCTGCACCTGGAGGGGTGCCGGGACTGCCGGAGCTACTTCATCCGCCTGGAACGCACCACCCTGGCGGTGGAAAGCCTGCCCCGGCTGGCAGCGCCGCCGGACCTCTACGTCCGGACCATGGCCGCGGTGGCCCAGAGCGCCGCGGCCCCAAGGCAGCCGCAGCGCCGCTGGGCCGATCTCGGCCTTATGGCCTTCTTCGCCCTCGCGGGGCTGCTCATCGCCCTGCAATCCGGGCCAGAGCTGGCCGACAGCCTGGCGGACCTGGAGCTGGCCGACCCCTTCTCCCTGGTAGACAGTCTCTTCGTGGTGGCCGCCTCTCTGGAGCTCTCGCTGCTGGCGGGCGCGGCCCTCATCTTTGCGGCCGGCTGCGGTACCCTGGCGCGCCTGATCGCCTGGGGACAACCCTCCCCAGCTCACTAGTGTCCCGTTTCTGAAGTTCGGTGCAGATGTCATTGCGAGGCCCGAGGAACGAGGGCCGTGGCAATCTGGGAGGGGATAACGATCCCCTGCGAGGAGGACGGCTTCCCTCCCCCGGATTGCC
>JACPQN010000089.1 GCA_016190485.1 Chloroflexota bacterium
AATCAGCGTCACAAAGCCCAGCCCAATCCCGCTCACCCTGAGCTTGTCGAAGGGTGGGCCGCTCATGGTTCGACAGGCTCACCACGAGCGGCAGGTCCTTACGCTCTTTTCCGAAAGTAGGTACTAAGTACCTATTTGCGTAAATCAGCGTACGTCACGGCATATCCTGTGTTGCCGCTCGTCCTGAGCGTGTCGAAGGACGAGCCTGCTAGGTTCGGGCCAGGGCCTCGCTCTGGGACCCCGTCGCCTTCTTGGCTTTCAGCAGCGCCTGCTCCGCGGCCGCCATGAGGGTTGGCGGCGTCACGGCGTCCTTGGGGTAGGTGGCCAGGCCGATGACCACGGGCAGCGGCAGCCGCTGGCCGTTGGGAAGCAAGGTGCCCCGGGCCGCGGCCTCGGTGACGCGCCGGGCCACCACGCTGGCCTCCTGCGCATTGGTCTCCGGCAGGAGGATGGCGAACTCGTCGCCGCCGTAGCGCGCGATGATGTCGCTGTTGCGCACCGCCGTCTTCAGGATGTTCAGCCCGAATCGCCGCAGGATCTGGTTGCCCAGGAGACGGCCGTGCTTGTCGTTGACCAGGTGAAACTGCACCAGGTCGACGATAAGGAGGGTAATGGGGCGGCCGTAGCGCTGCGCCCGGGCCATCTCCTCCTTCAGCCTGGCATCCAGGTACTCGTAGGCGAAGATGCCCGTGGTCTTGTCCAGGATGGTGGACTGGTTGACATTGGAGGTGAGGTCCTGGAGCTCTCGCTCCATGTCCTCCACTGCGGTCTGATACAGGGCCGCCGTGGCCCGGCTGGAGCGCCGGTTCAGGTAGAAGAGCAGCCCCAGCAGGCTTGCGAGCAGGGCCCACAGCACCACGGCGCTGATCAGCACGTTCACCTGGGGCACCTGGAACCAGGCCAGGGTGACCACGTAGATCATGCCGACGACGGCGCCCTGCATCCGCACCTGCTGGGCGGACAAGGCGACGATGCGGTTGCGCGCCCGGGTGACGGTCTTTTTGTACGAGGCGCTCTTAGGGGAAGTGGCTTGTGCCATTTCCATGATGGTCCTCCCTCCCTGCTGCCAGGTCTCCGGGGCCCAGCAGCGCTTCTTCTGAGATTTGTATGAAAGCCTCGACGACCCTGGGGTCGAACTGAACCCCTGCTTCGTCCTGGAGGACCGCCAGCGCTTCGGCGCGACTGAGGGCGGGCCGGTAGGGGCGGTCCGAGGTCATGGCGTGATAGGCGTCGGCCACGGAGATGATGCGGGCGCCCAGGGGGATGGAGTCCCCGGCAAGCCCGTGGGGGTAGCCCCCGCCGTCCCAGCGCTCGTGATGATGCACGATGAGGGGCACAATGTGCTCGTGGACGGAGAGGTGCTCCACGATGCCCTTGCCCACCTCCGGGTGCTCCCGCATCTTGGCCCACTCCGTCTCCGTCAGGGGCCCCGGTTTGCCCAGGATGTGGTCGGGCACGCCGATCTTGCCCACGTCGTGCAGCAGGCCGGCGATGTGGATCTGGGTGAGGACGGCCCCGCTGAGGCCCATGGACCGCGCCAGGGTGGTGGCGTAGTGGGCCACGGTCGAGGAGTGCCGGTGGGTGTAGCTGTCGCGCGCGTCCACGGCCGCCGCCAGCGACTGCACCGCCTCGAAGTAGCTGGCGTCTCGGACCCAGCCCAGGGCCCCCGTGTCCAGGAGCTCTAGGTCTCGCACTTCCCGGTGGGTCTGCACCTGGTTGCGCCCCAGACGCTTGGCGTGGTACATGGCCAGATCGGCATCGTGCACCAGGTCCGTGGCCAGGTCTGCATCCGACGGGTAGCTGGCCACGCCGATGCTCAGGGTCACGGCGATGGTCTTGTCGCCCTCGTGGCAGTAGTCCTCCTGGGACTTGCAGGAGCCATCTCCGGTGACGGACTTATGCGAGCTCCCATCCAGGGGGAGGACCTGCCGCAGGGGGACGTGGATAGCCCTCGCCGCCACCTGGTGGCGGGCGCGCTCGGCTACCTCGTACGCGTCCTCGGCCCCGGTGCTGGGCAGGATCACGGCGAACTCTTCACCGCCGTAGCGGGCGACGATGTCGATGTCCCGCAGGTGCTCCGTCAGCGCCTCTGCCACGGTGCGCAGCACCAGGTCTCCGGTCTGGTGCCCATAGGCGTCGTTGACGCGCTTGAAATGGTCAATGTCACAGAACAGCACGCTGACGGTCTGGTTGAAGCGGCGGGCCCGGGCCAGCTCCTGGTTCAGGCGCTCGTAGAAGTGGCGGTGATTGTACAGGTTGGTGAGCGGGTCGTGCACCGCCCGCTGCTCCGCCTCCTCGTAGCGTTCCCGCAGCTCCGTCTGGAGTCGGAGGTTCTCCGCCTGGCGCTGCTCCAGCGCCGCGGCCATGTGGTCGAAGCTCTGGGCAAGCTGGCCCACCTCGTCCTTGCGGCGCAACTGGGTGCGTGCGCCCAGGTCGCCGCTGGCGATGGCCGCGGCGTGACGCTGCAGGAAGGAGAGGGGCTTCAGCACCAGGCGCTCCAGCTCCCAGTAGAGGGCGGCCAGCAACAGCACGCCGCCGCTGCCGGCGATAAGCAGGAGGGTGAGCAGCCCTTCCCGCACCAGGGCATCTCTGGCGCTGAGGCGAAAGTGCACGGCCAGGACGCCGCTGGGCCGCCCCCGGGCATGGAGCGGCGCCCCCAGCTCGCCGATGGCCGTCCCCTGATGGCTGAACTCTCGCCAGACCGGCTGATCCTGGAGCACCGGGGTCAGGTCGTCCAGGGAGGCCGACTGGCCAATGACCCACGGGTTGGAGGAGGCCACCACCTGGAACCGCTGGTCTTGCTGGGCATAGATGCGCACCTCGTGCACATCGGGGTTGCCCTCCTGGAAACGGGTCAGCCGGTCCTGAACCAGGGGCCCCCGCAGCTCCTCCTCGCTGGGGTAGGTGGCGTCGAAGACCTGCCAGATGGCCAGGGCGGCGCTGGTGTATTGCCGGTGCACCCCATCGGTCAGAGCGCGGGCGGAGAAGAAGGCGCTGACAGAGAGGATGGCCAGGCCCGAGGCGATGTAGAGCGCCAGCACCTCTCCCCGCAACCCCAGCCGCCGGGCTTTGAAGCGGGGTAGCAGCAGGCTCCAATCCACGGCCTCTCGGATGCGCAGGATTTTCGAGTCCAAGGCGAAGTCTAGCATGGCATCCTCCCGGCGCACGCCGGCCGCGAGGAGAGCCCTCGGCCTTGCGCACGGCAGGCGCCGGCGCGGGGGTTAGGGGCAGTGCACCCGTAATACCTGGTCATCGCGCCAGATACTGCACGTGAGCGCCGGGCACAATGTAAGCCAGGCCCTTGAAGGCCAGCAGGGTGAAGACCAGGGAGGCGATGCCCAGCCAGGCGGCCCGGCCGCCCGCCCAGCGAAAGGTGGTCCTAAGATGCAGGTTCATGCCGTAGAGCAGCCAGGTGGCCAGCGACCAGGTCTCGATGGCGTCCCAGCTCCAGTAGTTGCCCCAGGCTTCGTGTGCCCAGATGGAGCCGGAGAGGATCATGACCGCCATGCTCACAAAGGCCAGGCCGGTGAACCGGTAGGCCAGCTCGTCCAGGCGGGCCAGGCCCGGCAGCCGCAGATAGAAGGGCGATGGAGTCTCGCCAGCCTGGGCCCGGGCTTTCAGCAAATAGGCTGCGCTCACCCCGAAGGAGATCAGCAGGGTCCCCAGGGCCAGCTTGGCGAAGCTGACGTGGATCACCAGCCAGTAGCTCCGCAAGGAGGGTGGCAGCGACTCCACCGTGTCGGTGGAGAGGGCACCGTAGCCCATGAGCAGGACAGCCACGGGCAGTATGGCGGCGCCGATGATCCGCAGCCGGGGAAAGCGGAGCTGGAAGGCCAGGAACAGCGCCAGCCCTACCCAGACATCCGAGGAGAGCACCTCGTAGCGGTTGATGTAGGGCCCGTGGCCCACGGCGGCCCAGCGCAGCAGGATGGCCGCTCCGTGCGGCGCCAGGGTTCCTGCCACCAGCCAGGTGGCTCTGGCCAGCAGCGCCTCGCTCTGCCACAGCAGAGCGATAGCGAAACCCACGGCCGCCAGTGCGTAGAGGGTCACGGCGACCCAGTAAAGCTGCCCCGAGAGGCTAAGGCCGTCCATGGAGGGCCTCCATACGTGCGGCCAACTCCGCCAGCTCCTCGGCGCAGGCCTGGGGGTAGCGGTCGGCGCGGGCGGCCAGGCACAGCACCGGCCGGCCAGACGCATCCTGCTCCAGCCAGGCCCAGGCGCGGCGGGGGATCCAGAGATACAGCAGCGCCGCGCCCAGGATGCACAGCGCGAAGCCGGCAAAGATGACGGAGAGACCGGGGTCTCGCACTACGGGGAAGCCGGCCCAGCGGGACACGCCCCGGAAGGTGAGGGCGCTTCCCTCTACCACCACGGCCTGGCCGACCCCCAGCGGGCCCTGGTACGCCACGGCGCCCTGGGCGTCCTTCAGGAAGAGGTAGAGCCAGGGCTGCTCGGGCTGAGCCTGGAGCCAGGCCTCCGCCGGCACCGGCCCGACGCCCGGCGCGGGATAGAAGTCCGCCTCCGCCCGGTAGGGGGTCCCCGGCACCGAGAAGCGGTTGCTGGCAGGCTGGCTGCGCTCCCTGGGGGTGGGGAAGTTGATGTAACCGGAGGTCACAGCGCCCCGCGGGTCGCGCAGCTCCAGGAGAGCCGCGAAGCCGTGGTCCCGGGCCTGGTAGATGGTCGTGCTCTGCCGGACCAGGGGATTGCTCACGCTCACCGTGGCCGCCCGGGGGCCATCTGCCCGTCCGGCAGGCGGGCCGGCCTGGGCCGAGAGCGACAGCGCGCTGGAGATCTCCCGCAGGGAGCCGTCGGGCCAGTAGGCGGTGGTCAGCGCGTCCAGGCGCAGCGGTGAGACGGCAGACTCCTGCCCCTGGCTGAAGGGGCCTGTCGAGTGCTGCAGGAAGGCCGCCCGCTGGCCGGAGAAGGTCTGTCCCTCCGCCAGCTCGAAATAGCCGGCCATCTTGAAGCCGCCGCTATAGAGGCCGCCCAGCAGGATGACCAGCAGGCTGGCGTGCATGGCCAGGGAGCCCCAGACGCCGTAGCGACCCTTCTCTGCAAAGAGCCAGGTCTGCCTGTCCGGCCGTCCGGCCGGCCCGTCCCAACGGTGCAGATACGCCCGATAGCCTGCGGCGGCGAGCTGCCCGGCTGCTGTCTCCAGGGCCTCCTCCGCGCGGGCCTCCAGCGGGACGGTCAGGTGTCGTCCCGGCGCACGCAGGCTCGCGGGCACGGGCCGGTGGCGCGCCTGGTCCAGCTTCCACACCTGGGCAGCTCTGACCCACGTCCACGTCGACAGACAGACAAACAGCCCCGCCAGCAGGCCCAGGAACCATCCGGAGGAGTAGACCTGGGTCAGGCCCAGGGCCTCTCCCAGGGCGGCCAGGCCGGGATTGGCCTGCCGCCACCCGCGAAACTCCGCGGGCGAGACCAGCGCCTGCTGGGGCACCAGGGTGCCGGAGAGGGCGGCCAGGGCCACCAGGGCCATGAGGGCCAGGGCCAGCTCCCGGGAGCGGAGCAGGCGTACCATCTTACCGAGGCGCCATGGCCTGGCCCCGCCCCGCATGCGAGGCCGCAGCGCCAGTCTGGCAGTCATCGCAGCCATCGCGCAGTCTCCCGCTACTTGCACGCGCCCATGGCGGTGGAGCAGTTGTTGAACTGCCAGTCGCCGCTGGGGGCCCATGTGTTGATGGTGGTCAGCCCGCCGCCGCCGGGCCGGTTGATGTAGGGCGCGCCGTCGCTGTTGAAGCCCAGCAGGTGGTCCCGGTTGTAGCCGTGGGGGACGGCCACGTGGCAGTCCATGCAGACGATGGGTTGCCCGGTGACCTTGTTGGTGCCCCGGCCCACGTGGACGGCGTGGTAGTTGGGCTGGCCGCCGGAGAAGCCCGTCTGGTTATAGTTCCCCGCGTTGTTCTGGTTGGTGTACATGTTGTAGTCGTGGCACAGGAAGCAGAGATGGTTCGAGGTGTTCACGCCGCCGTTGCCGGTGTTCTGCCCCGTGTAGCGGTCGTAGGGCCGCCGCAGGATGAAGGGGTTGTTGGAGCCGTGGGGCCCCTTGGGGTCGGTCTGGGTGTCGCTGCCGTGGCAGTCGCTGCAGGTGATGCGGCTGGTGGGTGTGAACGGGTTGGTGGCGCCGCCGTCGCCGTTGAGCAGGGAGCCGGCGTAGGACTGGCCTACGTTCGGGCCGGCCTCATACTTGAAGGGGTTCTTCCCCTGGGCCACTACGGGCATGTAGGAGGCATTGAGGGGATTGAACTCCTTGGACTGGTCCGTCTCGGCAAAGCCACCGCTGGGGCTGGTGGGCGGGCTGGCCCCGTAGGCCCAGGAGGAGTGACACTTAAAGCACAGCTCGTACTCGTAGGTCACCCGGTTGACCGGCGCAAAGGTCGGTGGCGCCCACGGGTCGGTGTAGCTGGCCGAGATGCCCCACATGCCCTGGAGGGGACCGTAGGCGTAGGCCGAGCCCCGGGGGTGCGTGCCCTGGGCCGCGTAGTGGGGGTTGTGGCAGTCGGTGCACTCCACGTGGCGGTTGGCGCCGCTGAAGAGGGTCGGGTCTTTGAGGCGGGGCTCCAGCAGGGAGTGGATGCCGGTCTTAGCAGGGTCGGTGACGGGCATCTTGTAGGTCTTCAGGAACTGGGCCTTGATGTTGGGGGCCGCGCCGGTGCCATCGTGGCAGGTGAAGCAGACCTCCTCCTCTGGCCAGCGTTTCTCGATGGCCTTGGGGGCCTTGGCGGTGTGGGCGCGATGGCAGGCGGCGCAGGCCGCGGTGTCGGCGCTGTAGGCCAGGTGGTTGTTGTGGGCGGGGTTGCCCGGCGTGGGCGTCGGCCCGGGGACATCCTGGATGATCACCTCGCCGTAGTCTTGGTATCCGGTGAGGACCGTGCCGTTGTTCGTGAGCCGGAAGACGTAGTCCCCGGAGATGGCCGCGTTGGCGTTGGCCTGGACGCTGAACTCGATCTCGGTGTAGTTGTTATTCAGGAGACCAACGCTCGCCCCCGGGTTCTGGGTGTCGTAGGCCACACCGTCGGCGGCGGCGCCGATGCCGGCCCCCAGCGCGAAGGTGGCGGTGGTGATGGCGGCGCCGTTGGCGAAGTTGGTGGTGTCGCTGACGAAGAAGGGCGCCGCGCCAGAGGTGAGGGGCACCGCGGCCCAGCTCAGGGGGGAGCTGGCGCTCCACTCCAGCCGGGGCTGCCAGGTATAGGTGGCGCCGGTGTCGTTGTAGACCTGGAACCGCACCCGGAAGTTGGTGTTGCGCTGCACGAGGCCCGGCGCATCCACGCCGGCGTACCACACCATGTCGGCCAGGGCGCGGTCGTAGCCGATGCGGTCGTGGTCCTGGTAGACGCCGGGGGGCGATTTCATGGTGATGGTGCCGTAGTTGGCGTAGCTGTCCAGCGCGGCGCCGTTGTCCGTCAGGCGGAAGTAGTAGGTGGCGTTCCAGGTGGCGTTGGTGTTGGCCTGGATGTTGAACTCGATCTCGGTATAGGTCCCGTTGGTCAGGGAGATGCCGGTGCCCGGCGGGTTCACCGCGTCGTAGGCCACGCCCGTGGCGGCGGCGCCGGGGCTGGTGCCCAGGGCAAAGGTGGTGGTGGCGATGGGATCGCCGTCGGCGAACTGGGCGGTGCCGGTCACGAAGAAGGGCGCCGCGCCGGAGGTGGTGGGCACCGCGGCGTAGCCACTGGTCTGGGTGGTGCTGTACTCCAACCGGGGGCGCCAGGTGCGGGCGGCGTTGCCGTCGTTGTAGACCTGGAACCGCACCCGGAAGTTGGCGCTGCGGTTGATGTCGATGGCCCCGGTGTCCGCGGCGGCGTACCACTGCATGCTGGCCAGGGCGGTGTCCTTGCCGATGCGGTAGTGGTTCTCTCGCACCAGGCCGGGGGCGTTGGACTCCACCAGGGAGGGGGTCACGCCCGAGGGCTGGGCCGTGGTGTCGTACCCCAGCAGGAAGGTGTCCGAGGGAAAATCGCTGTCGTCGGAGTTGGCGTAGAACTCGGCGGCCCAGCGCTCGCCCACGTAGAGGGTGGTGGCGGGCACCGCGCCGGTCCAGGTCACCCGCTGATAGGTGGTATTGAGGGTCACCTGGCCCGAGGAGAGGAGGCCGGTGAGAGAGGTGGCCACACCGCCGGTCGAGACCTTGTACACCCGGGCTTTCACGAAGAACCGGCTGCCGCTGGCCCCGGCGGTGACCCGCACGTAGACGTCGAAGGTCCAGGTGCCGCCGATGCTCCAGATCTTGCCGGTGGGCACCGGGTCCGAGGCGAACTTGCTCACCCCGCCGGCGTCTTGCAGCAGCAGGTCCACCCGCCGGGCGGTGATGGCGGTGGTCACGGTGTCCAGCACGCCGGCCTGGGCGGCGGTGTTGGCGGTGTTGTAGGTGGTGCCGTTGATCACCACGTCCGCCGCATGGAGGGGCGGGTCCTCAAACACGCCGAAGAGGGAGAAGTGGGGGACGGGCGCAGCAATCTTCTTGGTCTTCTGGTCAAAGGTCGTCAGCAGGCGCTCCCAGCGCTTCTCCTCCTCGTCCCAGACGGCCAGGGAGAGGCGGGGGAAACGGGGCAGCAGCCCGGTGACATCCACGGCCACCCTCAGGTCTTTCTTGAACTGCCGTTGTTTCACCTTGGTCTTGGGGTTAACCGCATTCAGCCGGAAGGCAAGGAGCGGTTCCTCGGCTGACTCGGCCATCAGCACCCTGGCTGGAGACGACGCTGCCACAGGAGTCCCGGTCACGGATGTGCCGCTTGGTGTAGCCAGAGGACGGGCTGTCGCCGTGGCCGTTGCGGTAGCCGTCGCGGTGGCGGTGGCAGCAGTGGTCGCGGTGGCGGAGGGCGCAGGCACGCGGGTCGCGGCAGATGTGGGAGACGGGCTGGGGGATGGCGGAGGCATCAGGGCCAGGATGGCGCTGAGCCTGCCCGAAGTGGCGACCTCTTCCATGCCAAAGATGAGATCGTCGTCCACTGCGCCATCGGGCACCTCCAGCTCCACCGCCAGGCCCGATACCAGCGCCGCGATGCGCCCTCCCGTAACGCCCAGCACCTGCTCCAACCGGCCGCTCAACGGCTGCACGGTGGCCGTGGGCGTGGGCTGTGGCGTGCGGGTGGGGGACGGCGTGGGGGTGGCCGTGCCTCGGGCTGGCGTGGCAGGGATGGGCGTCAGCCAAGGGCTGACCCCGGGCGTGCCCGTGGGCAGCGGGGTGGGGGTGCTGGTGGTTGGCGCCGGTGTCCCGCTGGGCGCTGGCGTGCGCGCCGGCGTGGACGATGCTCCGGGCGATGGTGTTGCGGCAGGCGTGATGGTGGAGGCCGGCGTGCCCGTGGGCGTGGCTGTGCCGCCGGGGGTAGCGCCCGCACCGGGCGTGGGCGACTGCGACGGTGTAGCGGTGGCGGTAGGCGCCGAGGTAGCGGTAGGAGTAGCCGGGCTGCCGGCAGACCCGCCGCCGCCCGTGGATGTTCCGCTGGAACCGGCGGGCACCGCCGTGGGCGTGCTGGTGGGCGTTGCCGTGGCCGTTGGCGCGGGCGTAGGCGTAGGAGTGGCCGCGGGGGTCGCGGCGCCCTGAGGCGTCGCGAGGGGGCTGGCCGTCGGCGTCGTGACGGGTGTCCGGGTCGCGGTGGCGGAAGGCGCCGGGGTGGACGTGCCGGTGGCGGTCGGGGCCTCCTTCTTCTTGGCCGGGGTGGTCGTCACGGCAGCCGTGGCCGTGGTCGTCGCCGTGGCGGTGGGCTGCGTCACCTTTTTCTCGCCCTTGGGGCTCGGTGTCATGGTATTGGTGGGCGTAGCGCTGGGAGCAGGGGGAGCCGTCGCGGTTGGCGCGGGGGCGCTCGGCACGCCCTGGGTGGGTGTGGCGGTGGGCGGCGCCGTTTTCTTCGCCGGTGTAGCCGTCGCCGTGGCGGTGGCCGTGGGGACGGGCCGGGGCGTCGCCGTGGCAGGGGGCCGGGGCGTGGGCGTGGGTGAAGGCGTAGCTGCCAGCAGGCGTCCCACCTGCTGGTCGGCGGCCGCCTCGCCGCGCGCCGCGGGCTGCGCCAGGCCGGCCCACAGCATCAGCAGGGCTACCATGGCCAGCAGCCAGGCCCGCCGGAACCAGGGGTCTCCATGTTCCTCGACGCTACGCTCATGGTAAGAAGGCATCGCTTCCTGCCCGCTCTGCTGCCCATGGCCGGTTACCGGGCCGACGGCAGCAGAAACACCTGCACCCGGTCATTGGCCCGGTCCGCCACATAGAGGCGGCCCTGAGCCACCGCAAGGCCGTTGGGGAAGCCGAACTCCCGGGGCTCGCTTCCCGACGTGCCGAAGCTGAAGTGCACCTGGCCATCCGGTGCGAGCACCGCGATAGAGTGGCCCAGGGCATTCGTCACATAGAGCCGGCCACTGGAGTCGCCCGCCAGGCCTCTGGGCAGGTTCAGGATGTCGCTGAACAGCGCCTTCGCGGGCGTTCCGTCCGGCCGGTAGACCTGGATCCGGTAGTTATTCGCGTCGGCAACGTAGACCGTTCCTGCGCCGTCCACCCACACGGAGCCGGGATAGGAGAGCTGGCCCGGACCCACGCCTTTTCCTGAGCCGAAGGTCCGTCGCACGGACCCATCCGGGGCCAGGGCGACAATCCGGTGCTCGGCCAGGTCGCTGACATACAGCAGCCCCTGCAGCTGGTGATAGAAGAGCGCGCCCGGCGTCCGGATGACCCGCTGGCCATCCTCCGTCTCGGCGAGATAGGCTTGGAACCGCCCCTGCCCGTCAAAAACCGAGATGTGGCCGGTGGTGACATCGGAGACATAGAGGTTCCCCTGGGCGTCCAAGGCCACGCCCACGGGGTAGACGAGCTCCCCCAGCTCCGGCGCGTCCCCCGCCTTCCGGCCGACGGCCCCCCGGGGCTGTCCCTCCGGCCCGAAGACCTTCACCTGGCCGTTGGTGGCGTCTGCGACGTAGATGTCTCCCAGGCTGCCCACGGCCACGGCCAGGGGGCCGGAGAGATCGCCAGCGACGCTGAAGGCATACTGGACCTGCTGGTCCGCCCCCGCTCCGGCGCTGGGGAGCAGGCCCCGGAGCATGCGACCCTCCAGCAGGCTGGGCGCAGCCAGGAGCAGGGCGCCAAAGGCCACCGCTGCGATAAAGGACCTAAGGAGGAAGTAGAACCCGCCGAGCGGGTGTGACGTCCGGCGCGCTGGCGACTGCCTGCGCAGCGATGTGGTGGGAGGAGGGGTAGAGGCGGTGGTGCACCTCTGCTCAAGCCGGCTCATGGGCGGAGAAGCCACGGCGGCGGGCATTGCCACGGCCTGCTGGCCGACGGAGGCCGCGGCCTGGCCCTGCTTCACCGCTCCTGGGTGCTGGCGCACCGGGTGTCCGTCCATGGTAGACCTGCTTCATGCCTGCTATGGTCTCCGGTAGCTCGCCAGATACTCCTGGGCCTTCGCCGCCACGGGCTCGCCGGGGGCAAGCCGGACCACTTCGTTCCATTCCTTCACCGCCCCATCAATGTCGGGCGGCGAGCCGTGGGAGAGGGCCACGCCCAGGTTCATGTGGGCCACCGGGTTCTCCGGCTGCTGCTGCACCAGTGTCCGATACTCACGTATGGCGCTACGGGCCATGCCCAGGAAGAGCAGGGCGTTGGCATAGCCCGTACGGTACTCCAGGTTCAGAGGCTCCGTCTCCAGGGCCGTGGCAAAGGCGTCGGCGGCCACGGGATAGCGCCGGAGCTGCATGGCCAGGAGTCCCAGCTCGCCCCAGCCGGCGCCGTTGGCGGGACTCGCCCGCAGCTCCTGGAGCAGGCTGGAGAAGCCTTCTTCGGGGTTCTTTGCGGCCTCCCGCCCGGGGCCAGGAGCGGGCGCTGCGGCGGCGGCTGCGGCGCTTGCCGGGGCTGTGTGGGCGGGAGGCAACTCCTGGCCGTAGACGGCCTGCTTGGGAGCAGGCGCCGGAAAGCCCGAGGCCAGGAGCACTGCGCCCATCGCCGTCAGGCCCACGGCTCCCAGCACCAGGTTCCTCCATCCCTTTTCCACAGCCCGGCTCCTTCTCTAGCTCCGCCCGCTCGTCTTTATTGCGTACCCCCAAGGGCCGCTGGTGGACGCCCCGGGCAGGATAGGGCGTCCACCAGCTCTAACCTAGCTAGGCCTTGGGGAGGGCCTAACGCTGGCTACCATCGATGGCATCCCTCGCACATGCCGCGGTTGTTGGTGAACAGCAGCACGGACTGGCTGGCGCTGGTCTGGGCAGGCGACAGGTCGTCGTCGGCGCTGCCGCCGAGGCTGCTCTTCAGGGCGTAGCCCGACATGGTGGTGGCGGTGCCGTGCACCCGGTGGCAGGTGAGACAGGTGACGATGGTGTTAGTCTGGGTGCCGTTGCTGGCCAGCCGCAGGGCCGGGAAGCCGGTCAGGGGGCTGGTCTCGGGGTTGGCCGGCGAGACGCCGGTCTCCGGGTTGACCCAGTTGGTGTAGGGCATCTCGGTCCGGTGCCGGTAGTGCACCGCGTTGGGGCCGGCGGCCACGGTGGGGGCCGTCAGGGAGAGGCTGGCGCCCTCGGAGGGATAGGCGGTGTGACAGGCGCCGCAGATGGTCGCGATGCCGTAGGTGGCGGTGGTGAGGCTGGTGTTGTTGGCGTCGGGGCCACCGCTGGAGCCGTAGTACTCCGCCACGTACTTGTCCGCCGGCGCGCCGGTCTCCAGGCCGCGGGCGCCTTCGTCTTTGGTGAAGGCGCCGCCGTAGTAGGCCCGCACCCGCACGTTGACCCCGTTCACGGTCTCCTTCAGCAACCGGTAGTTGGCGGTGCCGTGGGGGTTGTGGCAACTGGTGCACTGGAGCGCCGCCCCTAGGCTGTTCACGTCGCCGCTGGTGTTGTTGGTGGCCGTGTAGTTGCTCAGGTAGCTGGAGGTGGTCACGCCCGACCCGCCGTAGCCCCAGGGCTTCAGGGAGTTGTCGGCAGGGTTGGCGTCGTGGCGAGAGGAGGTGGCTGCGCCGTTCACAAAGCGGAAGCCGCCGCCGTTCAAGGTCGCGCCGCTGATCGCGTTCTGGGAGACGGTCTTCACCACCAGGGTGGCGTTGTTAGTGCTCTCGGTAACGGTGATGGTGGTGGTGACGGTGGTGCCGGCGGTGGCGCTGGCGGGCACACTCACGGTGCCGTAGCCCACCTGCCCCGCTGCGATAGCGCCCGGGTCGGTCTTAGTGCAGCCCGTGGTGTCGCACGCGACGGTGGCGGTGATGCTACCGCCGCTGGAGTTACGCACCCGAACCGTGAACACAGCCGTGCCGCCCGGCAACGCCCAGGTCTCCGTGTAGGGGGCAACGCTCACGCTCATGTTGGTGCTGGTGGCCCGGGAGGTGAGCCCCGTGACCGTCTGGAGGGCTGTCAGCTTCACGCCGTCCAGCACGTTCAGCACCGAGCCCACGCCGTTATGGCAGGTGAGGCAGAGCGCATACGGGCTCTCTGCTTTCAGCAGCTTACCCTCGCTCTTGCCCTGGTGGACCCGGTGGCAGGCCGCGCAGCGGTCGGTAAGACCGCCGGTGGTATCCTGATACCCACCGTGGGGGCCACCGTCGGCCCAGACCTGGGTCTGGAAGCCGAGGATGGCTATGAGGGCGACTCCTAATGAGATGAGGACCTTGTGTTTGAGCATCTTGCTCACCGCCTTTGTCCGTTGCTGGGTTCCTGCCCCCTCAACGTCTCCGACTCGGTGTTCTTCACTACTACAGCGTAGTCTAGGCCCCAGGCGCCTCCCATCATGCTAAGTTGGTATTCTCGTCTCATGACCAATGATTCCCCATCCCCTGCGTCAGGGATTGTCCCGTAGCGTCAGCAGGTAGGCCGTCAGGTCCATGAAGGCTTCATCGGGCAGCGGAAAGCGGGGCATCAGGGTGCCGGGGCTGACCGCCTGGGGGTTCTTGAAGTGCTTGAAGATCCACTCGCTGTCCCGCCGGTTGGCCACCTCCCACAGGTCCGGCGCCACGGCGCCGCCCCTGCCCTGGACCCGGTGGCAGGCGATGCAGTTCATCTCCTGGAAGAGCTGCTTGCCCCGTTCCGCCGAGGCGCGGCTCAGATTGAAGGGCGCGGCAGTGGAGGAGACCACGGCGGCCTCGGCCTTGGTACGGGTGGGCTGCGCCCAGGCCGACTGCGGGCTGGGCAGGGTGAACCAGAAGAAGTAGGCGCCGGAGGGGGTCAGGACGATCCCCAGCAGGGCCAGGGCAATGGCCAGGACACGCGCCCGGTTCAGCGCGCGGGCCTCTCGGGAATAGAAGAGCCACAGGAAGAGCCAGAGGAACCCCACCTCGACCAGGGCCACGGCGCCCCAGACACCAAAGGTCAGCAAGGCGCCGGCTATAGATGGCTCTGCCGTCTGCACGTTAGTAGCTCCACACTTGAACCAGGTTGTTGTCCCGGTCGGCCACATAGATGCGGTCGAACTTGTCGATCGCGATGCCGCTGGGGTACCGGAACTCGCCGGCGTTGGTGCCGAGAGTGCCGAAGGTGAAGAGGAACTTGGGCGGCGACCCCGCCTCGTAGACCACCACGGAGTGGGTCGAGCCGTCCACGACGTGGAGGCGCTCCAGGCTATCCAGGGCCATGCCCCGGGGCAGCCCGAGGCCGCCCTTGGGATCGGCGGAGCTGAGGACGCTCAGGGGTTTCCCATCGCTGCCGAACACCCCGATGCGGGCGTTGTTGCTGTCGCTCACGTAGATCTGCCCTTTGGAGTCCACGGCGGTGCTGTAGGGGAAGGAGAACTGGCCAGCGGCCTGGCCCTCTTCGCCGAAGGCCAGGTCCAGGTACTCGTTGGGGCGGAAGACCAGCACCCGGTGCTTGCCCTCCCGAAGGTCCGTCACCAGGAGGCGGCTGAGGCTGTCGAAGCTCAGACCCAGGGGCAGCCACGGCTCATCCATGACGGCCTCGGGGCGGTAGGAGCCGATGTAGGCCCCCTCGGGCGAGAACATGTCGATTGAGGCCCGGATCCGGTCGGAGACGAACACCCGGCCATCCTGGGCCACGGCCACGCTCAAAGGCAGGCGGAAGGATACCCGGGTGCCCGGCACCGCCAGGGCGCCCAGGGGCTGGCCGGTGGGGCTGAAGACCCGGACCAGCCGCTCGTCGCCGCTCTCCGCCACGTAGACCCGCTGCCCGTCTGGGCTGACGGCCACGG
The DNA here is from genome assembly GCA_016190485.1 of Chloroflexota bacterium. Classification (GTDB taxonomy): domain Bacteria; phylum Chloroflexota; class Dehalococcoidia; order SHYD01; family SHYD01; genus JACPQN01. The sequence goes on from JACPQN010000089.1 coordinate 15,098, forward strand.
CTTCGGGAGTGGTGACGCCTGTAATGGAGAAGACGTACCGTGGCGGGAAGGCCTTGGTCACCAGGCTGACGCCCGGCAGGGTGGAGATGGGCCGCTTGGTGATGAGGTGATAGGCGGCGGCGGCGCTGCTCCAGAAGAAGAGCAGCAAGAGCAGTGAGAGAAGGGCGGCGCGCTTGCGGCGGCGGAGGGCTGCGAAGTTCCGGTTCGCCCGCACGCTGCCCAGGACCGATTGCAGCACATAGGAGCCTTTCATGGTGTCACCTTCTTCCTGCCGTCACCTGCACCGACGACCCCTGCACCAGCGCGGGCGCTACCGCTTGAGCCGGGCGACGCCGGCCTGAGCCAGGGGGAGCCGCGGGTCCTTCTCCAGGGCGGTCTGGAAGGCCGCCAGGGCGTCCGCGGAGCGCCCCATCTTCTCGTAGACCAGCCCCTGGGCCTGGTGGGCTTCGGGCAGGTCGGGCAGCACCCGGATGGCCTGGTTGAGGTAGCCCAGGGACTCGTCGTACTTGTTCTGGGTAAAGCTCATCATGGCCTTCACCCACAGGAGGTGTCCTACCTTCCCCTGTTGCTCATAGACGGCCGCCAGGGCGCGGTAGCCGTCGCTGAAGACGGGGTCGAAGCGCACCGCCTGCTCCAGGAGCGGCGCCGCCTCGTTGAGCTGCCCCTGGCGGAGGTAGACCTGGCCCAGGCCGTAGAGGCTGTCGGCATCGGCCCGATCAATGTCCAGGGCCTCCCGGAAGGAGCTGATGGCCTCCTGGTCTTTGCCCTGCTGGGCGTAGATGGAGCCCAGGTAGTAGTAGACCGCCTGGAGCTCCCGCAGCGTGCGCTTGAAGGGGTTGTTCCGGTTCAGCTCGGCCACCTGCTCCAGGGAGACCAGGGCGTTGGCGTAGTCGTTCTTGCGGAAGAAGGCCGTGCCCAGGCCGATGAGGGCCGCCTGGTAGTTCTCTCGCAGCTTCAGCGCCTCGCCGAACTGGACCACGGCCTGATCCACCATGCCCTGGTCCAGGTAAGCCCAGGCTACCCGCACCCGGGGCTCAGCGCTCTGCGGGTCTTTGATAACGTCGGCCTCCAGGCGGCGGATCTCCAGGTTCTGCACCGCGGCTTCCTGATGGTAGTAGCGGTTGAAGAAGTAGTAGCCGCCGAAACCCAGGATGAGGAGAGCCGTGGCCACCGCCAGCACCTTGAGGCTGGCGTCCGCCAGCGGCTCCGGCAGGCCCTTCGGCAAGCTCAGGACGGCGCTCAGAACCCGCCGTGACAGGACAGGATGGTTGCGCGACGCTGTCTCGTCCATGGAAGCCCTCCTTTTCGCCTCTGCCCAGGAGGCAGTCTGCAACCCCTGCTACGGCTTGATGCCGTCGTAGAGGTACATCATGACGGCGGTGATGAGGTTGTCGCCCAGGGGCCCGCCCTTGGACTTGCCCCAGGTGGGCATGCCAGAAGCCGGTTTACCTGTGGTAATCCGGGCGCGCAGCCCTTCCTCGCTCATATTCTGCAGCCACTCTTTGGAGCCCAGCCTGCAGGCGGGCTGGTTCATGCCGTCGGCTCCGTGGCACATCACACAGTTCTTGGTGAAGACCTCTTTCCCCACAGCGATGCTGGGGGTAGTGCTATCGCTGAGCGCCACCAGGGATCCCGCGACGGCGCTGGGCGCCGCCGGCGCTGCCGCAGCGCCGGGCGAAGCACTGGGTGTGCTATCGCCCCCGCCGGAGGCCGGCGCGGCCGCAGTGGCGCCACCTTTCAAGCCGGCCGCGTCCTTGAGGTAGGCGGCCACCGCCTGAATCTCGTCGTCGCCCAGAGGCCCGCCCTTGGCCTTGTCCCAGGTGGGCATCATGGGCGGCTTGCCGTTGGTGATGGCGTCCACCAGCCCCTTGTCGCCCTTCTGGGAGAGCCAGTCTTTGTCGGCCAGCTTGCAGGTGGGCACCTTGTCTCTGGTCTCACCGTGGCAGGCCACGCAGGTCTTGGTGAAGATCTCCTTGCCCATGCTCACCAGGGCGGCCGAGGCCTGCCCCAATCCCGCGGCGCTGCCGCCGGCGGCCTCGCCCGCCCCGGCGGCCGGCGGCAGCGCCTGGGCGCCGGGCGTGGCGGCGGATTTCAGGAACTGGAGGATGGCGTCGATCTGCCCGTCGGCGAAAGGCCCGCCGTTAGACTGGCCCCACGAGGGCATGCCCTTGGCGTTGCCCTGGACGATGGTCTGGCGGATCACCCGGTCTGTGCGGAAGCTGAGGAAGTCTTTGGACTTGAGTTGCACGCCGGAGACCTTGTCGCCGGTCTCACCGTGGCAGGGGGTGCAGTTGCGCACAAAGAGGTCTCGCCCGGTGCCCACCTGCTCCGGCCCGGCCAGGGCCGCCGTGGCCCGCAGCCCGGCCCAGGACTTGAGGTAGGCCAGCAGCGCAGCGGTCTCCGCAATGCCAAAGGAGCCGCCTTTCGCGCGCCCAAAGGCGGGGGATAAGCCCTTGCCATCGGAGATGACGGCGATCAGGGCGCCGTCTCCCAGCTTGGCCAGGTAGTCAGAGGAGGCCAGGTTACCGCTGGGTACCCGGTCACCCCGCTCGCCGTGGCAGGAGAGGCAGTTGCCCACGTAGAGCTCCCGACCCTGGCGGGCCCGCAGCGCCACGTCCACGTCCACGTTGTAACGCAGGTAGGCGACGGCGGAGCGGATCTGGTCGTCCCCTAGGGAGCCGCCCCGATTCTTGGCCCAAGCGGGCATCAGCCCCTTCCCTTCAGAGATGGTCCGCACCAGCTCGGAGTCGGTGCGGGTATCCAGGAACCCCTTGGCGTTCAGGGGCGCCGCGGGGATGCGGTCGGCCTTCTCGCCGTGGCAGCGGACGCAGTTCTCCTTGAAGACCTTGCGCCCTTCCTCGGCCAGCAGGCTGGAGCTGGTGCGCCCGGCGGCGGAGTTGAGATAGGCCAGCACCGCCCGGATCTGATCGTCGTTGAAAGGCCCTCCCCGGTCTTTGCCGTACGCGGGCATGACGCCTTTGCCCTCGGCCAGGACGGCCATGAGGGTAGCGTCACCCCGGCTGCTCAGGAACTCCGCGGAGGCCATGGGCGAGGCGGGGATCCGGTCGCCCTTGTCGCCGTGGCAGCTCACGCACTCGGCCTTGTAGAGGCGCCTGCCTTCAGCAACGTCGGAGCTGGAGGACGCAGCGGCCACACCGCAGCCGGTCAGCGCCAGCGTGCTGATCACCGCCGCAAGACCGGCGACGACCCACGCGCGCCAGCGGCGGCGGGGTTGCCGGACGGTCAGGGGAGGATCCAGCGGGGGGAGGGGGTTAACCATGGCTGATCTTCTCACTCTTGTACTCCAGCAGGCTGTGGATCTGGTCGCTGAGCGGAGGGCGCAGGCCGAACACCTCCCAGGCGGTGCGCTCGGCCTCCCGAGGGTCAGAGGACTTGAGATAGACCGTAGGCGCGTGGAGCAGCTTGTGCACCAGCGCTTCCGTCAGCGCGCCGATGGCCTGCCGCTCCTGGGGCGATAGATGGGCCAGCTTGCGCAGGGACTTCTCCAGCTCGCCCTGGCGCAGCGCCTCCGCCCAGACGCGGAGGCGCGCCACGGTGCGGATGGTCTCCTGGCTCTCCCACCAGTCCATGAAGGCTTCCGACTCTTGCCGCACGATCGCCTCCACGTCCGCCAGCGCCCGCCGCCGTGCGGCCTGATTGCGCTCACAGATGGACTCCAAGTCCTCTAAGTCATAGAGCGCCACATGCCGCAGCTCCCGCGCCTGGGGGTCAATGTCCCGGGGCAACGCCAGGTCGATGAGGAGCAGCGGCCGCCCGTCCCGCTCCATCTGGGCGGCGGCGATCTGTTCCACGGTCAGCACGAGGTCCGGCGCGCTGGTGCACGAGATCACCAGGTCCACCTGGGGCAGCAGCGCTTCCACGGCGTCCAGCCCCCAGGCCTGGCCGCCCACCCGCTGCGCCAGCTCTTGGGCCTTGGCCAGCGTGCGGTTTGCGGCGTGGATCGCGCCGATGCGGCACGACTGGAGCGCCTGGGCCGTGAGGCTGGCGGTCTGCCCGGCGCCGATCACCAGGGCCGCCCGGCCCTGGAGGGGGCCGCACACTTCCTGGGCCAGGCGCACCGAGGCCAGGCTCACCGAGGCCGGGTGCTGGCCGATGGCGGTCTCGGTGCGGGCCCGCTTGCCCGCGTGGAGGGCCATCTGGCAGAGCCGGCTCAGCACGGGCCCCAGGCTTCCGGCCTCCCGGGCCAGCCTGCTGGCCCGGCGGACCTGGGACAGGATCTCGTGCTCGCCTGGAATCAGGGAGTCGACCCCGGAGGCCACATCCATGAGGTGGCGGGCTGCGGAGTCGTCGGTGAGGACATAGAGGCCGAGCTCCTGCCGCTGGAAGGAGCGGCCGCCGCGGGTGGAGAAGAGGTTCATGGCCCCGTAGAGGGTCTGCTCGGCGTCGTGCCCTACCAGGTAGATCTCGGTGCGGTTGCAGGTGGAGAGGACCAGTGACTCGCTGGCGTACTCTTTGAGGTAGCGCAGTGCCTCCGGGGCGGCGTCGTCGTTGATGGCGAGGCGCTCCCGCACTGCCAGGGGCGCAGTACGGTAGCTGGCGCCAATGAGGATCAGGTGGCCGCGTTGCACAGGGCACCTCCTACTACGGCTTCGTATCCCATACTAGGGTCGGAGGTACTGCCCCCCCATCCTCTGAGGTGATGATTTTGTGTCCCAGAGTAGTTACTGGGGGTACAAGGTAGCAGTGAAGAGCTACGGAGCGAGGTGGAGGCTACTCGCTCAGGTAGGCCTGGGAGGTCCGGTACGCGGCAGAGGCGTTGAGGTTCACCGTGAGGGAGCTGCCACCTGCGGTCATCTGGAACTCCAGGGCGATGATCTGGGCCGTGTGGGCGCCGCCGGCGATCCGGGCTTCTACCGCCGCGGTGGGGAAGTAGAGGGTCCCGGCCAGGCTGCTGAGGGAGCCGCGTATCTGGAAGAGCAGGGTATTGGCCCGGTCCTGGAACAGGAGGATACCCGTATAGGCGCCCGAGGAGGGCGGGCTGAGGGTCACGCCGCCAGGAGCGTCGACGTCGAGGGACACGGAGGCGTAGGCCCCGGCGCCCGAGGAGTTGGAGGGGTCCTTCGTGTTGTAGATGAAGACGCCGCTGCCGTTTAGTGTGGCCGTATCGGACACGGTGAGGCCACCGCCCGCCATGATATAGGCGCCCGACTGCATGGTTACGGTGGCCGAGCCTCTGATCCGGAGTCCGCCATAGTAGATGCCTGGGTTCAGCGTGGTGGCGCCACTGCTGAGGTCCCAGGTGCTGGGCGAGGCAGCCGTGCCGTGACGTACCGTGAGGCCGGTGAAGGAGGGCGCCGCCAGCGACGCCAGGGGGTCGACGCCGGCGGTGGCGCCCGTCTGGGGCGTGGGAGAGATGGTGGCGCCGGCGTCCTTGCGGTAGCCGCCCACCACCTGGACGGACGGGGCGGTCAGGACGGCCGTGCTGGAGACCCGCAGGGCCTCGGAGCAGGTGCCGTTCACTACGAAAGCCCCGTTGGTCACGGTGAGCTGCGCGTCGGAGCTGAGCCGCACTGCGGGGCAGGCGCTGGTGCTCAGGGAGAGGAAAGCGATGCTAGAAAGGACGTCCTTCACGCCGCCCACCGCGCGGGCGGAGGCCTCGGCCCAGTCCCGGGAGACGATGGACAGGAAGACGGTGGTGAAGCTCCGGGTGACCAGGACCTCTGCAAAGTTGGTGTTGCCGGCATAAGGGCCTGAGAGGGGCGGGATGTTCACGGTGACGGTGTTTTCGGTGCCGTTGTTGTCAAAACCATTGGTGGCGGCGTAGTCCAGGGCAGCCTGGCGCGCCAGCGTCTCGTCTCTGGTGGCGGGATAGAGGTGCAGCACCGCTGCCCGGGCAGCCGCGTCGGCGGCGGTCTGGGCGTGGCGGCGGAAGTAGTAGAGAAAGCCCAGGTCAATGGCCAGGCCCAGCATGACCAGCAGACAGGTCATGAACAGCGCGACCAGCGTCAGGACCTGCCCAGTTTCCTTCGATACGGCGGCTCCCAGGGGCTGGTGAGCCATGCTGCGCCTCTACTGCTGGATCACCATCTCAGCTCTGCTGCTCAGGGTGATGGCGGCCCAGCCCAGGAGAATCGGTTCGTAGTTATAGCTGGTGGCGACCTGGACCCGGCTGCCGGGGTTGTTGTTGCCGTCGGGCCAGGTGGCCTGCACCGTCAGGTGCGCCGGGTCCACGCCGAAGGACTGGCCCTGTACCAGGTTCACCACGGCGCTGGGGTCGCCGGAGCTGACCGGGCTGTCGGACCTGGCGCCGTGGACGATGGCGTAGCGAGCGCCCTCCTGGGCAGCAAAGGCCAGGGTGTTGAAGTGCCAGAAGGCCCGCATGAGGTCGACGACGTTCACCAGCACCACCAGGAGCGTGAGCGAGACCAGGCCAAACTCCACCAGCGCCTGGCCGCCTTCTCCCGTTCTGAGCCGTCGCAGCAATCTGCGCCAGTTCATTGCATCACCCGCATCACGATGGTCTTGCTGATCATCACGGGGTTGGGGACCCCGGGCCAGCCGGCCGTCTCCAACTGGTAGGTCACCGTGATGGAGACCGACTGAAAACCACCACCATCGGTCTGGGTCTGGGAGGAAACGCTGGGATTGGAGGGCGTGGTGTTCCCCAGCACCTGGGTGTTGGCCAACGCTGCGGTCTGGATGCCACTGGTGTTGCTGGCATTGCTGGCGCTGAGCGAGGCGTAGAGCGCCCCATTGGCGGCGGCGTTGTTCACGGCAAGGAAGCTGTAGGTGGCCCGGGCTACATCGGCGGCGCCCAGGCCGATGACCAGCAGAAAGGGGGCCGTCAGCGAGAACTCCACGATGCTCTGGCCCTTCTCGCTGGCGCTGAGCCATCGCAGTAACCGCCGCACCATGCCCCGCATCTTCCTGCCCTTTCTGCTCAAACCCTCGCCGAGCGCTGTGGCGTCTCATCGGCTCGTGATCCGTGTGACGCCCATCACGCTCATGCTAGGGCGGAGCGCACAGCGCTACCATCACTGTCACCAGTGATTTCGGGGGCGCCAGGTGTGATGTCCGCTAGCAGGGACTGACGAAGCGGCCTTACTGGTAGGAAGGGAGAAGGACGTTACTGAGGGAACCTAAAAGGGGGAGCCTAGCTCCCCCCGAGTAGTGACGCCGGCCGATCGCGCTACGCGTTAGGGTCCAGCAAGCCCTTCTGGATGGCGTACTTGATGAGCTCCGTGCGGTTGTGCATGTTGAGCTTTTCCATTATGTGGGCGCGATGGGTCTGCACGGTGTTCACGCTGAGGAAGAGGGTGTCGGCTATCTCCTGGTTGGTCCTGCCCTGGGCGATGAGGGTGAGCACCTCCCGCTCCCGGGGGCTCAAGCCGTCATAGGAGGCAGAGGCTTCGCCGGAATGAGTCAGGTAGTCGGTCACCAGCTTCTTGGCCACCAGGGGCCCCAGGGCCACGCCGCCGGAGTAGACGGCGCGCACGCCCGCCACCAGGTCTGAGGTGCTGGCCCCCTTGAGCAGATACCCGGAGGCGCCGTAGCTGAGGGCCTTGAAGAAATACTCCTCCCCCTCCTGCATGGTGAGGATGAGCACCTGCACCTCGGGGTGCTGGGCTTTGATGAGGCGGGTGGCGTCCAGGCCGCCCAGGCCCGGCATGGCCAGGTCCAGCAACACCACGTCGGGCTTGAGCTGCTGCACCTTGGCCACCGCCTCGCGCCCTTCGCTGGCCTCGCCTATGACCTGCATGTCCGTCTGGGCCTCCAGCACTAGGCGGATGCCCTCTCGGACCACCGTATGGTCATCCACCACCAGCACCCGAATCTTAGCCACTCCGCACCCCCGCCCCCTCCATAGATGGCACCGATACGTGCACCTGGGTGCCCTGCCCGGGCTGGGAGATCACCCGGCAGCTCCCGCCGAAGAAGGAGGCCCGCTCCTGCATGCCCATCAGTCCCAGGCCCTTCATGGGGTCATCGGCGCGCTCCAGCTCCTGCCAGTCGAAGCCCTTGCCATCATCTTCCACGTCCAGCTCCACCCCGTCCGCCGCCCGGCGCACCTCGATGCGCACGTTGCGGGCGCCCGAGTGGCGGGCCACGTTGTTGATGGCCTCCTGGCCGATACGGAAGAGCACCACCTCCGTCTCCGGCCACAGGCCGTCCTGGTAGCCGGAAGCGACGATCTGGCTGGTTACTCCCAGGGGCTCCAGATGGGCCTCGGCATAGCGCCGCAGCGCGGCCACCAGTCCCAGGTCGTCCAGGGCGGTGGGGCGCAGGTCCAGGATGATCTTACGGATGTCCTCCAGGGTCGCGCGCAGCATATCCTTGGCGCGCCCCAGCCGCCCCCGAATGACCTCCTGGGCCGGCGAGAGCCCGTCGGCGGTGCTCTCCAGGGTCATGATCAGCGCGGTGAGGGCCTGTCCGGTCTCGTCGTGGAGCTCCCGGGCGATGCGCTTCCGCTCCGCCTCCTGGACGCCGATCATCCGCTCCAGCAGGTGGCGCAGGTGCGCCTCCTGTTGCTGCAGCTCTTCATAGAGGGTGGCGTTTTCCACCGCCACGCTCAGGTGGTGGGCCACGGCGGTCACCAGGCGGGCGTCGTGCTCGTCGAAGGCCCCGCCGGCGGCGCCCAGCATGAACACCCCCCGCACCGTGCCCTTGGAGATCAGAGGCGCGCCGATAAGGCGGGTGAACCCCGTGTGGCGGCAGGCGTCGCGGATGGCCAGGGGGTTGGTGACGAGGTCGTGGATCAGGATGGGCTGGGCCTGGGCGGCGATGAGGCCGCACAGGCAGTCACCGCAGGCCAGGCGGCTCTCGGCCACCAAGAACTCCTCCGGCAGGTTCTTGTGGACCCGCATCCGGAGGTCTCCGGTGGGCTGCTGGCTCAGCCAGATGGCCCCGCCGTCGGCCTTTACCACGTCCAGCACGCCCTCCAGGCCGCTGCGCAGCACCTCCTCCAGGTCCAGGGAGGCGTTGATCCGCTCGGCCAGCGCGGCCGTCGCGGCCATCTCCTGGTTGCGCTCCGCCAGCTCCAGGGTGCGGGCCTCGACCCGCTGTTCCAGGGTGGCATTGAGCTGGGTGATCTCGCTGATGGAGCCGTCCAGCCGCTGGCGCATGGTCTCCAGGCTGGTGGCCAGAGCGCCAATCTCGCCTCCCTCCGTCACGCCGATGCGCTGGGAGAGGTCTCCCCCCGCCATGCGCTGGGCCGCCTCGGTGAGGGCCTGCACCGGGCGCACCATGAGCTGAGCCCCGGCCAGGGTAAGGGAGAGCACCGCCAGGAAGAAGAGCAGCCCCGCCATCACCAGGGTGCGGCGGAAATCGTTCACGGGGGCAAAGGTCTCCCCCTCGTCGGCGCCTAGGCTCAGGCCCCAGGGCGCGTTGCGCAGGAGCTGGAAGGCCATGACGTGCTGGCCCTCCACCACCCCGTGCTCGATGTAGGGGACCGTCTCGATAGTTCTTTTTCCCTCAGCAAAAGCCCGGAGGTAGAACTCCAGGTGCTCGCCGGGCTGGAGCACGTGTTCCGGCGAGGTTGACATTACCACGGTGCCGTCCGTGGCGACCACGTCGGCATGGAAGGTGGTGCCTCTGGTGGTGGCGGTGATCAGCGCGTGGCCGATGGGAGAGTCGGCCAGGTCCACCAGCCCCGAGAGGAGGGAGATGACGCGGCCAGAGGCGTCCTTCACCGGGACCGCCAGGGCCACCACGGGGCGGCCTTCCCGGACGTTGAGATGGGGCGGGGACACGCTGCGACGGCCCGTCTCCAGGGCCTCCCGGATGTGGGGTTGCTGCGAGAGGTCCATCCCCAGCAGCTCAGGGGCGGCCGGCTCCGTCATGACGATGCGGCCGTTCCGGTCCAGGAAGGAGACGCCCCGGGAGAAGCTGCCCAGCCGCCCGTAGGCGTGGGCCAGCATGTGGTGCTCAGCGTCCAACAGGCGGGCTGTGGGATCGAAGGGGGCGAAGTCGGTGGCCCTCTCCAGCTCGTAGAAGGCCTGGGCGATGAAGCGGTCCATCTCCTCCGCGGCCATGCTGGCCCTGGCCTGCCGCTCTTCCAGGATGATGCGGCCGCTCTCCTCCAGGGCCTGCATGGCCAGGAAGCCCATGGCCAGAAACAACGCCAGGAAACCCGCCCCAACGCCCAGCATGAGGCGGAAGGACAGGCCGGTCCGGGCCAGCAGTGCGGCGATCATGGCATGTCAGCAGGTCTAGGGTGTCAGGATGGTCAACAGGCGCTCACGGATCGCCCGCTGGTTAAGGCCTCCTACGCGAATATCTCGCACAACGCCCTCCCTGTCAATGAATACGTGGGTGGGAAACCCGGACACGCCATAGCGGGAGGCCACCAGCCCCTCCCGGTCCAGCAGCGCCGGTATGGCGACCCCAGTCTGCTGGAGGTAGGTGGCCACGATGTTCCGGTCCTCGCTGACGCTGATGGCCAGCAGGGCCAGGCCGGCGGCCCTGGCCTCCTTGTAGGCGGCGTTGATCTCGGGCATCTCCGCCCGGCAGGGCGGGCACCAGGTGGCCCAGAAGTTGATCCAGACCGGCTTGCCCTGGAAGTCGCTGAGGCGCACCGGATTGCCGCTGAGGTCTGCCGCTACGAAGTCCGGCGCCGCCTCTCCCACGGTCACCCGTCCCGCGCCGTCGCCGAAGGAGACGGCGGTGAAGGCGCCCTGGACCCCCTTCGAATCCACAAAGAACTGGGCTGCTCCCACGATGAACACCGTGCTGAGCACCCCCAGCGCCCAGCGCGGCACGGGGATGGCGTGGAAGCCT